>CAZXRB010000115.1:0-223 GCA_964642845.1 uncultured Nitrospira sp.
GCCGCCGATCCAGAGGATCACGCCCACCGCGCCGAAGGTGAGCAGGATCACCGCCGCCACCAGCGCCGCGCGCAGCCGGATGCGCGCGACGGCGGTGGCGAACGCCGCCTCGATGCGCCCGCCGAACGCGCGCCGGTCCGCGGCCTCGTGGCCGTAGGCCTGCACGGTGCGGATCTCGTGCAGCGTCTCGTCGACGTAGCTGCCCAGGTCGGCGACCCGGTCC
>CAZXRB010000115.1:325-8548 GCA_964642845.1 uncultured Nitrospira sp.
GGGGGGCCGCCCGCCGCCCCGGTGCGCCCGCCCCCATCAGCGTGTTGCGGATCGCCATCGAGACGCTGGTACCCACCACCGTTTCCAGCAGCGCGGTGTCGGCAGTCAGGCGCGAGATCATCTCGCCGGTGCGGGCGTCCTCGAAGAACCGCGGTGACAGCCGCAGCAGGTGCGAGTAGACCGCGCGGCGCACGTCGTTCACCACCCGCTCGCCGATCCACGACACCAGGTAGAACCGGGAGAACACCGCCGCCGCCATGAAGGCGACGATGACGAGCAGCCAGGCGAGCGCCTGGTTGAGCGCCTGCGGGTTGGCCGCGACGAAGCCCTCGTCGATCACCCGCCGCAGCCCCTGGCCGATCACCAGGAAAGCCGCCGCCGCCACCAGCAGCGCGAAAAAAGCTCCGGCGAGCTGGAGCTTGTAGGGCAAGAGGAAACGGATCAGGTGCGACAGCACCAGAAGCCGCGCCTCGGTGCGAACGGTCCCGGTCATTTCAGTCGCGGCTCGTCTGTCTCAGGGGAGGTAGCGAAGGCGATCCCAACAGTAGGCATACGCACACTCATTTTGACGTGACACCTGCCAGAGGCAATCCGTCGGGACCGAATCAAAGAACCCAAAATCTCTATTCGTTTGACAAATATTGATTATGGCATTACCGTATCTGCCGGGCTGATTTGGGCTCGATCGCCACGGGGTCAAGCTTCTTGCAACGGTGCAAGATTTCGAGTTTTATTGAAATTTTGAAAGAGTAATCCCCTCGCAGTAGGGGATGGCTCCGCCACCAAGGGAGGATCAAGCATGTCCACAAACATTACCGTCAGCGATGCGGAAAGCGCGCGCTGGATCACGATATCACGCCCCGCTAAGGCCAACGCACTGCTGTCGGACGACTGCAATGCGATCAGGACCGCGGTCGAAAGCGCCCCGCCTTCTCTCTGCGCAATTGTCTTCCGCGGCGCAGGTGAGCGTGCGTTTTGCGCCGGAATGGATGTGGGCGCCTTCCTGGCCCTGGACGCATCGTCGGCGCGCGCCTTCATCGAACCTCTGAAAAGGATGCTCAACGCCGTACGTACGGCGCCCATTCCCACCATCGCCGCCATCAACGGAGGGTGTATCGGCGCAGGACTCGAGTTGGCGATGGCATGCGATCTCCGGATCGCCTCCTCCACAGCCGTTTTCGGCATGCCCGAAATAAAGGTTGGCATCCCATCCGCACTGGATGCCGCATTGCTGCAGCAGTACGTCGGCCTCTCCATGGCGAAGGAGATGATGCTGCTGGGCGACCTCCACTCCGCCGAGCGCATGGCCCAGGCCGGCCTGCTGAATCGCGTGACCTCGCCAAGCGAACTGGACCGCGCCGTTAAGGAAGTCGTTGGCAAAGTCCGGCCGTTCACACGTACAGTTACCGCAGCACAGAAGCGGATGTTCGAGATTTGGCAGAATCATGGCATTGCAACCGCCAACGAGATGAGCGTGGATGTCTGGTCTGCCGTGTTCACCGAGAAGGAAACGATGGACTCGATCACTGCGTATAAGGCCCACCTGTCCAAGAAGTCCGGGCGCGCTGCGTAAGCGCGACTGCCAGCAAACCGGCCCCGCGCCGGATCGAAAGAGGAGGAATGAAATGAAATGCTTTGCTCGCCTTTCTGGCGTTGCCTGCCTCGGCGGCGCGATCGCAGTTACCCTCGCCCTGAGCAGCGCACCTGCTGCTGCCCAGGACAAGAAACCGATGCTCCGGGTGGCCGACTCGTTCCCCGTCACCCACTACATGGTGCCGCACGCGAAGTTCTGGATGGAAGAAGTGAAGCGTCTGAGCGCGGATGCTGTCGAGTTTGAGTACTACCCGTCAGAGCAGATGGGCAAGGCCAAGGACCTTCTCAATCTGACCCTCTCCGGTGTGATCGACGTGGGCTACGTGGCGCCATCGTACGCGTCCGACAAACTGCCGCTTTCAGGCGTCGTGAACTTGCCTGGAGGCTTCTCCCGATCCTGCCCGGGGACGCTCGCGTACTGGGATCTTGCCAAGGACGGTGGTCTCCTCGCCCAGAAAGAGCTTGCCCCTGCGGGGGTCCGGCTCATCTTCGCCGTTGCGCTTCAACCCTACCAGGTATTTTCCGTGAAGCGGCCGCTGGATTCGGCCAAGGCGTTCGAGGGAATGAAACTCCGATCCACCGGCGGCGCCATGGATCAGGCTGTGCGCAAGGTCAAGGCAGTGCCGGTGCAGATGGCCAGTCCCGAGGTTCATCAGTCGCTGTCCCGGGGGACGCTCGACGGCGGCGTTTTCCCATTCACTACCGTGGTGGCCTACGACTGGGGTTCCATGCTCAAGTACGCCACGGTCGGCGAGAACTTCGGCAGCTTTCTGGTCACTTACATGATCAGCGAGGCGAAGTGGAAGCAGCTGCCACCGAACGTCCAGAAGGCCATGATCGCGGCCGGTGAAGCGACCACCAAGCGGGCCTGCGCCCAACTCGAAAACGACGAGGAGGGTGACAAGGAAAAGCTGCGGAAGGCGGGGGTCGCGATTACCGAGCTGCCGCCCGCAGCCCGCGCCGAGCTGGCCACGAGCATGGCCTCCGTTTCCGAGGAATGGGCGCAAACCCTGGACAAGCGGGGCCGACCAGGCTCCGAAGTGCTCAAGGCTTACATCGAAGCGGTTGCCCGTTACAAATAACCACATCAGCACCGCGGTCCTGCTGAACAGGAGCCTACCCATGCCCGGCCCGCTCGAGGGAGTTCGCATCGTCGACATGACCGCCGTCGTTATGGGCCCCTACGCGACCCAGATACTCGGAGACATGGGGGCAGACGTCATCAAGGTCGAGTCCGCAAGCGGCGATACGCTGCGTCAGAACGGCGCCGGACGCAATCCCGGCATGGGCCCGCTGTTCCTGCAGATGAACCGAAGCAAGCGCAGCGCAGTGATAGATCTAAAGCGACCACAAGGCCGGGAGGCGATGCTTCGCCTCCTCGCCACCGCGGACGTCGTCGTCTTCAACCTCCGCCCGGACTCGATGGCGCGCCTGCGTCTGACCTACGATGACGTGGCGGCCGTCAACCCGCGAATCATCTATTGCGGGGTGCATGGGTTCGGCGAGGGCGGACCGTATGCCGGAAAATCGGCCTACGACGACATGATTCAGGGGGCATCCGGCCTTGCCGCCCTCGCAGCGCGCGCGGGCGGCGAGCCCAGGTACGCCCCGTCGGCACTGGCCGATCGCGTCGCCGGCATGACGGCCGCCTACTCGATCCTCGCAGCCCTTTACCACCGTGAGCGCACCGGCGAAGGACAGGCACTGATGGTGCCAATGTTCGAACGCATGGTCGAATTCGTACTTTCGGATCACCTCTACGGCTGGACTTTCGATCCGCCGATCGGCGGTACCGGATATCCCCGACAGCTCGCGCCCGAGCGACGGCCTTACCCGACGAAGGACGGCTACATCTGCGCGATGCCCTACATCGACAAGCATTGGCAGCGTTTCTTCGAGCTTGCCGGCCGCCCCGAGCTGAAAGACGATCCACGTTTCAAAACTCTGTCCCTGCGGACCCAGCATATCCAAGAGCTTTACAGGATCCTCGCCGAAGCGCTGCGGGCGCGCACTTCGGCGGAGTGGCTCCGGGATCTGGAAGCGGCGGACATTCCGGTCATGCCGTTACATACCGTCGAGAGTGTCGTCGACGATCCCCACCTCAAGGAAGTCGGTTTCTTCCAGATGGTCGATCATCCGACTGAGGGCAGGATCCGCACCATGGCGGTCCCGGTATCCTGGTCACGGAGCATGCCTCAACCCGCGCGCCAGGCACCCCGCCTGGGCGAACACACGGCGGAGATCCTCCGCGAGGCAGGCATCGGAGACGCGGAGATCGCGTCCATGGCGCGGCAGGGCATCATCGGAATTGCCGACGTAGTGCCGAGCGATCCCAAGGCCGCCTCGGCCTTGTAGACCGGATCCAACGACCCCGTCGGGGAGCGGCCAATGACCCTGCTAGAGAACGCAGACAAGACCATCACCCTGCTGGAAACGGTGTGGTCGCGCTTTGCCGCAGTCATTCTTTTCCTGATCATGCTGATCGTCCTTACCGACGTCGGCATGCGCTATTTTCTGAATAGCCCTCTCGATTGGGCCTTCGAGCTGATTACGCTATATCTGATGGGAGCGTTGTTTTTCCTGTCACTGTCCCATACCCTGCATTACGACCACCATGTGCGTGTCGACATCCTGTTTCGCTACGTACCAGCCCGCGTGCGCGCGGGCATGGAGTGCATCGGTTACGCCCTCTCCCTGGTGCTCTTCGCGCTGATCTTTCAGCAGGGCGTCAAGCGCGCTTTTCATGAGTGGTCAATTGAAGGCGTGATCGACGGGGCCTTCCCATGGCCGACGTGGATTTCCTCGGCCATGGTGCCGCTGGGTGTGAGTGTCATTCTCCTAAGATTGGCCGTGTACTTTGTTCGAACAGGAATGCTTTGCATCGCACTGGGCTCCCAAGCGGCTGATGGGACGGGAGAATCCGATTCCGCGTTCAAGCGTAACGAGGAGCTTCATTGATGCTGGTTTTTGGCATCGTCATCCTGCTGCTGGTGCTGCTGACCATCGGCACCCCGGTGGCCTTCGCCCTCGGCATCTCGGGCGCGATCGGCCTTTACCTTCTTGGCGGCACTCAGATGGTTCTCGGGGTGCTGGAAACGACGCCTGCCTCGGCGACCTCGGCGTTCGAGCTCATCACGATCCCCATGTTTCTTCTCATGGCTCAGTTTGTCATTGTGAGCAAGGTGGCTGATTCCCTTTTTCGAGCTGCCTCGGTGTGGGTTGGACGCGCCCCAGGCGGCCTGGGCATTGCGACCGCAATAGCCGGGGCAGGGTTCGGCGCGATTTCGGGGTCCAGCACGGCCTCGGCGGCCACCCTCTCGGCCACCACCATTCCCGAGATGATCAAGCACAGGTACGAGCCGGCGATGGCGTGCGGCGTCGTCGCAATCTCGGGGACCCTCGCCATGCTGATACCCCCCAGCGTGGTGATCGTGCTTTACGCCATCATCACCGACCAGAGTGTTGGCCAGTTGCTGATCGCCGGGGTCATCCCTGGATTGCTCGTCGCCCTGGTGATCATACTGACGGTGCTCTACCTGGTGTGGCGAGATCCCGAATGCGCGCCCCGGGGGGAGCGTCACACCTGGGTGCAGAAGCTCCAATCGCTGAGCGTGGCGGGGCCCATGCTGTTTCTGTTCATGGCCGTCACCGGAGTCATCTACACGGGCATCGCCACACCAACCGAGGCTTCCGCGCTCGGCGCTTTCGGCGCGTTTCTCTTGGCCCTGAAATCCGGAAGATTGACCGTGCGTAGCGCAGTGGACGCGCTGACTGCAGCCGCGCGTACGAGCTGCATGATCCTGATGATAATCCTTGGCGCCTTCATCTTTGGGTACTTCATCACCGCAACCCAATCTACCCAGAAGCTGGTCTCCTGGATCGGGGGCCTCGATGTTGAGCCGTGGGTGATCCTGCTACTGATTCTCCTGATGTATCTGGTTCTGGGTTTCATCATGGACCAGATCGCCATCCTGATTCTCACGGTGCCAATCGTCCTGCCGGTGATAGTCGCGCTCGGCTACGACACGATCTGGTTTGGAATCGTCATCGTGGTAATGGCGGAGGTGGGGTTGGTGACGCCCCCGGTCGGCTTAAATGTCTACGTGGTTTCGCGCTGTGCCGGAAGGCCTCTGGAGGAAGTATTCCGGGGCGTGACGCCGCACGTTGTCGCCCACCTGCTGCTGGTGGTGGTCCTGGTCGCTTTCCCTCAGATCACCCTGTGGCTGCCGTCCACCATGAAGTGACGGACGGGACCTCCCCGGTGATGCATTATGCCGGCCGCCTGCTTGCCGCTCACTTCCATTGGCCGTGACCCGCGTGTCCGGATCGTAAGCTCCCCCACCTCATGGGCAGTCCTGGACTGGAGGACCCGCTGCGAGCGATCGCTCGCGGTGACGCGCTGCCGGAAAGGTTCCCAGGGCGTCATGCGGTCGGATTTCGTTGTAGCGCTCGCGCCACTGCTCGGTGATCTCGCGCAACTCATCGAGTGAATCGAACGGGTGGGGACTCAAGACCTCCTCGCGGTGTGTGCGGTTGAAGCGCTCGATGTGGGCGTTCTGGTCGGGCTTGCCCGGCCGGAGGAAGCGCAGTTCGATTTCCTGCGCCTTTCCCCAGTCGATGAAAGCCTGGCTGTTGAGCTCGGGGCCGTTATCGCACCGAATGGCACGCGGGCGCCCGAACTCCTCGATCAGCCAGTTGAGGAAGACCACCGCCCGCGCCGGGAGGCACGCTCACCGTCGCCTCGACGCCCATGGCGCCCCGGCTCACCTCGTCGATCACATTCAAGGCCCCGACGATCCCCGCTGTGGAGCGTGTCGCGCATGAAATCGAGCGCCCACACGGCGTTCATCCGCGGCTCCAGGATCACCGGGTTCGCCTCGCGCACGGCCTGCGGCGTCAGAGCCTTCGGAAGACCTCGTCCTTGATGGCCCAGGCCAGGGCGAGCTTCGAGTACACGCGCTTGCGCTTCGCGCTCTCCGCCACCAGCTCCAGCAGCCGCTTCAACTCCGCCACCCCGGCAGCCCCGGCTCGCCTTCGTTCCGAATCGCCACGATCTGCCACTCGGTAAACCGCGACGCCTTCATCGGACCTACCTTCAGCAAAAAATCCTGTGGGGAAAGCCCAGTTCGTGCCGTCTACGGTTTTGGGGGAAATTAGGGGATAACACTGCCCATGACCATTCCCCGGGAGTCAGGCATTTACATCGACCACTACGCGCCCTCGCACTTTGCCTGCAAGCAGATCGCGCGCGAACGCCGGCGTTTCGGCGAGCGGTACGCACCGGGTTATAGCCTTCAAGGCCTCCGGCCGGAGGTCCGCAAGGAGCCTGTTCCACGCTACAATCCGCCGCTCTGTCGGGCACATGACGGAGTCTACGCCCCGCAGACTCACGCCACGCAGTATGAAAGGCATCACGGTTGCGGGGAGGTCCGCGCTGCCAGCAAGTCCGCAGTTGGCGACGCAGCCGCCGTAGTTCATCTGCGCCAGTACACGCGCGAGGACTATTCCGCCGACGGTGTCTACCGCCCCTGCCCATCGCTGCGTTTCCAGCGGGCGGGGTGGTTCGGCCCACTCCGAGCCAGCTGCGATCTCCGCCGCCCCAAGCGTCCTGAGGTAGTCATGCGTGTGTTCCTGACCCGGTGCGGTGAGCGCGGCCACACGGTATCCCAATTTGCTCAGCACGGAGACCGCGACACTTCCGACGCCACCTGCCGCCCCGGTCACTAGCACCGGTCCGTCCTTTGGCGTGATGCCGGCCTCCTGCAGCGTCATCACGCAAAGCATTCCGGTGAAGCCTGCGGTACCGATAGCCATTGCACGATAGCTGTCGAGGCCATCCGGCAAAGGCACCAGCCATTCACTTCGGACACGCTGGCGCTGGCTGTAACCGCCCCAATGGCGCTCCCCTACGCCCCATCCGGTCAGCACCACCCGGTCGCCGGTTCGAAACTTGGGCGATCTCGACTCCAGCACCGTTCCCGCGCTATCGATACCCGGCACCATCGGGAAATCGCGAACTATCTTGCCCTTGCCAGTTATCGCGAGGGCATCCTTGAAGTTCAGGGAGGAAAATTCCACGCCCAGCAGCACGTCGCCCTCGGGCAGCTGATCGTCGTTGAGTTTGGCGACCGTGGATTGGGTCTTTCCGTCCTGCTGCATGAGCAGCAGCGCGTTGAACTGTTCTGCCATGGGTTTCCTCCCCGATTCGTCGATTTCCGGCGTGTGCAACGCATCGCACTAGTGGCGAGCTCGTGCTTGCGTAAGCCAACGATATTGCATTAACTAATATTTGTCAAACGTATATATGAAAAGTTTAAGCGCGCAGGAACTGGTAAAATGCTCTTTGAACTCAGAAACTCCGTTTCCACCGCGACTCAATCCGGATAACAAGGATTCGAAATGACTACGCTCAAGTTCCCTACCCTGGTCACAGACAGCCTGGCCAAACAGATAGCGGAAAGCATTCGTGAGGCGATCATGGACGGACGCCTGAAGGTCGACGAGCGCCTTCCCAGCGAGGAGGAGCTTGCCAAACGATTCGGTGTGTCGCGCCCAACCATTCGCGAAGCTCTCAAGCGCCTAGCCGCGCAGAAGCTGATCCATTCCCGTCGCGGACCGGCGGGCGGTTCG
>CAZXRB010000115.1:8607-9751 GCA_964642845.1 uncultured Nitrospira sp.
CACCACGCTGCTTGGCAGCCTCGGTGAGTTTTCCCTGGACGAGATCGCCGAAGCCCGACAGGAAATGGAGATGGTGTGCTGCACGCTCGCCGCGCAGAATCGCGACGCATCCCATCTGAAGGCGATGCAGGCGGAGCTGGAAACGCAGGCCGACACCAAGATCAGCGACCAGGACTTCTGCGCATCTGACGTCCGATTCCATAGGGCGCTGGTCAACGCCACCGGAAACAAGCTCCTGCAGTTTGTGATGTACGCCATCATCGAAGCGCTGCAACCCGCGGCGAATATGGTCACCTATCGGTTCCGAGAACGGAAAACCGTGCAGCGCCTGCACAGCGAGATCCTTTCGGGAATCGCCGACCGGAACCCGGCGCGCGCTCACGAGGCGCTACGGGAGCTGACCGTCTACCTTAAGGAAAAGTACGAAGAAGCTCTCGATTGGCGGCAGAAGCACAGCTGATCGGGGCGGCGCGGCGCCGCGTTGGCTCCACCCGGCCTGGGTTTTGCGCCACCCAGATCTGCCGGTTTCTCGCCCAAGTGGACTGGGCGCTTAGCTAAGGGTTCCGCGATAAACGCGCGCGGCCACTGAATCATGCTGCCGCGGGCCCTCACCAATTGACGCCGCACTAGACGCCGCAGCAGTTGCGCCCCGCCAGCAGTACTTCTTACTCCCCCCGCTCCGCCAGCAGCGCGTCCACCGCCTGCGCCATGCGCCAGAGGTCCGGCAGCTCGACGGTGAGGAATTCCCAGGTGAAGAGGTGGGACAGCGACAGGTCCACGTGGCCGAGGACGCGCCGGATCAGCCATAGCCGCGCCTGGCCCGGCGCGGCAGCCTCGGCCAGCGCGACGCTCTCGGTGTAGGGAATCAGCGGGTCGTTCATGCCGTGGACCAGGATCAGCCGCGCCCGCAGGCGCGAGAGGTCCCGCTGCGACACGCTCAGCGCCCGCACGTCCTCGCGCAGTCGGGGCGGCGCCGCGGCGAACAGCGCATCGAAGCGCGCCGGGTCGGTGTTGACCGCCAGGTCGTAGAGGCTGCGGCCTTCCGGGCCGAGGCGCTCGGCGAGCGGCGTCAGGTCCGCGTCCCGGTCCCGGATCACCGCGTCCACCATGGCCTCCAGCGTCGCGCGATCCGTGGCGCTCGCCA
>CAZXRB010000116.1:0-9649 GCA_964642845.1 uncultured Nitrospira sp.
CGCCGATCATACCCCAGGAGGGCTCAACCTCTAATCGCTAATTTGGACAAGAGTGATGCGGGATCGAAAGGCAACGACACAAGAGGGCGCGACTCTATGACCCTGGTCTGGCTCCTCGCCATCGCCGTCCTTGCAAGCGTGGGCGTGGTCCTGGGCGCCGGGGCCTTCCTGTGGTTCCCGAAGAGGGTCCGGGAGACCCTGGTCCCGTACTTGGTGAGCTATGCCACCGGCACGTTGCTCGCTGCGGCGCTCCTGGGTCTGTTACCGCACGCCACGAGCCGGTTGCCGGTCAAGGCCGCGCTCGCCACGGTACTGGCGGGACTGTTCGTGTTCTTCGCGCTCGAGCGCATCGTCATCTGGCGCCATTGCCACGTCGAGGGGCCCTGCGAGATGCACGGGACGGCCGGCTATCTGATCCTGCTGGGCGATGCGCTGCACAACTTCATAGACGGAGTCGTGATGGCGGCCGCGTTCCTGACCTCGGTGCCTCTCGGGATTGCTGCCGGTCTCGCGGTGATCGCACACGAGGTGCCTCAGGAGGTGGGGGACTTCGCGATCCTACTGGATAGCGGGTTCGACAGGCGCCGCGCCCTGCTCTGGAACGTGGCCTCCGGCCTGGCCACGCTGCCCGGCGCTCTGCTCGGCTACATAGCGCTCCACGAGATCGAAAACGGTCTGCCCTATGTCTTGGCGGTATCGGCGGCGAGCTTCCTCTATATCGGCCTGGCTGATCTCGTGCCCGGCCTCCACGGCCGGATCGGCGCACAAACCGGCGTGAGCCAGTTCCTGATGATGCTCGCGGGAGTCGGAACGATCATACTCCTTCAGATGTGGCAGGGCCATGCGTGATGAGGAAGATATGGCAAAGCGCGGATGTCCCATTTTTAACGTGCAGAAACATCAGGCCTCTCACCTGCACTACGATTTGCGACTTGAGATCGGCGGGGTGCTCAAGTCCTGGGCGATTCCCAAAGGGCCGTCCCTGGATCCGACGGTGAAGCGACTTGCGATCGAGGTGGAGGACCACGACCTCGAATATGCCGACTTCGAGGGTGTGATTGAAGAAGGCCATTATGGTGCGGGGCCGGTGCTGGTCTGGGACACGGGTTGGTTCGAGCTTGCCGGGGAGGGCGGCGCCGCTGCCGCCTCGGGGATGCACAAGGCCGGGAAATTGGATTTCTGCCTGCACGGCCGAAGGCTCAGAGGCCGCTTTACCCTGGTCCGGATGAAGGGGCGCCCGCGTCAGTGGCTGCTCGTCAAACAGCATGACGAGCATGCCGTGCCGGGCATCGAGATCACCGAGAAATGGACGACCTCCGCCGTGACCGGCCGGACGATCGAAGATCTGGAACGGGCCGCCGCAGCGGGGATCCTCAAGACGTACCGGTGCGGAGGATAGCGTAGTGGGGAGGACGAGTCGCGTTTCCGGGCTCAGGACTTCCATTGGCGATCAACGCACTGAAGGGAGGCGTGAGGATGAAACCAGGGATCCCGGTCGTCGCCGTGTTGGTGTTGATGCTGTTCGGTTCCTGGGCCGTTGCGGAAACGAGGCCCTCGAACCCCAAGAAAGGGGAAGCGATCTATCAGCAGCATTGTCTGCGCTGCCATGGTCAAGCGGGTGATGGACTGGGCCCGGACGCGCGCGATTTGATCGTGCCGTCGGCGAACTTTCAGACTCTCACGTCTCGCACGAGAACGGATATGGAGCTGCTCCTCGCCATCTCCCACGGCGTGCTCTTCAGTCCGATGCATGGCTGGCGCGATCGCTTATCCGAGCGGGACATGCTGGACGTGCTGAGCTACATTCGCACGCTGGCTCCATTCCTTCCGGTCACCTAGTGCGAGGTGGGACAATGGTGCGAAAGAGGTCGCGTTCTGGAGTCTGATGATGGATAAGGAGAGGGAAACCATGGGCGCGAAGGCGAACACCGATGCGTCTTCTCCATTCCTTCCGAGGGCGTGGCTCTTGCCGGACATTGACCGTGCCGAGCAGGCCGCCGCCCTGTACAAGGCTCAAGGGAAGCTGGATGCGTGGGCCCGCGAGCAGTACAACCTCGGCAATGCCTGGTGCCAGGTCCCGGAGACCCAGTTTCCGGCGAAGTGGGAGCGGGCCATCGCACACTATGAACAAGCGCTGTCGATCCGGACTCGGCAGAAAGACGCCGAACGCCATGCCGCGACGCTGCAAAATCTGGGCACCGCCTACCGCGAGCTGAAATCCGGCGATCGGATTGCCGACATCTGTCACGCGATCCGCTGTTTTCATCGGGCGATGCGGGCCCTGCCCCGGGCTGCCGGCCCCAAGAAGCGCGCCGACCTCCACAACAACTTGGGCAACGCCTACGCCTCTCTCGCGGCCGAAGACCATGAGCCTGTGCGCAATGCCGTCAGAGCCCTGCGGCACTTTGGACGCGCCTTGGCCGTCCGCAGTAAGGAAGCATGGCCGTGCGACTATGCGGTGACGCAGTTCAACGCCGGAAATGCCTGCCTGCAACTCGCACGTGGCGTGGAGAGTGAGCCAAGCCTGATCGAGGCTCGGCACTGTTTCGAGGAAGCCAGAGACGGTTTCGTGGAGTGCCGGCAGGCAGCACTTGCCGACTTAGCGAGACGACAACTCGACCTCATCGCAGACCTGTTAGAAAAGGAAGCAACCAAGAGAGGCCAAGCCTCGCCCGGATTCAGCGAGACACCGTCGGACCAGACCGCTTCGGAACCGAAGTGAGGCTCCAACACTCGCCGAGACCAGCGCGGTGCCGAGGACTCACCACCTGCTTCGACAAAGAAGGAGGGTCGTGCGTGCATGGTCCACTCGTGTCAAGACACCAGTGAGCCTGCAGTCGGCATGGTATGGAATCCATGACCTCTGTGAAGGTGAGAGAGTATTCACAACTGCTTCAACGTGTGGCCTCCGCCATCGAGTCCGCAGAGCAAGCAAGCATCGCCTTGCACGAGATTTCATCTGACGGCCCATCGTACGCTCTGCTGAAAGTCATTCTTGGTGTGGGAAATCCTCGGAAGGCCCTTCTCACGGCCGGCATCCATGGAGATGAACCGGGGGGTGTTGAGGCCTTGTGTGAATTCTTCGAAAAGCCTCTCTACCGAGAGTGGGCACGCCGGTGGGAGTTGACCCTCCTGCCTTGTCTGAATCCCTGGGGCTACGAATATCATCGACGTGCGATTCATGACGGGAGGGACCTGAATCGGGAGTTCAAATCACGGCAACCACCGCCTGAGGTCCGCTTCGTGCAGTCACTTCTTGATGTAGGCCGATACGAACTGTCACTCGACCTCCATGATGACGCGGACAGCTCCGGCTATTACCTGTATCAGACCCTCGATTCCGATGAGGAGTCGAAGGCGAGTGCCTTCATCCTACATCGTGTGACTCACGTCATGCCGATCAATCGGGAGAGCGAGATCGAAGGGAGGCCTGCGCGGAACGGCGTGATCCGGAGGCCCTGTGCTCCTCCCGATATGGACTGGTGGCCATTAGCCGTGTATGCACTGGAGCACGGGGTGAAGCATAACTTCACGTTGGAGGCCGGCAGGGCTTCTTTGATCCAGGTGCAGATTGACGCCCACTTGGCGGCCATCGACGCGGCGTTGGAATATTTTTCAGCGATCGATGGAGATTCGTCTGGAGTGCGTTGAAGCAGCCCGGTCACCTTGGAGCAGTCTTCCATGTTCGTGAAGGCTTCGTCACAGCCCGTCAATCCTTTTGCTGATCCGACGGTGGCGGCGCGCTACGAGGACTGGTACGTGGGACCGGGACGCGAGGCCGATACATTGGAGAAGCGCCTGCTCGGGCAGCTCGTGGCCGACTTTCCGGAAGCGAGGACGGCTTTGGAGGTGGGCTGCGGGACCGGGCACTTCACCCGATGGTTGGGCGAACGCGACCTTGAGGTCATCGGCCTCGACCTTTCCTGGCCTATGTTGCTGGAGGCCCGCCGACTCGAGAGCCCACCCTGCCTGCAAGGCGATGCCGAGGCGCTTCCGTTTGCGGACCGAAGTGTCGATCTTGTGGTCTTGATCACGACCCTCGAGTTTGTGGAGAACCCGCTTCGTGCGCTGGAGGAAGCCGTTCGAGTCGGACGGCAAGGACTGATCCTAGGTGTGCTCAATCGGTGGAGTCTCCTTGCGCTTCAATATCGAACTTCTGGGAAGGACGTGTGGCGCGCCGCGCACTTTTATTCGGTCGGAGAGTTGAAGCGGTTGGTCGTGCGAGCGGCCAAGGGACGCTTCCGGTCCCTGCGATGGCGGACCACTCTCTGGTCGATCCTGCACCTGCCGGACTTACCAGTGCCCTGGGGCGGTTTCATCGGGCTGGCGGTGCAACTGGACGAGGACAAACAGGAGGCAAAGCATGATGATGGGCATCTCAGCACAGGTCAGCCTGTATCCGATTCGCAGGGCACATACGTCGCCGGTCATTGAGCACGCGTTGCGCGTCTTTCAGGCACACGGATTGGCCATCCGGCCCGGGGACATGAGCACCTTGGTCACCGGGGATGTTGACGCCGTGTTCGCCGGGTTGAAAGAGAGTTTTACGCAAGCAGCGGAACAAGGAGATATTGTAATGGTGGTGACACTCTCAAATGCATGTCCGGCGACCGAGGCACCCGCCTCCCAGTCTGCATAGCAGGTCTCGTCATGCATCCCGCGCATTCATCGGGATGAGCGGGAAGGCTCGGCAGGAATGGCTGTGAAATCATTCGGATGGTTCTCGTCGGATGATCGTGGCCAAGCGACACCGCCTGCTGAGCGGGTCGCTCTGTCTTCGCTCCTGGTCAACATCTTCCTGCTCGGCTTGAATCTCGCCATGGCGACATACTCGGGCAGTCTTGCACTCCTGGTCCTGTCAGTGTTGGTTTGGGGAAGTCCCGCAGTGATCGCCGCAACCGTACTCTGGGCTGCGCTGGTCGGACTTCTGGCGACTGCCGGTCCGGTTGCTGCCTACCAAGAAATTACCGTCGCTGACGGGGGAACCATCAGCGGCACGGTCACGATGGTCGGCAAGGTCCCTCATCCCAAAGGGTACAACCTCACGACACTTCCGGATGCGGTGTACTGTGGTCGGATCTCGGATGGGCGGGGGTGGCGCTTGATGCAACCGTTTCAAATAGGCCCCACCGGTGAATTTCAGGAGGTGGTGGTCTTTATCGAATCCATCGAGCGGGGAAAACCGTTTCCTGAGTTTAATCCCCCGCGTATCGAGGCGACTGATTGCCGGTTTCTTCCGTTCATCAGTCTGGTTCGTGATCAGCACGATGTGACGGTCGTCAATATGGACCCCGCGATGCATGACATTCAGGCCTATGAGACCTCTCATCTGGGGCCGCGAGTGTTGTTCAACGTGCCGTTGCCCATCAGTACCAGGTATCCGGCGCAAGCCAATCTCAGCGCCCAGTTCCACAAGCATTACGAAGGGACGCCGGTGGCCGAGAGAGTCAACATGACGAAGGGGCGTCACATGTTCGTCATGCAGTGCGGATTTCATGCCTACATGGAGAGTTGGGGGTTAGCGATGAACCATCCCTACTATGTGTTGACCGATAAGGAAGGGCGGTTCCAACTCACAGACATCCCGCCGGGGACCTATAAAGTGAAAATCTGGCATCCCTATGTTCGGGAGGAGATTGACCAGATGGTCACGATCGAGCCGAGAGGCCAGGCGAAGGTGGACTTGAAAGTGATGGCTCCCACCGGCCGACTGTACGCCAATCAGATTGTCGAGAACCCGTATATTCGCTACCAGATCACGGACAGCGCGCAGAGCCAAGTCGTGCCGACGTTAGAAAGACAATCATATCAGTGACAGCTGCGAAGTGTAGGCCAGCCTGAACCGGCCAACGGCGTGGGCTCCTCCACACGGTCGCTTCGGCATCGTGCAAACAGTTTCGCGATCCGCGACGTACCGTTCCGGATACGGCGGACTTGTGCCCAACCGGAGCGTGCTTGGCTCAGCTGTCTACTGAGGCAACGGAGGAAGAGAAAGGGTCTCACGTGATCCTCAAGCTCAACAATAGCGAAGCTTTCATCATTGAAAGGGCCAACAAAAGTGCCAACCAGCTCCCGCTTATCCGCAGAAAAAGCCGCAAACAGACGGAAAACGGGGATCAGGGTGTTTGTCGAAAATTGGGAATAAATTGAAAGGGATCGAGAAGGAGAGAACTACACTCACAAAGTGACGAAGGACTATTCAGAGATAGGACCGTCATCTTGACCCAATAAAACCACTGACAAGTTATCAGACCTGTTCGTGAAGGATAACCGAACGGACAACCCGTCGCTTACGAGTCACTGCCGCAATGGCTCGGACATTTCCACAATCCGACTCAGCGTTGAGTTGAGATGTTAGCGGATCATCTGAATCTCAACGTCGAGCTTGACGGTTTTCCACATCCGGTCTGCGGTGAGCACAGGCCGATGCAGGTGTTGCCCTAAAGCCAGACAGGCGCGGTCACCCAAGGAGAGACCGTAGTCACTGGTGGCAGGACGCAAGAGCCCCGTGCGGAAGGCGAGATCCTCGTCAAAGGGAATCACCATGAGCCCTAATTCGCCAAGCACGGTCTTAATCATCCCTTCAGGCATCCCAGTCCCAGCGAGCTTGCCGACCACTTCAGCGAGGTTGACCGTGCTGATGGCGGCCTGCGGAAGAAGCGAGGCGACGGTGCCTGCTCCAGGCTCATCATTGAGCAGCGCGAGCACGGCCGTGGCGTCGAGAACTGTTTTCTTCATGACCGCCCTGCCGTAACCGCCCGTTTCTTCCTCTCCCCCCGGACCTCTTGGCGACGGTCTTTGATCAGCTCGTCCGCCAACGCGCGACCTTTGGGAACAAACTGACGCACCAGCGACTGGGCGCGCTTCACGGCCTGATGGGGCGTGACAAGCCGCACTTCGTTCCCTTCGAGAACGAGGACGACATCATCTCCGGGCTTGAGCCCGAGCGCTTTCCGGTACCCGGCAGGAATCACGATCCTGCCCCCTTGGCTGAGATGTGTCTTGAATGGAGCCATAGGTCACCTCTCTAGCAATGTGACACAACAATCATAGCATGGCACATAATAACAGACAAGCCAGGATTCCTATCATCTTGCTGGCATGCACGAGGAATAATGGCTTGAAGACTTCGCGGGGGTGGACGATGCTCATGGGGATCGATCCCACGCTGACGGCGTTGATGCCAATGACCGTATGTTTCGCATCGAGAGTGAATGGGCCCATTGGTGTCTGGCGTTGGGCCTCGGCCTACTGCTACTACTGGCGATGGAACGGGGGAACGTCCTGTCCTATGGGGGGATGGCAATGAGTAAAGGAAGGGGGTTGATCAGATAGTGTCATTTGATGGCATCGGAAGACTGTGCTAGGCTTTGATACACAATGCAAAGGATGCATGACAAGAGAGCGTGGTCTCGTCTGCCGCTTCTTGCATGGGTATCCCTGTGGATGCTCATGGTGCCGTGGGTTCATGTCCACCCGGAGGTGGAGCACAACCACGGAGATCCTGGCCATGTGCACCGCGCCGTCACGCACACGGTGTTCTCAGCCTCGTTGGAGTGCGAGTATCCCGCTCAACATGATGACACCTGCCCGAGCGGTACACATCAGCATGTCCAGTCTACTGGCCATCATGGGCATACGTTTACCCATCCAGAAATCGAATATGCCCTCGAGGCCTCTTCAGCGGCTCCGACGATTGCGAAGATTCTCCTCAGCCTATTCTGTCTCAGTGAAGACGTTCCCTCGCCGGCTCCCATCGTCTTCTCCGGCAGCACATCGCCTCGAGATGTCGCGCCGACCATTCTGTTTCTCGCGACCGCTCTTCCTCTTCGGGCTCCTCCGGTTCCTCTCTCCTGACAGCTGTTCTCGTCGCAGCGTGATCACGTAAAGCGGGAAGACCGCTGCGGGTTACTGGCGGCCTCAACTGGGCTTGAGCCATCCTCGTGGCGCCCGAGTGAAGCCGGTCTCCGGCGACTTCCCGCTGAGGAGAAGAAGGAGGAGTCGTATGGTCTATCGATTCGTCATGGTGCTCTGGTTCGTGCTGGCCGGCGTTCTCCTCCTACGGCAGGAGATCCGTGCGGCTGACCCGAGTCCAACACCCTATGGCCTCAACACCATTATCGAACTCGCACTTGAGCGCAGCCCAATGATCACCGGGGCACAAGCCTCGATTGAACAGAGTCGTGGGCAACAGGTCGCCGCGGGTGCCTACCTTAATCCTTCTGTCAGCGGAACGGCCGGTCGTGGGGCGATCCGGGATCCGAGTACCGGCGTGAGCATCACCGAGCGCACGATCACCGTCGAGCAACCGCTGGAGTGGCTGGGCAAACGCGCAGCCCGACAACGGGCGGCCGACGCGGGAGTGGCCGGCGCCCTCGCCAGTATGGAGGAGGCCAAGGTGATGGTCATCGCGGAGGTGAAGGGGGCGTTCTTCCAGTTGCTCCTCGCGCAACAGGACGCACAGCTCGCGAGGGAAAACCTCAAGACGGTCGAAGATTTCGTGCAATTGGTGACGGCGCGTGTCAGCACAAAGGAGGCGCCTAAATTCGAATTGGTCAAGGCGACCGTCGAACTGCAAAAAACACGGAAGGAATTGTCGCGAGCGGAGAACGCCCTGCTGGTCGCCCGGACCAAGCTCAATAGGGTCACCGGCAAGGCTCTCGGCGAGTCCTTTGGGATCCATGGAGACTTTGAATCGGTGCGTTCGGGCCTGAAGCTCCCTGTCCTGATCGAGCAGGCCCTCGACCGGCATCCAGCCCTCCGTCGACAACAGAAGGCGGTGGAACAAACCGAGTTCACGATCGAACAGGAACGCGCCTCGCGCATCCCGAATGTGGCGGTGATTGGGCAATATCATCGGGAAGCCGGCGATGAATCCATCACGGCGGGGCTGAGTGTGCCGCTCCCGTTGTGGTATCGCCGACAGGGAGAAATCGGGGCCGCGCTGGGCGCGCATCGGAAAGCGCAAGCCGGACGGGCTCGGGTACAACAGGAGCTGGAGCAGACCGTCACGCAGCATTTTCAGGAGGTCCGAACTGCGCAAGAACAGATGAAAGTCTTCGAGGAAGGCCTGCTCTATCAAGCGAAAGAAGCGTACGACATCGCCCAGTTCAGTTTTCGTCACGGTGTGGCGAGTTTGCTGGAAGTGATCGATGCCCAGCGGGTCTACCGTCAGACGCTCTTCGAATATGCGCAGGCACGCGCCGAACATTCCATCGCGCTGGCCCGGTTAGAGCGGGCCGTGGGAGGGATGCCATGAACGGTGGCATGATGCTGCGGTCTTCACCCGTTTCCCTCCGAATCGCCATCGTGGTGTTGGTCGCCATCGCGCAGACGGCGTGTCAGGCGAAGCAGGAAGACGCGCCGAAGACGCCATCTCAGTCAACCAAGGGTTTGCAAGACTCCGGTGTCATCGAACTGCCCGAAGGCAGTCCAACCCTTGCCCAGCTTCAGACCGATCGGGTCGCGCTCCGTCCGATTCGGATGGCCCTCAAGGCCCAGGCCGGAAAGGTTCTGGCGAACGAGAATCGATTGGCGCACCTGAGTCCCCGGGTCCCCGGCCGTATCGTGGCCGTGTATGCCAACCTGGGCGATCGTGTCAAGGAAGGGGATCGGTTGCTCCTGCTCGACAGCCCGGCCTTCGGTGAAG
>CAZXRB010000117.1:0-9330 GCA_964642845.1 uncultured Nitrospira sp.
GGCGGGCTGTCGGGAAAGGCGACGTTGAAGAAGGCGACGTTCGGATGCTGCAGCTCCAATCGTTTTTCTCGTACGGAAAAATTGCGGTCGCCGATGGCGAGAAGCTGCTCCTTATTCAGAAAGAGATGCCGCTTGTCATAGACCGACCATTCGAATTCCTGAGTCATGGCGAGGGCATCGACCGGACAGGCCTGCACGCACATCCCGCAGAAGAGGCAGCGGGTCATGTCCATGTAATACTCCTTCGCATAGCGTTTCACGGGCTCGCCGGGCACCTCCGCGCTGATGACGGAAATCACCCGGCTGGGACAGGCGGCTTCGCAGAGATCGCAGCCCACGCATTTTTCGGTCCCGTCGTCATACCGCAGTAATGCGAGCATGCCGCGGTAGTTGTCCGGCAAGGAGCGTTTCTCGTGAGGGTACTGGATCGTGACGGGACGGTAATGGATGAGGTGCGTCAACGTGGCGTTCATCCCGACCGCGATCTCGTAGAACGTGATCGTTTTCAGCCATTCCAGGAGCCTGTTGCGGAAACTGGACGTTCTTGTCTTGTGCCGCCAATGGACGAATGGAAGACGAGGCATTGCTCAAGGTTCCGTTTCAGGCGCCCGGAGGGACAGGTTGCCGAGGGGGTAAGTTTGGACCGATGCGGAAGGCGTGGTCAGCGAAATCCCTGTCCGCACGTTGTACTCCCAACTGTGCCACGGACAGGTGACGACTTCTCCGTCAAGGCCCCCTTCTCCGAGGGGGCCGCCCCGGTGCGCACACGTGTTGTCCAGGGCGAAAAAGACTCCGTCTACGTTGAAGACGGCGATGGCCCGGCCGTTGACTTCGGCGACATGGCCGCGGCCGGTTGGAACATCGCGTACTCCGGCAACTCTGACGTACTCAGCCATTGATCGCTCCGATCGGAGAATCGTTCACCCTCGAACACCGCTCCAGACCTTGTCGGGGTGGATCTCTTTGTCCGGATTGAGACGCTTGGCCCGCTCCAATAATACTTCTGTGGATTCGGGATAGGCCGGATCGGAGATGCAACAATTGTCGACGGGGCACACGGCGGCGCACTGCGGCTCGTCGAAATGGCCCACGCACTCGGTACAGCGCTCGTGAGTGATCACGTAGATACTGTCGCCGACACCCTGGCCGTCTCCGACATGGTAGCCCTTGGCCTCGGCGTCGCTGCGCGTTTCAAAAATCGCTTCATTGGGGCATTCCGGCAGACAGGCCCCGCAAGAGATGCATTCATCGGTGATCAAGAGCGCCATAGAGTTCTCTCCTTCCGTCACACATCCACGTCTTCCAATTCGGCCGCGATTCTGTCGAAGCCCGCCAGCCCGCTCGCGGCCAACGGCAAGGCGGCTCCGTCGGGATCGTCCCAGAACTCACAGGGACGATCGGTCGATCGTTTCACACGGACCGAGACGAAGCGCCGGAGCTGAGGCCGTGCCCGATCTGTCATGGGCGCGGGCGGCGCGCTCCGGTGTTTCAGGATCACCGGGTCGAGGACCTCGCCGCAAATCAGGCAGCGCCAGGCCACAAAGGTGCAACGGCCCGCCTCGTCCTGGAGATCGAAATAATCATCGCGGATCATCAAGCCGGTGCATCGAGGACACTTCATCCGGTCGTCCTTTGTCACCATGCAGGCGCCACGCGGCCTGCGTCTCCTTCCTCAGAGTCTCTGGTGGCTGCACCGCGGCTGCGGGAGCGGATCCCACGCCGGCGCCGCGCTTGCGCTGAAAGTCGGACAATGCCGCCTTGATCGCGTCTTCGGTCCTGGTGTTCTTCTTTCGAGTGACTCACTGTCAGCCTCAAGGGCGATTCATCGACCTTGAAAGCGCCTTTCTTCTTCGCGCACAGCACCCTATGTGAAGACCACCGCGTGCTGTTTGTGAGAGCAGGCGATGTGCCAGGATTCTCGAACGAGAGCGAATCAAAACTGCTTGATTTACCAGCTTATTTTTTGGGGGAGAGGGAAGAGAGATTTCAGGAAAGTGTCAAAATGAAATCGAAGATATCTTAGATAAAATTTTTCAATGCCTTGCGAGTGTCATTATGATCCTCGCGAGATCATTTTGACCGTTCCTTGCGGGTCATTCCATAACGCCTAATACGGCGGAGCAGCGTCGAGCGGCTGATTCCCAACCTGCGGCAAGCCATCTTGTAATCCCACCCGGTCTGTTCGAGCGCCTTGGTGATGGCGTCTCGCTCCAAATCAGCAAGCGCGGATCCTTCCATGCTTGCCGATTCTTCTTCGCCTCTGCGTTTCTGCGCCGTCAGGTATTCAGGCAAATGGCCCAGGCGGAGGCTATGGTTGGGGCAGCGAATGAACGCATGCTCCAAGATATTTTCCAGCTCTCGAACGTTGCCCGGGTACTGGTGCGCTTCCAGCACACGGAGGGCCGGACCATCGACATCCCGCACGCTCTTCCCCATCACGCGATTCAATCGGGCCATGCAATGCTCGATGAGGGGCAGGATATCCTCTTTCCGCTCCCGCAAGGGCGGGACTCGAATCGGGAAGACCTGAAGGCGGTAATAGAGATCGTCGCGGAACCGCCCTTCCTGCACCAAGGCCGTCAGATTCTTGTTCGTGGCCGCCACGACGCGCACATCGATCTTGATCGTCCTGGTCCCGCCGACCCGCTCGAACTCCTCTTCCTGCAGCACCCGCAACAGCTTGGCCTGCGCCATTGGGGTCATTTCCGCCACTTCATCCAGGAAGATCGTGCCTTTGTGCGCCATCTCGAACCGGCCTTGGCGGTCGGCGATGGCGCCGGTGAAGGCGCCCTTGACGTGGCCGAACAGCTCGCTTTCGAGCAGCCCTTCCGCCAGGGCGGCACAGTTGACGGCGACGAACGGCTGGTCCCGCCGCGGGCTCAGCCGGTGAATCTCCCTGGCGATCAATTCTTTCCCGGTGCCGCTCTCGCCCTCGATGAGGACCGTCGCTTTGGAGTTGGCCACCTGCGGCAGGACGTCCAGAATCCGCTGCAGCGCCTTGCTCCGCCCGATCAACGGGCCGCGGGCGCCCGGATTGGCCTGCCGCTCCAGCTTGGCTTTCAGCTCGTTGAGCTGGCTGAGGTCGCGGTAGGTTTCCACGATCCCGATCAAGTTGCCCGCCTCGTCCCACAGGAGGTCGGTGTTCAGGCTCACCGGAATCTTTCGCCCCTCCTTGTTCTGAATCACGGTCTCGTAGTTCCGGACCTTCTCGCGATTGCGGATCGCCCGTTCCAGAATGCAATCCTGCGTGGAGCAGATGCTGCCCTGCACGAAGAAGTGGCAGCTCAGCGGCTGGCCCAGCAGCTCGTGCTCGTCGTAGCCCAACAGCTCCCGCATTGCCCGGTTCATGTAGCGGATGCGCATGTCCAGGTCGATCGTGACCACGCCGTCCCCGATGCATTCCAGGACGATCGCTTCCTCGCATCGCCGATCGGTGATGAGCTTCAGATCCATGGGAAGGCCTCGGCCGCCATTATACGGGCCGCAGGGGTTCGGTGCGCAACCGCGTGTGGCGCGCGAACCTGCCGGGAGGGAATGGTGGTTCTGTCACATGTGGCCCAGTTTGCGGAGCGTTTCCATGCCGCGGCCTTCGTCTTGCGCGCGGCCGGAGCGTTCGGCAATGGTGGTGGTGCGCAGCTCCGCGATGATCTGCGGAATCGTCGTGGCGCAGGAGGGCACCGTGCCGGTGCAGGGGACGCAACCGAGGCTCCGGTAGCGGGTGCCGTCGCCTTGGTCGAAATACAGCGGCGGCAGCGGAATCTGTTCGAGCTCCAGATATTCCCAGATGTTCAGCTCCGTCCAGTCGAGCAGCGGATGGACGCGGACGTGCGCGCCGGCGGGAAACGTCGTCTTGAATTGGTCCCACAGCTCCGGCGGCTGGTCGCGGAAATCCCATTCGCCGTGTTTGTCGCGCAGCGAGAAGTAGCGTTCCTTGGCGCGCGTGCCTTCCTCGTCGGCGCGGATGCCGAGAATGATGGCCGTCCAGCCATGGTCGGCGATCGTCTGTTTCAGCGCGTCGATCTTCATGGCCGTGCAGCAGGTGACCCGGCCTCGGTCCGGCCCCATCCCGGCGGCCAGCGCTTTTTTGTTCTGCCCGATGACGAGGTTGAGCCGCCATTCGCGGCAGAGCCGGTCGCGGTATTCGATCAGCGCCGGCATTTCGTAGCCCGTATCGATGTGCACGAGCGGAAACGGCACGTGACCGAAGAACGCCTTCCGCGCGAGCCACAGCAGCACGGTCGAATCTTTCCCCATCGACCAGAGCATGGCAAGGTCGTCGAAGTGCTTGTAGGCCTCACGCAGAATATAGACGCTCTGATCTTCCAGTGCGCGGAGATGCTTCATAGTAAATCCGGTGATGAGTGGTGAGTGGACAGTGTCCGTCAAGAAGGCGGGCAGGGCGACAACCCATCACTCGCCACGCACCACTCGCCCCTGTACTAGTACGCCGCCGGTTTCGAGAGCGGCCGGTTCGAGACCAGGTCCAACAGGTGCAGCCCGTCGAATTGCGCCGTGGAGGAGCCGACGGTGACGAGGCCGACGTGCCCCTCCTGCGGCAACACCGCATCGTCCACGGCGGCGACTTGCGCGCCATCCACGTACACGGCCAGCCGTCCCTTGTCCAGGTGGAGGAAGTTGATGCGTTGCACGCGGATCGTGTGCCAAAGGCGCGCCGGCAATTTCACCGAGGTCTGTCCCAGCACCGTCACCACGCCGTCGGCCACGCGTCTGGTGGTCACCAGGCCCGTCGAAGGCTGCAGGGTGACGGCGTAATAGTTGCGCGCATCGCGCACGGCGAGCGCCAAGCCGGCCTCGCCGTCGCCCGTCGCATCGAGCGCGCGGATCTGGACGGTCAGGTCCGGGTACGTCGCCCGCGCCCGTTCCGCCACGAGCAGGCGGATGCATCCCGGCGTGGCGCAGCCGCCGTGGTGCGTCAAGAGTTGATTGCGTCCGGCGCCGTCGCCATCGGCCGTCACCCGCCAGTCGGCGGCTTCCGGTCCCTCCATGCCCAGCGCGACGAAGCCCGCCGGCAAGGCGCTCGGTACGTCCTGGTCGAAATTCCATTGCCATACGATGTCCTGTTTGGGCGGGTTGGCGTGGACCGCGACGTCGAGCACTTCCAGCGAACGGGGCGGGCTCGGCAACACGATTGCGTTGGCCTCCGCGGTCAGCGCTTTGACGAGATCGTTGGCGAGCAAGTGTCCGAGCATGCCTTTGGTGCCGGGAATGCGGTCCACGTCCTGCTTCACCCGCTCCAGATGCGCACCGAAGGCCTGCATATCGCGCGGCACGCGGAGCGATTCTACCGCGACGAGAACATAGTCCGCGACGAGACGGTCGTGCGCCGCATCGAGCAGCGCGGCTGCCCGTCGGGCTTCCGCCGCCGCCTGGTCCAACCAGGGATGATCGTACCGCCGTTCCCACGACACCCATTGGATGCGATCCCAGGCGATGTCCGCCAGCACGCGCCCGTACTCGACAGAGTCCGGCGGCAACTCGGCGAGTAACGCTTCGTGGATGCCGAGCGCGGCCGTCGGATCGTTGTTCCAGCGGGTCAGCGCGCCCCAGCGTCGCCGCTGTTCGTGCGTCGCCCGCTGCTGTTGCGCGAGCGCGTCGTAGGAGGCCAGGGCGCGATACAGCGCGTCCGCGGCCGGTTCGTAGCCTTCCGACACGGCGGTGAGCTCCTGCCGCCAGGTCTGCGCCTGCACCGTCCAGTACAATTCCGCCTGCCGCCACAGCGCCGATTCGTCGCGCGCCGCCAAGCCGCCCTTGGCGACGCCCTGCCGGAGAAACGCCAGGTATGAGTCGTCGCCGCGCATGGCGTGCACGTCGGCGTCGTCGGGATCGAGCAACAGGAGGCGCGTCAGCAGAACGGCCCGTTCCCCGGCCGGCAAGTGTGCGGCTCGGCTCACCGCCTGGCGGAACGGCGTTTCGGCCTCGTCGCGCTCCCACCAACGGGCGCTGCCGGGCCGCAATTCGCCCTTCAGCAGCGTGTCGGAAGAGACGGCCTCGAAGCGGCGGCCCCCGTCGGGCCGCAAACCATAATGGGTGGTCGGGATGAGCGGCGCGCCAGGCAGCGCTTCATTCATCACCGCGCGGTCCACGGGGTAGCCGAACTTTTTCAATCCTGAGACGACGATGAACCGCGCTTCCACTTCCCGCACGGGACCGAAGCGCCGCTGCGTGCCGCTCACCCACCAGATTTCTTCAGGCCGCAACGCCAGCGGAGCCGTCAGCGGGTCGCGGTACCGGATGGTCACGTCGACCGCCTGGCCGCGTACCGTGACGGGCTCGGGTCCGGCAAGATTCAGCAGGGCAATCGGCTGGGCGGGGCTTACCCGCGCGACGGCGATGTCGGGCGCGGGGCCATGGTCGCGCCGGACGACCGGAGGCGACAGGAAGACGGCCGGGGGATAGTCCTTCCAGTTTTCGGAGGCGCGATGGCGGTCGTGCAGCAGGCCGAACCCGGCGCCGCGGCCCACCGCATCGAACACGCCCGTTTCCGCGTCCTGCGCCGTCATGGCGGTGTGCGCCTGCAGTGTGGCCGTCCAGCAGGCTTGCGCCGCCGCCGTCGGCGCGATGCCAGGGTTCTGCTTACGCCGGCTCAAGCACGCCAGATCGGCCGCCGCCCATTCGTCGATCCGCCCATTGGCGAAGGCGCCGGCATAGCGCAGCACGAAGCGCCCCACATCGTCGTCCCGCCGCGCGACCGGTTCCTTGGCCTCGACAGGCCATGGCGTGATCGCCGCGGTCAGCAACAGGGCGAGAATCTGGCCTGTCCTCCCCATCTTGCCCTCCCTCTTGAAAGGCGAGGAGCGCTCTCGAATCGGTTCCCGGGTATCCATGCCAACGCGTCCCTTCGCTTCATGGAGCCCGGTGTCTCCCTACGCGCTCCTCGCGACCTTCGGCGCTCTCTGCAAAGCCGATTCCTTAGCGACGCCGATGCTCTTGATCACGATGGTCGGGCGTATATGGCCATGGAACAACAGCTAGACAGCCAAGGCGGGGGGAGAGCCACGGCGGGAGGCGCCTGCGGGCACACCATGCGCACGCCTGCCGTGCAATAGCGCACGCGGCCACCGTTTTACCAACACGTAACATCCTGTCGCGCTGCGAGGTGATGGGAGCAGGGCATGACACTCTTCGTGACGGTCGTGTACCGCATCCTGCCTTTGGGAGTGCGGGGGTAGCCGCCGTGCGAGAAACGGCAGGAGGAAGGCGTGCTCCACCGCTCGGGGGCCCGACCTGCGTTCACTTCTCGATCTCGAATCCGTCGGTTTTCCACCAGCGCCACCCGCCGTCCAACTCCATCACCGGATAGCCCTTCTTCGCAAACTCGACGGCCGCCGTTGCCGCGAGGTGGCAGACCTGGGAATAGCAGTAGAGTACGTTGATCTTGTTCTTGCTGAGCTGCGCCTTGACGAACTTCGTGTCTTGCCACCGATCCTTCGGCAGGTTGACCGCGCCGGGAATGTGGCCTTCCGCATAGTCTTCCGCCGCGCGTACGTCCACGATATTCACCGGCTGGCCTTGCTGAACCCACCGTTCCAGCTCCACGGGGCCGGTGGTAAAGGCCATCTTGTCCTGAAAATACTTTTTCGCCTTTGCGGCGCTGGGAATCTTGAGCTTCGTCGCCATGGCTGTCCTCCTGTCCGTCGTGTGGCACTCGGAGCTTCCACACTTGATGAGATGGTAGCGCACGCACACGGGCGCGGGCTAGCCGTCGGTGAGCACCTGTCGAATCGCAGCCCGCAGACCCGGCACATCCTCTTCACCTTCATACCGGCGGCCGTTGATGAAAAACGTCGGAGTCCCCTTCACGCCGCTTCCTTTGCCGCTCGCGACATCAGCGCGGACTCGCTTGATGTCGTGGTGCTCGACCAAGGCAAGCCGGAAGACTGTCTGGTCGAGACCGAGTTGCTTGGCGTACGTTATGAGATGTCGTTCGTCCAATTGCCGCTGATTGGCGAACAGCCGCTCGTACATGTCCCAAAACTTTCCTTGCGCCGCAGCGGCTTCCGCCGCCTCGGCCGCCTGCAAGGCGTGCGGATGTTTCGCCGTGAGCGGAAAATGACGAAACACGAATCGCAGCTGATCCCCGAATTCCCGTTGCAGCGCCTTGACCGTCCGGACCGCATCGCGGGAGTAGGGGCATTCGAAGTCGCCGTACTCGATCAGCGTCACCGCCGCGGAAGGGGAGCCTTGAACATGGTCCTGCTCGCTGATGTCGAGAGCCAGCGTGGGGTGAGGACGGTCAGCCATGGTTGTGTCCTGGTCATAGCTACGGTTCGTACTGTTCGACGACCTCCGGCGGCCGAACGCGCGCCTCGCTCGGATCTTGCCCGGCATCGCGCAGGCCCCGGCGCTGGCGCAGCAAATCCCAGCACTGATCCAGCTCGACTTCAATGGTTTTCAGGCGCTGCCGCTCGGCATCGGACAATGCCCCCTGCGCCCCGCGCCCGTATAACCGATGCTCTTCCGCGACCAGATCCTGGATATGATTGAGAACCGGCAGATCTTTTGCTTGTTCAGGCATGGCAGCTCCCCCCATCGATAGGTCCATTGATCGGTCCGATGTTTCGCGCAACGTGTTGGCCGGATATGCGGATAGCGGTCATTGACCAGGTTCGTGAGCTGGGCCTTCCCCGAGGACCATGGCGCACGGGTGATCTTGGAGCCCAGCATGCCGGTCGCGCCGGCAATCAGGACGGTAGTCGTTCGAGCCATAGTCTATTCCTTCTGTCGGGACACGTGCCACTCTCTCAGTCCGCCGCCAAGAGCGGGCCGGGGTCCATGTAGATCCGCATGTCCTGAATCAACCGTCCTTGAAACCGGAAGATGTCGGCACAGGGCAGGGTGATCGTTCTTTTCTTGTGGGTGGTATAGATCACATCCATCTCCAGAAAGACCGTGCCGCTCCATTCCCAGACGGTCCGGACATCGTGATAGAGCGCCCTGACCAATGGGAAGAACCTCGCCACCGCTTCCCGAATCGCCGCCCGTCCTTGCATCACGTCGCTGTTCCCAAAGCGGTATCGGGCCTCTTGCGTGAAGAAGGTGACAAATTCATCCGGCTTCTTCGCCTCCCCGGCCGCGAACAACTCTCTGACACGAGCAAACAGCGGGCCGCCGTGCTCCTGCAGCTCACGTTCGGCCTGCAGCCAGTCTTCAAGGGCTCGCCCATCCCCGCCGTGTCGCGCCAGATATAGCTCATAAGCGCGTCTTTCGATGACATCTTTCTCGCAATAAAAGACGGGGTACCCAGTCCGAGCCAGCGCGCGCCGGCTTTTTGCCGCCGCCTGCTCTCTTTTTCGTGTGGCCTGTGCCATG
>CAZXRB010000118.1:0-7297 GCA_964642845.1 uncultured Nitrospira sp.
GGGGAATGAGGTACAGTGCCCAGACCGCTAAGCCGAGCGGTGTCTGATAGTCGAGGGCGAGGATTGCCCCCGCACACAGTAGGAGGACGAGAAACAGCCCCTTCCTGTTCTCCTTCACGCCCGTCCCGCCCCACAAATGAGACGACAAGCAATGATGATGATACTCCCCTGTCCATTATCGAGAACCTGGCGAAACGGCCAGGAGCATCATGACTTAAGTGATATCTTCTATGTTGTGAAATGGCCGTCACGCGGCGGAAGCCGAGGGAGAGCCCCGCCGGGGACGAGGGAGTCATTTCTACTTGACGCTGCCGGCTGCCTGGCCGGTCACTCGAACCCGGGAGAGCAAGACGAAGGGCGCGAGTGGAGGCGCCGAGCGGAGTTGAACCGCTGATCGCAGCGTTGCAGACTGCGCCCTTCACGCTTGGGTACGGCGCCTCCGGACATTCTGCTGAGTGGCGGTCCCAACGGGATTTGAACCCATGTTTCCGGCTTGAAGACCGGCGTCCTAGCAGCTAGACGATGGGACCAGCATAAGTACCAGTTTCGTGAAAAGGCGCGATGGACGCATCTGGCAAACACCCTAGAGTCACCTGCCGTTCCTAATGACGCTCTGCCCTCCACTCGCGGGCGAGCTTCTGTGCCTCGGCGATCTGCGTTGGCGCCATCACGTAGGTCAACCGGTCGCGCCAAATGGCTCCTTGTTCAACCCCATGAGCCGCCGCCAGGTTGTACCACATATGCGCCCGCACCCAATCCGGAGACACACCCCGCCCGGTATGGTAGTGCAGTCCAATCGTGTACATCGCGAAACCTTGCCCCTGATCGGCGGCCAGGCCGCACCACCGCAGCGCCTCCTGATCATCCTGGAGCAGGCCCCGACCGAAGTCGGACATCGCGCACAGCTTATATTGCGCGTCGGCGGAGCCTTGCATGGCCGCCAATCGATACCACCGGGCGGCTTCCTGAAAGTCCTGCCGCACGCCCTGCGCTTTCTCGTACCGCACGCCCAGGTTGTACTGATCGAGGGTGTTTCCTTGCTCAGCCAGCGCTTGAAGCTCGTCGGCCTTCGTCGCCCGGTCCGGCAGTGCCACATAGGGCGGCAGCCGAGGATCGACACATCCTGGTAAGGCACACAGTGCGGCCGCGACGAGGAGACGCGACAACCGGATCGCCATACGCCTGCTCCTTGCTCGATTAGCGGGCGCGCCCATGGCCGGCCGCCCAGGCCGTGTTCACGACTCGCTCCCACGTGTCCCTCATCGAGACACTCGAGCCGTACATCGCCCAATAGCGGCGTTGCATCTCGGCCTGAAACAGTTCATGGGAGGTCGATGGAACGCCCGCCAGGGTCGCCAGCGAGACCAGATATTCCCCCTCGCCCCTCGTGATATCGGCGTGGACATCGTCATAGGCATACGCGACGAAGGTCTCTAGCTCCTGTCGCGCCTGAGCTTCACCGGTGAGGGCGGCGGCGCCCGGCGTCGTGCTCGACGTGAATTCCGTCGTCGGCCGGACCACCACCGACGTGAGATCGAACGGCGCCTTCGTGATCTCCGTGGTCACATCGCAGCCGGCAAGGCCGATCCATAGCATAGGAAGGAATGGTATCGCGCTCGCTCTCATGGGAAGCCCTCGTCTCCTCTAGCCTACCCGCCTTTTGGCGCTTCACAGCCCTAGGCAACTCCAGAGGCAAACGGCCATGCCCGCCCTTGCCAAAGCGCGCGAACAGGGCTCGGTAGATTGAAGAATGACGTGCGTCACGCCTGCGCACGGGCGCGAGTTGGTGAGCGCCCCGTTTCTTGGAGGGGACGCGTACGCCCTCTCACCGGCCCACCCGAGTTGCCGGAGCAGACTCTTTCAACAGTCTGCGAGTGGGATGTCGGCGCGCGAGACGAACCAGAAGGTCAATGGAGCGTGTTTAGCGTGCCTGTGGCGCGAGCCACATTGATGCGAGCGGCGTTCAGTTGAAACAGCGCGTTGACGTGATTTGCACGAGCCCTGGCGACGGCAAAGAGACCGTTGGTGAGCTCAAAATGGCTCGCGGCCGTCATGACTGCATAGCGCTCGCGGGCGAGTTCCAGCTCCCTCGTAGCCACCTGCAGGCCTGCCCGCGCCACGTCCGCTTGCTCTTTGGCCGCCGCCATCGCAGCGAGCGCATCGTGCACTTCCATCTTCACCTGATTCAGCACGGAGCGCATGCGGAACGCCTCCTGGCGCAAGAGGCTGCGGGCCTCCGCAATGCGGCCTTCCCGCTGTGCGCCGTCGAACAGAGGAATTTGGAGCAGCACCGCGCCGGTGTATGAGTCCAGGGTATTGCTCCAGCGATTGCCGATCAATCCGTAATCCCCCTGCGCAACCAGCGAGGGCAGTCGTTCGCCCGTGACCGACGCATACGTCAATTCGGCCGCTTTCACTCTCGTATACTGCGCCTGGACTTCCGGCCGGTGTGCCAAGGCCTCTGCGACAGCGGCGGGTGCCGCTGGCTCCGTCGCGTCGGCCTGAAACTCATCAGCCAGGAGGACCGGGGTTTCATAGGGAAGGCTCAACAGATTCAAGATCCCGAGGGTGGCGTGCCGCACATCGTAGCGCGCCGATGAGGCGAGTTGCCGCTCGTTCGCCAGTTGAGCCTCCAGCCTGGCGATGTCGAGGCCGGTCGCCACACCGCCCTTTTGCCGTTGCTTCACCATGGCCAGCAATTCGCCCATCACATATTGATTGGATTCATGCGTTTTGACCATGCCGGCGGCCCTCAGTCCTTCCATATAGAGGAGACCGACGCTCGCCATCGCGTCGTACTTCCTGGCGTCCGATTCCAGCTCCGCGACGTGGAGCTGTTCGCGTGAGGCGCGCCATCGTTGGATGAGACTGAGGCTGACGAGGTTTTGCGACGCATTGACGCGCGCGTCAAAAATGCTGAATGGATCGGTGCGCACGGGCGCGAGGCCGAAGGTTCCCAGAAATTGCGTCTGTCTGGTTTGCCGCACGGTGGACGACAGGTTCGGCAGCATCGCGCCGAATTGAGTCAGCACCTGGCCTTCGGCGGCTTTGATCCGCTCCTTGTAGAGTTGCACATCGGGATTGTTGTCCGCCACCGCGGCGAGCGCCCCGCGCAACGTCAGGGAAAGAGCCGGAAAGGGCTGCGGCGTCGACGGGACGGCGTCAGCGGCCGCCCAAGCAACCGAGGCACTGCCGAGGAGGAGTCCGGCCTTGAGCCAGGCGAAAAGCACGCGGGTCGTCGTGGTCGCCATGCGGCTAGCGTTCTCGCAGACTTTCCTTGACGGACTTGAGGAGAGGACTCAGGAGATATTCGATCACCCGGCGCTGACCGGTCTTAATTTCAACGGTGACCGCCATCCCCGGAGAGAGATTGACCTGCCGGCCGTCCACCTGGATGGTGGCACGGTCCATGCTGACCCGCGTGGGATAGACCAGCCCGACTTTTTCGATGGGGGCCGCGTCGTCGGACACGGTCAGCACCGTCCCGGGAATCGTTCCATAGAGCGTGAAGGGAAACGTCTCGACCTTGATCTCCACCGGTTGGTGCTCCTTCACGAATCCCACGTCTTTGTTTTCGACTTGTGCTTCGACTTCGACCGGATGATCCTGCGGGACGACGATCAGGAGCGGCTGCGCCGGCGTGACGACACCACCCACCGTATGCACGGCCAGCTGCTGCACCACGCCGTCGATCGGAGCCAGCAGCCGCTGCAGGTCCGCTCGTTGTCCGGTCTTGGTCACTTCCTGCGCCAGCGAGGCGGCTTTCGTCTCGGCCGCCGACAGTTCGGCCTGCTTCGTGTGCTGGAACTCCGACATGAGCGCGCGAAGATGTTTCTCCGCCTCCCCCAGCGCCGCCTGATCCTGCATGAGCTTCTTGCGCTGACCGGCCAACTCCTGCGCCTTGTCGATGCGCTGTCCCTCGGCTTGCAGGAAATCCATCTTCGTGACCGCCTCGTGCTCCAGGAGCCGCTTGTAGGTTTCCGCCCGCTCCGCTTCCATCGGCACTGTGGCTTCCAGCCGAAGGATGTTCTCCTTGGTCTGCTCCACGGCCGCCCTCCGCTGGTCGATCAGATGCCGGGCCGCGGCCACCTTGGCTCGGTATTCGGCCAGTTGCTCGCGCAACAACTGCTGCTGCAGCAAGACATACTGCGGCTCGGCCTCGGCCGGCGCGTCGAAGGTCTCGACGCCCGCGATGAGGGCGCGCAGCCTGGCCGTCTCGACCTTGGCGGCCCGAAATTCATTCGCGGCGCGCTCGTAATCCGCCCGATTCAGCGTGCGATCCAGCTCGATCAACACTTCACCTTTCCGGACCGTCTGCCCATCCTGCACATGGATCGCGGCAATGACGCCCGATTCATACGGCTGGATCACTTTCGAATACCCGCTGGGAATGATCTTCCCCTGCGCCGTGGCCACGATATCGATCCGGCCGAAGGTGGCCCACACGACGGCGACGGTGAAGAGCAGCATGATCGTCCAGAGCATCGCTCGGCCGATCGGCGAGGGCGGCGCCTGCTGGATTTCAAGCACGGCCGGGAGAAATTCCGTCGGGGTCTGGCCCCCTTCTTCCCGCTTCGCGTGGGGCCTGACCCCGCCCCCTGCCCCGCCTCTTGGAAGTTTCACACGCTCACCTGCGACTCCGCGACCGGCATCGCACCAGCCTGGTGCCGATACAGGCGGGCATACAACCCGTTCCGCTGCACCAACTCATCGTGCAGCCCTTCCTCGGCGATCTCTCCCTTCTCCACCACATAGACCCGATGGGCGCCGCGCACGGTGCTGAGCCGATGGGCGATGATGAAGACCGTTCGCCCCTTGCAGATGTGCGTCATGTTCTGCTGAATGAGCGCTTCCGATTCATAGTCGAGCGCGCTGGTCGCCTCGTCGAAAATGAGAAGTCGCGGATTGGCCACCAGCGCGCGGGCGATGGCGATGCGTTGGCGTTGGCCGCCGGAGAGCGAGCAGCCCTGCTCGCCGACCACCGTGTCGTAGCCCTGCGGCAACTCCAGAATGAACTCGTGCGCCCCGGCCAGCTTGGCCGCCTGCATCACGGGCTCCATGGCCAAGCCCGGATCGGTCAGCGCGATGTTGTCGCGCACGGAGCGGTTGAACAGGAAGTTCTCTTGTAACACGACGCCCACTTGCCGCCGCAGCCAAGCGGGATCCACTTGGGCCAGATCGACCCCGTCGATCAGAACGCGGCCCCGTTCCGGGACATACAGGCGCTGGAGGAGCTTGGCGATCGTGCTCTTGCCGGATCCCGATCGCCCGACAATCCCGATGATCTGGCCGGCCGGGACCGTGAAGGACACCTTGCGCAGCACTTCCTGAGCGTCAGGGCGGTAACGGAACGTCACCTCTTCAAACGTGACGACCCCCTTCACCTGCGGCAGCGTGGTCCGCCCCGGATTGTAGGAGGGTTCCGGCTGCGTATTCAGTACGTCGCCCAACCGCTGGACCGAGACGCCGACCTGCTGAAACTCCTGCCAGAGATTGACGATCCGCAGCAGCGGCCCAGTCACTTGCGCCGACAACATGTTGAAGGCGATCAGCTGGCCGATGGACAGATCGCCCTCGATGACACGATAGGCGCCCACCCAGAGCACCGCGACCACGGTCACCTTCTGGATGCATGCCGCCGTCTGTCCCGCGACGGTCATGAGGCTCGTCGCGCGAAAGCTGGCGCGCACATAGCCCGCCAACTGCTCTTCCCACTTTCTGAGTAGCGGCGGCTCCACGGCCAGTGCTTTGACGGTCTGGATTCCGCTGATCGCCTCGACGAGGAACGATTGATTTTCCGCGCCTCGGTTGAACTTCTCATGCAGCCGGGCCCGGATGACCGGCGTAATCGCCACGGACAGCAGCACGTACAGCGGCAACGAGGCCATCACCACCCACGTCAACATCGGGCTGTAGAACCACATGACCGCGAGGAAGACGGCGGTGAACAACAGGTCCAGGACGACCGTGACGGAATGGCTGGTGATGAACTGGCGGATCTGCTCCAGCTCGCGCACGCGCGCGACCGTATCTCCCACGCGCCGCGCTTCGAAATAGGCGAGCGGCAGCGCCAGAATGTGCCGAAAGAGTTGCGCGCCCAGTCCGACGTCGATGCGGTTCGTTGTGTGCGAGAGCAGATACGTCCGCAGCCCGCCGAGCACCGCCTCGAAGAGCGCCAGCGCGATCATCCCCACGGCGAGCACATGCAGCGTGGTGAACCCCTTGTGGACCAGCACCTTGTCGATGACGACCTGCGTAAACAGCGGCGTCAACAGGCCGAATACCTGCAGGAAGAAGGACGCGACCAGCACCTCGCCGAAGAACCGTCGATACTTGACGACGGCGGGAATGAACCATGTGAGGTCGAACGTCACATCCTCCGGCCGCAGATGGGCGCGCTTGGTGAAGAGCAGAATCTGTCCGCTCCAGGCGGCCTCGAACTGCTCGCGCGAGAGGATGAGCGGGCGGGCTTCGATGGGATCTTGAATGAGCGCCTTCTCGGCTTCCACCTTGGCCAGCACGATATATTTCCCGTCGGTACGCTTGGCCAGCACGGGTAGCGGCAGACCGGCGAGCCGGCTCCACGTGGTCGTCAGCTGGCCGGCCTTGAGCCCCAGATGCTTGGCGGCGCGCAGGAGATCGGTGTCCGACAACGCTTGGCCGGATTGCGAAAACTGATGGCGCAACTGGGAGGCGTCGGCCGGAAGATCGTAGAACCGGGCGAGAATAAGGAGGCAAAGGAGACCGGAGTCGCGGCATGGCGGTCCACTAGGTGGATTCATACAGGAAGCCACCAGTCTTGACGGGCGTCCGCCGGCATCATCGCTTCTTTACTTCGCTGAAAGGTCACATTACACTGGCCTGCGGTGAAGCATAGACACCACATCGACGAAAGAAAGTTTCCGATCTCTTGTTCGATCTGGTTAAGTATTTGTTGACCGTGATAGGCGTCGGGGCAGTGTTGCCTGACAGCAAATTATCGACGACGACGGTCGTGGTGAGGATCTCTCCTCACGCTGGTGATATTTGCTGGGCGGTGCTCATCACCCCGGAAGAAAGGGACTAGCCATGGAACCCATTCTTGCCTTGCTTACCGGTATTGCCGTCCTCGCAGTCGTCGCCGCGGTCGTTTTCAGGTACCTGGACCGGAAAGAAACCAGCCGGCGATAATCTTCGCGCATCCTATAAGCCTGAGGATTGCCGCGCTTCCTCGTGCCTCGCGTCGCGGCTGTCCCTGTTCTGCCGTCGGAACCGGGACAGGCGCCGGCTGTGCCGGAGCCAGTCCCGGGCCAGTCCC
>CAZXRB010000118.1:7397-9330 GCA_964642845.1 uncultured Nitrospira sp.
GCCAGTCCCGGGCCAGTCCCCTAGCGCCAGCTGGCCGCAAGAATTGTCTGCACTTCCTGCGGCCGCTGCTCGATGCCCTGATCCCACGTCAGGCCCGTTTGCTGTGTGAAGGAGGCCATCGCCTGGATCAGCTGCTCGACGTCCGTGCTGAGCAGGCTCTGTCCATTGCCCGCCTGAATCGTTTCGACCTCGTGGGCCGTGCCTGCATACCAATTCTCGATGACAACCTGATCACTGCTGCCGTGAATCGCCAGCCGGAGATTGTTCGCTTGGCGGCTGACGACCAGATCCAACGGATTGATCGTGCCGTCGAACAGCAAGCGGTCACTGTTCCCGCCGGTGACATCGTCCTCGGCAATCGTATCGGCTCCGCCCCCGCGTGCGAAGGCGTACTGGTCATTGCCGGCCCCCCCCGCCAAATAGTCGTCGCCGGCGCCGCCGGTGAGAACATCGTTCCCGCTGTTACCCACGAGGACATCGTTGCCCTCTTCGCCGTTCAGCGAGTCGTCTGCGTCACCACCGTAAAGATAGTCGCGGCCCGTGCCGCCCAACAGGCTGTCGGCCCCTTCATCGCCGGCGAGTGAATCATCGCCCTCGCCGCCACTCAACTGATCGTCGCCCAACCCGCCATAGAAGGCATCGTTGCCGGCCCCGCCGATCAGCACATCGTTCCCTTCGCTGCCAGTGAGGATATCGTCGCCCAACCCTCCGATCAGGCTGTCATCGCCGGCTTGCCCCACGAGCACATCGTTACCGTCCCCGCCGATGAGCTGATCGTTCCCTTCACCGCCATAGAAGGTCACGCGGTTGAGACTCCCGATTGCCGTAAAGATATCGTGGCCGCTGCCGCCGCCGACGAATTCGACTTCCGCCGCCGTGGCGTCGAGGGTGATCCCGTCCGGGCCCAGCACGCTGACCGCATCCGAGCCGGCGCCGCCATTCACGACGGTGTCGGCGGCATCAATATACAAGCTGTCGTCGCCGTCGCCCCCGAAGAATTGATCCGCCCCGGCCCCGCCGTTGAGGACATCGTTGCCCAAACCACCGTTCAGGACATCGTGGCCCACGTCGCCGACCAGCGTATCGTTGCCGTCGCCCCCGTTGATGACATCGTCGCCGGCGCCGCCGTAGAGATAATCGATCCCGCTGCCGCCAACGATCATATCGGCCCCCTCCTCGCCCGACACGGAGTCGTCGCCCTCGCCGCTGTCGATGAGATCATCGCCTGAACCGGCGTAGACCGCGTCGTTCCCGGCCCCACCGTTGAGCACATCGGCCCCATCGCCGCCGGTCAAGATATCGTCGCCCGGCCCGCCGACCAGATGGTCGTTGCCGACTTGCCCGACCAACACATCATTGCCATCGCCGCCGGTCAGTTGATCATGGCCGTCGCCCCCATAGAAGGTGACGCTGGTCGGGCTGCCCACGGCCGTGATCACATCATCCCCGCTGCTACCGCCCACGAATTCCACTTGGGCCGCCGCCGCATCGAGCGTCACCGCATCCGTGCCAAGGACCGTGACGCCATCGTAGCCCGCTCCGCCGTTCACGACCGTGTCGGCCGCATCCATATACATGGAGTCGTCGCCCTCGCCGCCCTGTAATCGATCGGCCCCGGCCCCACCGTTCAGCACGTCATTCCCGGCTCCGCCGGTCAGCACGTCGTTGCCCGCCTCACCGATGAGCGTGTCATTGCCCTCATCGCCTTGCAGCACGTCATCGCCCTCACCGCCATAGAGATAATCGGTGCCGCTGCCGCCCAGGATGGTATCGGCACCCTCGTCACCCGAGAAGGAATCGTCGCCGTCCCCGCCGGTGAGCCGGTCGTTCCCGGCGCCGCCATAGAAGGCATCGTTCCCGGCCTCGCCGTTCAACGTGTCGTCGCCAAGCCCGCCGTTGAGGACATCGTTGCCCAAACCACCGTTCAGGACAT
>CAZXRB010000119.1:0-8918 GCA_964642845.1 uncultured Nitrospira sp.
AGAATAAAATGTAGCGCCCGCTCGAAAGGGCGGGCGAGGATTGGGGGTATAAAAGGGGTCGGGAGTCTTTGTTTACGAGCCTTTCGGGCGTCCCCGGGGCCGGAGTGTCGATTCCAGGGCGAACCGCTTCACCATCCGCCGCACCCACCCCTCGTCGCCGAAGGGGCGCCCCCGTTGCACACTGAGACGCAGGGCGTCCAATTCCGATGCGCCCTGAGGCCGATTCACCCGCGCCACCCAGTCGCGAGGCCGATCGACGGGCCAGTCGCTGAGCCACATCGTCAACTTGCTGTCTCCCTGATCTCGTCGCCAGAGGCTCGACCATTGCCAGTCCTCCGCCCGCGTGACGAGCTTCGCCCGCAGCGCATTGCGCTCTACATAGCGCGCGACCGTCAGGAAATGCTCATCGGTCTGCACCGGAAACGATTTGAAGCGGCCTTGATAGACCGGGCCGGTCCCGGCGGTGTGATGGTGGGCATGCCAGCGTTGGGTATGCGTAACCGTGATCCACCGCAGGACCTCCGAGAGTTCCCCGTCCTGTCGAGGCCAGAGGAGGAGATGCCAGTGATTCGGCATCAAGCAATACGCCGCGATGCGGAGACGGGTTTGGGCATGAGCCTCTGCAAGAATTGTTTCAAACGCGGCGTAGTCAGCAGGCTTCTCGAAGAGCGGCAGTCGTCCCACACGACGATTCAAGACGTGATAGGCGAGGTCTCCAGCAGCGAGCCGTGGCCGGCGAGGCATGGTGGATCTTCTACCGAATACGTTGTGCTCTTGTCAAGAAAAGACCCCTTTTATTCGACTCGCGGACGCCGAGCAACGCGAAGTCCACGTCGTGCACGCCGTGGTTTGCCAGCCGCCCCAGTCGGCGGGCGACACGGTCCTGGATAGACGTCTAAGACAAGGTGGCGGCTCAGCTTGGGTCGTCGTCATTGTCCGCCAAGTCTAAGACTTCGCGGATCGCTTGGCCGACCTTCGCCATCTGAGCTTTAGCTAATCTGGCGATCGGGCCTTTGGTGAGACGCCGGTTATCGATGGCACGCAGTTGATCCAGGAGCAAATCGGAATCACGGCGTAAATGAGAAACGGCTACAACCCGGATACGGAGCGGCTCTGCATCATTGATGAGGTTCGTCGTGAGCGGAACAACCAACGTCGAAGGATGGTCGGCATCTAAAAGCGCCTGGGCCTGGACAATCAACACCGGACGGACCTTGCCGGGTTCCGTGCCGCGCTGCGGCTCAAGATCGGCGAGCCAAATCTCTCCCCGATTAGGCATCGGGCGTATGTTCGATGGCGGCGAATTCTGCGTTCACACGCATGCTCTCTTCGCGAACTCGCTTGGAGACTTCCGCCAGACGTTTGCTCCGGAGCTTCTGTTGGATGTCCCGGTTCATCCGCTCGATCGCCCGGCGGATGTATTCAGCTCGCGAGAGATGCAGGCGTTCGGCACATGCCTCACTCGCTTTCAACAGGCTTTCTGGCAGCTTGAGCAGGATGGCACTCATGGCGATGACCCTCCCATATCCAATACAGATATGCTGGAAGGATATCCCTTCATGGTGCAGTTTGCAAGGGCCGGTTTTCGTAACATCCGGCATACGATGGAAAGAAAATGTACCGAGCGGTGTCGTCTCTGCGTTCTGGCCGATGCTACGCGGCGAGAAAATGTACCGGGAATCTTTACCGCGGCGGATTACTGCGGCGGCGTGATCTCGCGGACGCCGAGCAACGCGAAGTCCACGTCGTGCACGCCGTCCACTCGCACCGTGGTTTGCCAGCCGCCCCAGTCGGCGAGTGTTGAATACGACCCGGTGCTGTTTCCTGCCTCATCCACATACTCGCTGAACAGCCGCCAATGGTTCTTCGGCGTTCCGGTGGCGAAGTCGAAGGGATCGATGTCGAGATAGAGCCGGTTCACCACCTTGCGCGGGTCGCTCGGTACTGTATAGCTCAGCAGCTTCAACCCGAACCACTGATCCTCCACCAATTCCGCCGCGAACGCCGGCGTGAGGCGTACGTAATCGTAGTCCGGATGGGTGAGCTCCTTCCCGAATCGCGTCGTGGCCCGGGAGGCGGGCTCGAACGTCATCATGGTGCAGGAGGCGAGGTCGCCGTTGCCGCTGGTGTGTTGGCCGCCGCGAATCTTGAGCGACACGGAGAGATGGGCGGGGTCAAGGATCTGATGGATCCGTAGATAAACGGTCAGTTCCTGGTTGCGCACGTCGGCGGGACTCGACAAATAGCCTGGCTGCGTTCGCCACGTGTACAGCTGCTGGCCTCCGCTGGCGAACATGTTCAAGCGGCTGGTCCAGCCGGTGCCCCCGCTGGCGTACGACAGGGGATAGGACGGCATGTTCCAGTAGCGCACAGCTCCCTCGATCTGCGCGGTGGCTGTCATCCGATTGCCGATCGACAGGCGCGGCACTGTATTGGGGTCCTGCTGGCCCAATCGGAATTCGGAGCCCGAGGCGGAGGGGAAGAGCATCTGCACACCGTCCGGGTCGAGCGAAGCCGTGGCGGCCGGCGGCGGATTGGCCGGAGAGGTCCCGCCCGGTGGCGGGGCGTCGCCGCCGCTGCAGGCGATCAGCCAAGCGGCCATCGGGAGGAGAGGCAGGGCGGATGCGGGTCTCATGCTGGTTCGGAAGACTAGCAAAATCGGTGCTGGATGGCGAGGAAGAACTGAGCCCCGGGTGACTGGCCGGCAAGGACTTGATAATCGGGTGGAATTCAGACGGTCTCGACACAGAGTGCGCCGGCACGCGGTGGCGTGCCTGGCGCTTCCTATGACCGGTGCCAGCCGAAGTGAAGCCGTTTGCCTACATTCGCCTTCCCAGAGGGCGGCGTCACGTTACGGGCGAGCGTGGGTTTCCAGCAGCTCGCGGACTTTTTCCACGAGCGTGGTGGGGAGAAAGGGTTTTTGAAGGAAGGGCATGTCGTCGCTGACACCGTTGGCTTGCAAGGTCTCGCCGGCATAGCCCGACATATAGAGTACCTGCGTCGTTGGATGCATCGCTTTGACGCTGTCGGCGAACACCGTGCTTTTCATCCGCGGCATGATGACGTCGGTGATGACGAGCGGGCATTTCCCCTTCAGCGTCTGCAGCAGCTGCAACGCCTCGATCCCGTCGGAGGCCGCCAGCACCTGATACCCCTGATCCTGCAGGATGGTTTGCATCAAGCGCCGGATGCTTTCCTCGTCTTCCACGATCAAGATCGTCTCCTGCGAACCGGCGGAGACGCGCGGCTTGGCGGGCGGCACTTCGGGGGCCGCGACCGGTTGCCCGACACGCGGGAAATACACGGTGAACCGCGATCCGCGGCCCGGCTCGCTGACGACATCGATGTACCCGCGGCTTTGCTTGACGATGCCGTAGACCGTCGCTAGCCCCAACCCGGTGCCCTTGCCGGGTGGCTTGGTCGTGAAGAACGGCTCGAAGATATGGGCGAGCGTCTCCTGATCCATGCCGCAGCCGGCGTCCTGCACCATGATCTTGACGTGGGGCCCTGCCGCCGAGCCCGGATGGGCCTTCACGAACGTGTCGTCCAAGTCGACATTGTCCGTTTCGATGTTCAACAACCCTCCGTCCGGCATCGCATCCCGCGCGTTCAGCACCAGATTCATGATGACCTGCTCCAGTTGCACCGGATCCACCATCGCGTGCCCGGTGTGCGGGTGGAGCACCGTGACGATCTGGATCTGCTCGCCGATGAGCCGCTGGAGAATCTCTTCCATGTCCCGGATCGTCTGCGTCACGGAGATCTCTTTCGGCTCGAACACCTGGCGCCGGCTGAACGTCAGCAGCTTCTTGGTCAAGGCGGCGGCGCGGGAACCGGCCTGGCTGATCATTTCCAGCTCCGGTTTCGCCGGATGCCCCGCGAACTGCTGCAGCAACCGGTGGGCATGCCCCATCACCACCATCATCAGATTATTGAAGTCGTGCGCGATGCCGCCGGCCAGCCGGCCTACGGCCTCCATCTTTTGAGCCTGATGGAGCGCTTGCGCCGTGCGCTTGTGCTCGGTGACATCGACGATGGTTTCGACCACGTGGGTCCGGCCGTCCGTCGTGGGAGCTTTGGACCAATGGACCAGGAGGAACTTGTCGCCGGGCAGGGCCACCTCGCTGGAGACCACGGTATCCGAGGCGAGGGCTTCCGGCATCCGGCAAAAGGTGCAGGGCGCGGGGCAGCCGGCGATTTTCTCGTAGCAGGAGGAGCCGGCGAGGTCGCCGAATTTCTTCAGGCCGGTGGCATTCTGGAACTGGATGTGATGGGTCGCGGGATCGATGACCGACACGATGACCGGCTGAGAATTGAGCAGGACTTGCGCGTCATACTGCGGCACATTGGTCGAACGGGACACGGTAGCCCTCGCGTGCGGCGACAGGGTCGATGGTCCAGCGCTGCTCCGAGGGTACTACATGCCCTCGCTCAGTCAAGGAGATCGTCGATTTCCTAACAGGCTGTTGATAAAGGCCGCCGGGGCTTATTTCAGAAGATAGTCGGTGATCAAGGCGGCCAATTCCGCGGGAGGCACCACGCCCTCCCGTGTCAGGAGGAGCTTGCCGCGGGCGAACAGATGGGTCGTCGGATAGGTCTCGAACGTGTGGGTCTTCTTGATCTCGCGGCACCGACCGGGCACGTGCATCTTGGCTTTCCCCACTTTGATCGTGGGGAATTTGGCGGCCGCTTCTTCCAGGATGGGGTCGTACTCCTTGCAGGGCTCGCAGGTCGCGAGTCCATAGGCAACGACCGCCCCCTCGCTGTGGGTGAACTCTTTATAGTTGGCGTCGCTGACGTCCAGAAGGGTGCCCATAAAAACAATGTTCAACGTTGAATCTTCAATGTTGAATTGAGGATGCGAGCGGGTTGAGTGCGACAGGACGGTCCTGTCGCACTCAACCTGGACTACGGCCCACTAATTCAGCTTGGCGAGGGCGGCGAGAATTTCTTTATCTTCGCGCGCCACCTTGATCTCCTGCACCTTCACGTAGGCGACCTTCCCGTTCTTATCCACGATGACCGTCGCCCGCTTGGAGCAGTTGAGCGGCTCGAAGTAAAGCCCGTAGGCCTTGCACACGGTCCGGTGCATGTCGGAGAGCAGCCGATGCTTGAGGTCCAAGGAGTCGGCCCAGGCCTTGTGGGAGAAAAAGCTGTCGCAGCTGATGCCGAAGACCTCGGCGTTCACCCCCTGGAATTTGGGGAAGTCATCGGTCAGGCACTTGTTTTCGCCCTGACACACCGGGCTCCAGTCCAGCGGATAGAAACAGAGGACCACGTTCTTCTTCCCGCGATAGTCGCTCAACTTCACATCCTTCTGGTCCTGATCCTTCAACGTAAAATCCGGCGCAGTGTCGCCGACTTTGATCTCAGGGGCTACATCGCTCATCTCGGCTCCTCCTTCACAGGTCGCTCTATGGAAAGTGTATGAGGTCTCAGGTTCAGGGACCCCGTTGTCAAAAATCTCCAGGTTTGTAACCCGCTGTTGAAAAGCTTGTCAACGGGCCGGAAGGCCTACGTACTGAATTGAGGTAGCGGACAACTTGTCCATGTCCTTCGGTTTTCAGGACAGGTTGTCTCTGAACCATCCCGCTTCCATCCGACGCAAGTGGGCGATCTCACACATGTATGTGCACGACCCGCCCGGGTCTGTTTCTTGACCTGGGAGGGCAGGCTGCCCAAACCCCTAGGGGCATTCCGGTCCAGAATTGGGGCGCTTGCCAATGAACGAGTCTCGCCGCGGCTTCTTGTCATGGAAGCAGGATCCGCCTTCGTCCACGGGATGGTTTCTCTTCTCTTTCTTGCTCGTCGGTCTTGGGTTGGCCATCGGGGCGGGGTGCCCGGGAGTCGCTCACGCGGCCGATCCCCATGAAGACTATGATTTGGCGCTCGCCAAGGGCCTCCATGCCTATAGTCAGCATCACAATAAGGAAGCGGAACGCCTGCTCGGCGCAGCCTTCACTGCCAAGCCGGGGGACCCGGTGGCCGGCTACTATCTCGGGCAGGTCCTCCTTCGATTGAACCGATATGGCGCGGCCGAGGAACGGTTTCGCGACATCCTGCGCCAGCATCCCACGGACGGGCGAGCGCGGCTGGGGCTGGCCATGGCGCTCTATCACCAAGGCCGGCATGCAGAGGCTTCGAACCAGCTGACCGCCGCGGAATCGGACCTCCATGACGAGCCGCTTCTCTACTACTACGCCGGGTTGGTGGCGGCGGCTCAGCAATCCCATAAGCAGGCGGCCGAAAAATTCCTGCGGGCCGGCGAGTTGGATCGGGAGTTGGCGCGGGATCCCCGCTTCCAACAGGGGGCGCGCGAGTCCTCCAAGGGCCAGTATGAACGCGCGACGGCGGAGTTCCGCGCCGCCGCGCTCGCGGGCGGCCCCGGCGTCGCCGCTCCGCCGAGTCGGCCGCCCGCGCCCGCGCGCGAGAGCTCAACGCCGACCGAAGCCAAGCGGTGGAATCTCTCTGGTGTGCTGAGCCTGCAATACGACTCCAACGTGGTCTTGGCGCCCGCCGGTGTGCAGCCGTCCGGGGCCGCGGGCATCACGCAGCAGGGGGATTTTGTCACGGTCTTCGCCGGCGGGGGCGAGTACCGATTCATTCAGGACGATCAGTGGACGGTGGGGGCCGGCTATCACCTGTATCAGAACGTCCATGCCACGCTCAGCGACTTCAATGTTCAGACCCACACGCCCATGCTGTACGCCCAACGGCGGTTCGGCGCCGCGCAGCTGCGGTTCCAATACCTGCTCGACTACGTGGCGGTCGGCGGCGATTCCTTCCTGCTGTCCCACACGCTCCAACCGGTGCTGACGCTGCCTGAAAGCGAGCGCACGTTCACGCAGGCCTTCGTTCGGTTTCAGAGCAAAGACTTCAAGGACTTCGATTTGGACCGCGCGCGCGTCAATCCGACGAGGGATGCGACCAATTGGGCGGTGGGCGCGATGCAATATCTCATGTTCGCCGACCAGCGCGGACATGTGCGGGCCGGCTACGTCTTCGATACGGACCGCACCGGGGGCGGGGATGTCGCTCGCGCGATCCCCGGCCAACCGAGCAAGGCGGACTGGTCCTACGTCGGCCATCGGTTTTCCACCGGCATCGGGTACCAACCCTGGCCGGCCACCAAGCTGGATCTGGCCTTCGACTACTATCGGCAGGGATACGACAATCCCAATTCCTTTTCGTTCGACGGGACGACCGTGCGGCGGGACAACATTTTTCTGCTCACCGGCACGGCGGTACGGGAGCTGCAGTCGTGGCTCTGGGTGGGCTTCCAGTATTCCTACACCAGAGACGACGCGAACATCCCGGCCTTCAGCTATGTCCGCCATATCGTCTCCTTCACGATCGGGGAACGATTCTAGGGAGGTGGCCATGCGCGTGGTGGTCTTCGCGGTTGTCTGCTCCGTGGTCCTCGGGGCCTCCGGACCGGCGGCCGCGGCCGATCTGCCGGATGTGGGCACGTTTCTCGCGGTAGAAGGCACGGTGACGATGCAGCCGGCCTCGATGACGGCGCCCCGTCCGGTCCGGACATATGAGCCCATCGGCCCGTTGGCCGTCATTGAAACCGCCGCGGCGTCCCGCACCAAAGTCCTGTTTATCGACGACACCCTCATTGCTTTGGGCGAGCAGAGCCGTCTGGAGGTGACCGAGCAAACCTATCGGCCGGGCAGTGACACGCGCACGTTCGTGGCCCATCTCACGCGCGGGACGGCCCGCGTTCTCGTGGGGAAACCGCTCGCGGATGAGCAGTCGGTGTTTGAAATCCATTCAAGAACCGCCGTCGTGACCGCCCGGGGAACGTATTTTCTGGTGTGGATCGCGGAGCCGTCCCGCCCGCAGCCTGCCCCGCGTACCGGCACGGCGCCGCGTAGCCTGCCGTTGGAATCCGAAGACGAAGGCGCCACCGGCGTCGCCAATATCGGCCAACGGGGAGACATCGCGTTGACCTCGGGCGGCGCCACGGTCCTGCTGCTGCCGGGGCAATCCTCCATTGCCCTGCCGGGAGGGCCGCCCAGCATGCCGGTGGCGATCGAATCGTTCGGCGAAGCCCGGCCGGTCGCCGCCGCCTTGGCCGCCACGGCGGTGCCTGACATTCCCAAACGGGAGTCGCCCCGGCAGGTGCTCGCTGCCGTCGGCATGGGTGAAGATGGCTCGCTGTCTCCGGTCACCGCGGAGGCCGGATGGGTCGGGGGACAAACGTCAGCGGGGGCCTATGCCATACCGGGCTGGCCGATTCCCGTCACGCCGGTAACGCCGCCGGCCGTCGTGTCCGGCGCCGCGCCGGCCTCCGTCAATCCCGCCGCCGGGACGAACGTGAACATCACGATCCGGGTGCCGTAACGCAGTCGAGGCGACAGAGCAGAGGTGTCGCGATGACCCCAAGATGGACAAGACAGGGATCGATGCTGCTGGTCGCCTTCTTCGCCGCCTGGCTGTCGGGCTGTGGGTCGGGGACGGACCAGGGAGCGGGCGGCGGCGAACCGGTCCCCGTCAATCTCTCGGTGGTCGTGCCGCCTCAGTTTCTCTCTGAGATTACGCGGATCCTGTTACGGGTTTCCGGTCCGGATCTGCCTGTCCCGGCTGAGACCAGCGTCGCGGTGAGCGATCTCGCGAGCGGGCAAGTGATCTCCGTCCGCATTCCCGCGCCGTCCCGGGCCGATATCAACCGGACCATTTACGTGGCGGCCTTCAATGCCGCGGACGAAAAAATTCTGTCCGGGAGTACGAGCGGATTCTTTGCTGCGGGGCAAACCATCGAGATCGTCTTGCGGCCGACATTCCGCGTCGAGGTACGGAAGCAAGGCAGCGGCGACGGGACCGTCACCTCCACGCCGGCCGGGCTCGATTGCGGCCCTGGTTGTGCCGAACAAAATGCCCGGTTCGACGCAGGCGCTTCGGTAACGCTGACC
>CAZXRB010000119.1:8947-9271 GCA_964642845.1 uncultured Nitrospira sp.
GGGATCCGTCTTTGCCGGCTGGAGCGGCGCGGGCTGCTCCGGCACCGGTGTCTGCCTCCTCACCGGCAACGCCACGGTCGTAGCGGTCTTTAACGCCTCGCCCAACGCGGTACAGTTGATCGTCACGAAGTCCGGGACGGGAGCCGGTGTCGTCACGAGCAATCCGGGCGGGATCAACTGCGGCGGCGCCTGCTCCGCCAACTTCCCGGCCGGCACCACGGTCGTGCTGGCCGCCGCGCCGTCGGGCAACGCCACGTTCACCGGCTGGAGCGGCGCCTGCAGCGGCACGGGACCCTGCGTCGTGACGATGAACGGCAACCAAAC
>CAZXRB010000120.1:0-9103 GCA_964642845.1 uncultured Nitrospira sp.
GGCGCATTATAGGGACTTTTCTGATGAGCACAACCATTTTGAGATAGGTTCTAGTATGCCGCACGGTCACGGCGATATCCCATCCTCACCGGGCAGCAAAAACCCGTAGCGTTTCATCACGCTTCTCGCGACCGCGGCCTGAAGAAACTCCAGAAACTTTTTGCTGCCTTCCTGATTCTTCGAGGCCTTCACGATCACCGCCCCTTGATCGATCCTCGGATGCGCCTCTTGAGGGATTAACCAATAGGAACCGACAGATTGGACCGAGGGAGCCAGCGCCAGGGAAAGCGCGATAATTCCGATATCCGCGGCCCCGGACTGCGCGAACTGGGCCGTCTGCGACACATTCTCGCCCAGCACGAACTTGTCTTTCAGCCGATCGTAGACCTTGAAGTGTTCCATGGCCAAGACGGCCGCCCGTCCGTAGGGCGCATGCTTCGGATTGGCGATGGCGATTTTCTTGATCGACGGATCGAGCAGCACCTCGATTCCCTTCGTCACGTCCAGCTTTGAACCCCTCGGCACCCACAGCACGATCCGTCCCGTCGCATACTGATACAGGGAACTCGGCACCGCCAGCCCCTCTTCGACGAGCTTCTTCGGGTATCCGATGTCGGCAGAAAAGTACAGATCGAACGGGGCGCCGTTGGCAATCTGCGAATAAAAATTGCCGGACGACCCGAGCGAGAGCTTCACATGCACACCCGTCTGCTGTTCGAATTCCCCGGCCAACTCTTTGAAGGCAAAATTGAGATCCGCGGCAGCCGCTATGACGATCTCCTCGCCCCGAGCAGACTCGACATACAAGGCGCTCAGCAACACGATTATCGGCATCATGTACCGCATCGACCACGCTCCTCAGAAAAAGATTTGATACTGAACTCGGATCGCATTTTCGACCAACGTACCACCGGGCCCATCGAGGGGCACGCTGCCGGACAAAAACGTCCCGTTCACCTGAGGCAGCGGCGCGCTCCGGCCAATGGCAAACCCGCCCGTTCCCATCGCGAGATTGGAATACTGCAGCGTGATGGTATGGTCGTAGGTACCGTCCAGGTGGTACGTCAGGGCCACATCTACCTGCTTGATCAGATCGCTGGCCGAGCGGGTGTCCGGATCCCAGTAGGCATAGCGGCCCGCCAGTTCAAGTTTGCGAGGGATGAGATAGTAGCCGGTTTGTGCATACCAGCCTGTGGCGTTGCCCAACAGCCCGGGCGCAAACGCAGTGCAGACCCCGGCCGCCGACTGAAGACAGGGGATCCCTTTCTGATGACGGATGACGTTCTTGAAGTAGTACTCCGCTTGAAGGGAAAATCCGCGGTATTTGAACACATAGTCCAAGTTCCAGGACGAGTAATCGATCAGCCCCCAGCCGAGTTGGCGTCCGTTTCCAAAGGCCGCGAGTTGCCGGCGAAAATTGAGATTGGCGAGATCGATGCCGACGAAGGCATTGTTCGTGCTGGTATTGACCGCCGGGTTGTACGCATAGCCCACGCCGATCGCCATCTGTGGCGTCTCGGAATACGCCATATCCCCTTCCCCATAGCCGGGACGCCCCATGACGTTCCACATGAGCCGGCCTGCAAACATCAGCCGATCGATATCGATGCGAGTGTTGGCGTTGAGGTTCCGCTGGCCGGGAGGGCAGGCCCCGGGCGGAATGGGACTGCCGCTCGTGACACCGGTCGGACAGTCCTGCGTGGGCTGTTCGGACACGAATGAGCCGAGGCGGTTGAAACTGGGACCGGCCCCATTGAAGACCCCCAGGTAATAGTTCACGGGATACAACTCTTCGTCGTTCATGATCGTGATGCCGATGTCGCGCCGATCCAGTCCGCTGGCGGTGAAGGCGTCCATCACCAGCGCCCGCTCCGCGAACTGCATCGCGGCGGTCGAATTGATTTGTGATCGGTTGAAGTACACCTTGTACTGGCCGATCTGCGCATTGATCCAGGGAATATGTGTTGAGGTGAAGTTCATGTCGAACAACGACAGAGAGCCAGGCGCTTGGGCGTTTTCCGCGGTTTCAGCCCGCATTTGGATGTAATACTTGAAGTCGGGATTGAACAGATGTCCCATGAAGTAGAGCCGCACGCGCCGGAGATTGAGCTGCGACGAGGTCGGCTCGGAGCGGTTTGCCCGGTAGTCGCCGAAGACGCCCAGCAGGTCGGGAAAGTTTTTCGCATCGCCGGGATTTCGCCACGCCTCATTCCGGTATCGTTGAGTGAAGCGCATTTGCGTCCGGAATCGAATCTTCAAAAAAAAGGCATTGTCGTTCATCGAGAAATTGAAGCCCCGGTCGTACCAAGCTTTGAAGCTCGGCTGGAGCAGATATGCCCGCTCTTCCGATTCCTTCATGACGCGATCGAATTCCTCCTGCGTGATGAGCCCCTGTGTGAGTGAACGTTCCAACAAGAGCTTCAGCGCGGGATCCTGATTTTCGACAAAGACATATTGGCCGTCTTTTTCGACGAGCTTGCCGCCTTCCACCGCGTCCGCGCAATTCGCTCCCACTATCATGCCAATGATCAATGCCGGACAAAGCCACGGCGCACCGGCACGTCGGTGTCGCCCCGCGGTGTCCTTATAGCCTCGCCTCTGCATTCCTTTCCTCCGTGATGATTCCGAAGCCGTCCGAGAACATGGTGACTGCGTACAGAGCCGTCCTGCTTACCGTGGCAGCGAGCTTTCCGGAGATTTTACGAAACCCCGGTAGTCCAGGACGCGCTCCCCCGTCGCGGAATCCGTGACCCAGAAGCGACCGGGCTCGAAGCTCAGGATGTACTGGCGAGGCGGCTCCGGAACGAGCGGATAGTTGTAGTCGTATTGATCGGATTTCCTGACCGGAAGTTGGACATGATAGTAGTCGAGCGTGAGACGCCAGTACGGTTCGCGTACGGCGATCCATCCGGCGGTCGTGTCGCGTGCGTAGGCCGGATTGAAGCCGGGCGCCCATATGTGAAAGTAGACCCGCTCGCCCGGACCGGCCTGTTCCAACGCCGCGGCCAGATGCGGAGCCAGAACTTTCACTTCATCGGCCCGAAAGAGCGGCTGAGGGAGTTGTTCTTCCGCGAACCACCGGAGCGGCAACGCTTTCTTCTCACGCACCGAATAACTCCGGAGTATGGCTATGATGGCCTCTGCATCCAGGCGAACGGGATGGGTGTACTCCGCGTGATTCACCTCCCGCTGGATCACTACCCTCACCCGTTGATCCTCGTGCACAATTTGTGTGGCATAGGGCAGCCGAGCGCAACCGTCGGCACTCAACAGCATGAAGACGACTGCTACTATTGCGGCATGCGTACTGCTTTGTCGCCTGTGTGTGTTTCGCTGAAAATCCGAAAGATCCTTTTCGTGATTTCCCGATCTATGGGACAGGCTTGCCGTGCTCGACATATGCGCCCCTCTCAGTACGGATAGGCAGACACTCGTTCTTTCACCGGATACCCAAAGGGGACCGCGACTCACCGGCCTGTCACGGCAGGCCCGGCGACAGATACCCGAGGGCGCGCAGGATGGCTTGGGCGGATGCACTCTGGGTGAAGCGGATGAACTCCTGGGCCAATTCCCGGTTCGGACACTGCCATTCCATGGCGATCGAGTGAACCGTCTGCGCAACCGTCTCACCGCGTGCCACCGCCGTCACACGCAGGCGTTCTCGCTCTTGCACAGCTTCCGGACCGAACAGAATGCCGACATCAGCTTGCCCACGCATGAGATGATCAATGACACCCCGGGCATCCGCGGCCAGTTCCAATCGCCCATTCAGGTTCGCCCACACTCCCCGTGTAAGCAGCAGGTCTCGGCTTCGTTGCCCGAGAGTCGTCAAAGCCGGATCGGCGACAGCAATCCGCAGATGCGCATCCCGGGCCAGCGCATCAAACGACGTCGGGGCCTCGACGACCGACTCAGGTACGACAAGCACCAACGGCTCTACAGCATACGCGCGACGTGATTCCGGCCTGATGTAATTTTTCGATGCCAAGCGAGTCAGTAACTCGTCGCCCCCCGGTGCAACCAGATGGATGATCCCACGGCCTCCGAGAAATTGCCCGTTGTTCTCCAGCGCGGCAATTGTGCGCCGCAGGTTCAACGCTTCATCCAAGTACAGCCGGACGACCACACCTGGGTGTAGGACCTCAAACGCCCGCCCTAACGCCTCCAATGGCGCTTTCACGCTCGGTGATGCCGCGATCACCAGCGGCTCTCTCGCCAAGGCCGGTCTGTCCTGAGCGTATTGAACAGCACCGCCGATAAGCAGAACGCACAGAACGACTGTGAGCCATCGCTTCCTTGCGCTTACATCTCCGGCCTGCATCTATAACGTCTGCGCCTTTCCCGTTTCCCTGGTGTCATAGCCGCCCAGCGCTTCGATTTCGGTCCGAAACGCGCGGCTGGTCAACGTGTCGAAGAGATGCGCCAGTGTCGGATGTGATTTCAGATAGGCTTTGGGAACCACGAGGTCATACCGCGCGGCTTGGAGCGGCACAAAATCGAGACCCAAGAGCGGCGCGGCTGAGCGAATCCCCACGCCCACATCAGCCTGCCGTTCCGCAACTGCCCGGGCCACTTCGAAATGGGACGCCGCGGTCCGGTCGTATCCCTGGACGCGCGACGGGTCGATCCCAGCCGCGCGCAAATGCTGATCGAGCAGGAGCCGCGCCCCGGCGCCCTCCTCGCGATTGATGATCCGCACCGACGCATCCGCCAGATCGGCGACGGATCGAATGGACTTCGGATTGCCCGGACGGACCAGCAAGCCTTCTTCCCAGGTCGCAAACGTCACGATCTCATAGGAGGACCCTTTCAGCGCCCGTCTCAGAAACGGCAAGTTGGATTCGCCGGTGGAGGGATCGTACAAATGCAGGCCCGCGACATGGACCTCACCCTGTTGCAACGCCCGGAGGGCGGCCATACTGCCCATGGTCCACCCGATCACGGTGGTCTCGTCTTTCTGCCGCCGCAAATGTTCGCCGGCCAAGAAAATCGCCGGATCGCAGCCGGCGACCGCAATCTCCTGCTCGATCGCGCGACGGTCGCGGGACAATCGCACACGAACCGTCTCTCCGGGACGGAGATTTTCTTCGTTCACGACGTAGCCGTCGGCGGGGACGGTGTAAGCCAGCACCTCGCCCAGTCCCGTGACGGGACGCACGATGGTCTTCTTGCCGACTGCCGAGACTTTGACGCGAACCGGGGCCGTACGTCCTTGGAATGAAGCGGGACCGCCCACCCACGTCCCTTCGATAATGTCTTCCGGAAACGCCAGACTGAACAATGCTTCCACCGGACAACCAAGTACCGATGCGAGGCGGAGCGCCACGCCGATGGTCGGTAAATACACGTTGGACTCGATGGCAGACACCGCCTGCCTGGTGATGCCGGCGCACGCCGCCAACTCTGATTGAGACAAGCGTTTGGCTGTACGCAGCGTCTTGACGTGATTCGCGAATTGGTACTTGCGGTCAGTGGCGCCAGGATTCATAGCGCCCTAGATATCAAGTATTATTGTATCATGTCAAGTATTATGTCTTTACAGTCAAAAGGCAATAAGTTCCATATTGTCATATCTGGACAACACAAACATGATTATTGACAAAGTGTATCAACTTATTTTATAAGTTGTTAACTTAACCCCATCGGGATAATAGGAAATGGAGATGATCTACTCAAAATCCACGATTCCACACGTTGTTGCAGCGATTGGGTTCGTTATCGGACTGGCGGCTGCTCCGGCACCGACGTGGGCCTTCGACTGGGCGCCGTCTGACGAAGAGATCCAGAAATACCGTCGGAGCTGGAACCCCTTCTCCGAGGGTCCGCTGCTGATCCAATCCGTGGACATTCATCCGCAAGGCCAGTTATCGGTGCGTCCGTTTCTCTTCTCGTCGATCTCGGAAAAGAGCTACGGCAACACCCTGTCGCTACCGACCAACCGCGAGGCGGGTCCTACGCACACCTACTCCGTCTCCCCTCTCGTGACCATGACGTACGGCCTCACCAACCATGTCGAGCTGGGTGTCGCGACCTCGGTGAACTCCTTTTGGTCGAAAGACACCGCGGCTGCGAATGCCGGACGCGGCGGCCCCTGGACCACCGACACGGGCATGGGTGATTTGTCGCTCATCATGAAGTACCGGCCCATCGTGCAGGATCCGGACAGTTCGCGACCCTCTGTCACCCTGTACCAGCAGATCGTCCTCCCGACGAGCCGCTGGACCGGCACCGAACGGCCGCCCGGAGGCTTTGCTCCCCTGGGACGCTTGCCGGCCACTCGATTCGGCGAATTGGGCTTCACGGAGGGCCTCACCTTCCGCAAGAACAGCAATCCGTTCCGCTTCAGTGGCGGCGTGTACTACACGTACGCAGCGCCAGGCAGCGATGCCGGACAGACGACGTACGTGGGCGACATCATCAATACCCGCTTCGTCTTCGAACATTTCCTCGACGATGAGAAGGGGCTGGCCTACAACATCGAATTCATCAGCGTACACTCCACCACATGGCGGGCGGACGGCCATGCGATCAATCGAGGGCAGATCAACGGCTCCACCGTCATCGGCATCGAGCCGGCGATTCAATTCAAGCTGACCGATTCGATCGTAGGCGCCGTCGGTGTGCTCTTCACCGTCGCCGGGCAGAACGCGCGGGACGCCATCTATCCCAATTTCGCCTTCCAGTGGTATTGGAACCAGGGCAAGAAAGTCATCATGCGTTGAGCCGGCCCCCTTTCCGGCGGGGTGGCTGAGACCCCTTGCTGTGTGGAGACTTGTCGATCCCTGTGCTACGCTACCGCCATGCCGGGCGGTTGGCTCAGTCGCCTCTCCATCGGAAAGAAACTCGCCCTGTCGTTCAGCGTGATCCTCATCTTGCTGGTCGGCAGCCTCGGCGCCTCGCTGTTTTATCTGGCCCGCGTCAACAGCTACGTCGACCGCCACCAGCGCATCACGATTCCGGGCGTCGTCACCGCATCGGAGATGCTGCGGAATCTGGCCGACATGCAGACGCACATGCACCACGTCCTCGAGCATCCGGCTGCGGCGCAGTCGGACGGCCTGGCGCACGTGGCCGAGATCGAGCGCCGCACGATGGCAGCGTTGGATACGTACCAAGCGACGCACGCTGCCCGTACCCATCCGGTCCTGTACGGCATGCTCCGGGCGCACGGACGGGGAGACCTCGCCGAGGAGGAAAGCCGGCTCATCGTCACCATCGCCGACGGCCTCAGCGCGCTCCGCGCCCAGCGGGAAGACATGGCAGCCGCGCGGCGCCGAAACCAGCCGCTCCCTCACGCCGAATCGACGTACGAACGACTGGTGGCGCAGACCGAAGACGCCGTCGCCTCCCTGATCGAAATTCACCGTAAGATCGACGTCGAGATGAAAATCGAGGGCGATCGCCTGGTGGAGCAGGCCCGCCTCCTGATCATCGCCGTCGTCGCGCTGCTGGCCGCCTGCATCATTGCCGTGTACCTCATGATGACCCGGCTCGTGGCCGGTCCGCTGAAACGGCTGGCGACCACGGCGGATCGGGTCGCGCACCATGACCTCGGCGCCCAGTTCGAAGCCTGGCCGGCGCGCGATGAAGTCGGCGCCTTGGCCGCGTCGCTCACCACGATGCTGGCCAATCTACGGGAACACGGCTCCGCGCTGGTGCGCAAGACCAAGGAATTGGAGGCCTTCACCTATTCGGTGGCGCACGATCTGAAAGGCCCGCTGCGGGAGATCGAGGGCTTCTCGTCGCTCCTGGAAAAGCAGTTTCAGGAAGGCGCCGACCAGACCGTGAAGCACCACATCGACGTGATCCGCCGATCGGCCCTGCGGCTCACGCACATGATCGATGCGTTGCTCAAGTACTCACGCCTCGAGCAGCAGGATCTGCCCAAGCAGCGCTTCAACGTGCTCGAAATGATCGGCAGCCTCGTCGTCGACCGTTTCAGCCATACCCAGACACCGAAACCCCGCATTCACGTGGACGTGCCCTTCGCCGATCTCTACGGAGAACCGGTGAGTATCCGCCAGGCCCTCGCCAACCTGATCGACAACGCGGCCAAATTTTCGCAGCACCGATCCGCGCCGGATATCCGCATCGGCGGCAAGCAGACAGCGACCGAACGGATCCTCTGGGTCCGCGACAACGGCATCGGGTTCGATCCTGAGCAGGCCGACAAGATTTTTGGCCTGTTCGAGCGATTGCACGCCCCTCACGCGTATGAGGGAACCGGCGTGGGGCTCGCGATCGTCAAGATGGTGATGGACAAGCACAAAGGACGCGTCTGGGCCGAGTCCCAGCCCGGCCAGGGCAGCACGTTCTATTTGGCGTTTCCGAATGATTTGTCGATCTGATGATCTGATGATCTGTTGATCTGACGATTTATGATCCATTGCAGTTTATGAATTCAACAGGTCGACAGATCGACAGATTCCGTCATTCTCAAACATGCGCATCCTGATCATCGATGACGAAGAATTCGTCCGGCTCGTGCTGGAGCAGGCGCTGCGTGCCGAGGGCTGTATGGTCACGGCTGCGGCCGGCGGGCAGGCCGGCATCGCGGCGCTTCAAGCCGGCTCCTTCGACTGCGTGATCACGGATCTGCGCATGCCCGGCATCGACGGCCGCGGCGTCCTCCGGTGGGTCAAAGAGCATCAGCCGGACGTGGATGTGCTGGTGCTCACGGGGCACGGGGACATCAAAGACGCCGTGGACGCCATCAAACAAGGCGCCTGGGACTTCCTGATCAAAGACACGCCCTTCGAGGGCACGGCGGTGAAGGCCGCGGTGCAACAGCTGCGCACCGTCCGGAATCTCCGCCGCGAGAATCTTGCGGCCCGCCACGGGGGGTATCGCCATGACGTAATCGTGGAGGGGCCCAGCGCCGCGTGGCGGCAGCTCAGAGGACACATCGCACGAGTGGCGCCTTCGACGGCCCCGGTGCTCATTCAAGGAGAAACCGGTTCAGGGAAGGAGATCGTGGCCCGCCTGCTGCACGGGCTCAGTCCGCGGGCTGCCGCCCCGTTCATCGCGATCAACTGCGGCGCAGTGAGTCGCGAATTGCTGGAGAGCGAACTCTTCGGCCATGAAAAGGGCGCGTTCACCGGCG
>CAZXRB010000121.1:0-9057 GCA_964642845.1 uncultured Nitrospira sp.
CGCGAATTGCTGGAGAGCGAACTCTTCGGCCATGAAAAGGGCGCGTTCACCGGCGCCACCGCGCCTAAGCAGGGTTTGATCGCCGCAGCGGAAGGGGGAACATTATTCCTGGACGAACTGGGCGAGATGCCGCCGGCGATGCAAGTGAGCCTCCTGCGGTTTCTTGACCGGGGAGAATATCGTCCGGTCGGCAGTACGCGGACCCTGCAGGCCGATGTGCGGATCCTCGGCGCCACCAATCAGGATCTGCAGCAGCTGGTCGGCGCCGGCCGATTCCGGCAGGATCTGCTCTACCGGCTCAATACGGTGAATCTGATGGTGCCGCCGTTGCGTGAACGCCCGGACGATCTGCCGGCTCTGGTGGCCCATATCCTCAACCAGCTGCGCGTACCCGGGGCGGAGCAGCGAGTGCTCGAACCGGAGGCGGTGCGGCTGCTGACCGGCTATCGCTGGCCCGGGAACGTCCGGGAACTGCGCAACGTGATTGAGCGAGTCGTGCTCCTGAAGGCCGGCGCCGGCCCGATCACCCGCGACGAGGTCGCTCTGGCTCTCCCCCCGCCGACCGGAACCCCGACCGGCGATCAGGATATGACCCGCCTGTCGCTGGAGTCCGTCGAGCAGCTACACATTGAACGGGTGCTTCAGGCATGCGGCGGCAACAAGACCCAGGCGGCCAAAACGCTCGGCATCGACTACAAGACGCTCCTCACCAAGCTGAAGCAGTACGGCTGAGCCCAGGAGAGCTCGGGCTCAGAGACCGCTTTACTTCCCGAGACGCACGCGCTACGCTGCTCCCTCCCCGTACCCCCGCCGCCCGCACCGAACCGCTGGAGGACTCGCCATGGCTACTTTGCGTTGCTTGTTGTCTCTCTGCATCAGCCTTGTCTGTATCCAAACCGCCCACGCCGTTCAACTGCAGCGCCCGCAAGTCGAGTACTCGGCCGACTCCGCGATCCAGAACGAGGAAGGCACGATCCAGCAGCGCGTGTACGTGACGCCCACGAAGGAGCGCAAGGAAATGCTGACAGCCGCGGGCGACGGGGGCGTGCAAATTTACCGGTATGACACCAAAGTGCTCTGGATGCTCATGCCATCCGAGAAGATGTACATGGAGCATTCGATGGCGGGAGGCCAGGGACAGCGGGACGATCCGTCCCAATGGACCTACGAAGAGACCGCGATGGGCGAGGAGATGCTGAACGGGATGAAAGTGACCAAGTATAAGACTATCGCCACGAGCACGGATGGGAAAAAATACGGCGGCTTCTCCTGGCGCACAAAAGAAGGCATCCCGGTCAAGCAGGATTTGCTCTACAAGGAAGGCACTGACAAGAAGCGGATGCTGACCGAACTCACCAATCTCAAAATTGGCAAGCAAGATCCGAAGCTCTTCGAGATTCCTGACGGGTTCACGAAATTCGACATGGGCGGCATGATGGGCGGTCCCGGCATGGGCCGGCCGGACATGGAAGGAATGCGGCCGAACATGGGACGGCCCGGCGCGGCTCGACCTGAGGTCATGACGCCGCCGGACGACGCCCCGCCCCCTCCGGACGCCCCGGCGGACGACCGGTCCGACATGCAGAAAGCGTCCGACATGATGAAGAAACTGTTCGGACGATAGGCGCGGACGTGAACCGGGCTTCGCGCCGCGGATTGCCGTTGGTCGCCCTCGTCGCGATAGGCGTCACCGGTCTGCCGGCCCTCGCCTCCGCTGAAGTGGGGAGAGCCCCGGCCTTACCCGCTCGGCCGGTGATCAACGCCTCCGCGCTGTATCTCGTCGAACTGCAATCCGGGCGGGTGTTGCTCGAGAAGGACTCCACCCGCCGTCTTCCACCCGCCAGCCTCACGAAAATGATGACGGCGCTCGTGGCCTGGGAGTCGGGGTCCGCTCAACAGGCGGTGACAATCGACGCGCGCGCGCTCGTGCACCGCTCATCGCTGCACCTTCGCGCGGGCGAGGAGTTCCTGTTGCGCGATCTCGTCACCGCCATGTTGGTCAATAGCGCGAACGACGCCTGCCTCGCCGTCGCCTTGCACATCGGCGGAGACGAAGCCCGCTTCGTGTCGATGATGAATGAGCGGGCCAAGACGTTGGCCCTCTCCGATACGCATTTCGCCAACCCGTGCGGATTCGACGCACCGGGACATTACTCTACCGCCGCCGACCTGGCCCGATTGACCGCGCACGCGCTTCAAGTACCGGCCATCTCGATGATGGTGCGGACCGTGACGCGGGACATCGCCACCATCGACGGATCACGCCAGATCGCGCTCCAGACCACCAATGAATTGCTGCTCGATCCCGAGGTGACCGGCGTGAAAACCGGCTATACCAGCAAGGCCGGACGCTGTCTCATTGCCAGCATGTTCAAGGACGGACGGAGAGTGCTGCTGGTCGGTCTGAACGTGCAGGACCGGTGGGAACAGGCCACCAAGCTCCTGCGGTACGCCTATGCCACGTTCGGTTCGACGGGGAATTGAAGCGCGTTTAAGGACGACCGACCTGGCGCAGGTAGGCGTCGCGCAGGTTGTTCCGCGCCAAGGCATAGTCGGGGTCCAGCTGCGCCGCGGTGCGGTACTCCTGGACGGCCCGATCCCAGTCGTCACGCATACCGTACGCCGAACCCAAGTTGTTGTGCGGCCGGGCCTTGTTCGGCGACTTCCGGACCGTGTCGGACCAGAGCAAGACGGGGTCGCGATACAGCGCGTTGCGCTGAACCGTCATGAAGCCCAGACCGACGAGGATCACCAGGGCAACGGCGGCGGGAATCGGGCTCAGCCGGCGCCAAGCCAGGCCGACGCTCATGCGATCGACCACGAGAGAGATCAGGGATACGAACGCCAACAGGAAACCGATGGAGGGCAGGTACAGATTGCGCTCGCTCAACAAATCCGCTCGCGGAATCACGCTCACGGGAATCAGGTGCAGGATGTACCATCCGATCCCGAAAGACACGAGCGGCACGCGGCGCGCCGTGATGACTGCGGTGATTGCGAGCCCGGTGGCGCCAGCGAGTTCAAGCGGCACCGGCCACTGGAACGCCGAGTGAAACACGGGCAGATCATGGTCGAAATTCTGCTTCCAAGGGCAGATCATCAGCCACGCCGCGTACCAGCCGGCATGGAATTCGCTGAGCACGGTGGCCGTCCAGGGACGAAGTTCCCAACTGAACCGTGCCAATTCCCCATAGCGTGGATGCCGCGCGCCCCAGACCGCCACGGCGCACACCACCAACCAAAACGGAAGGTGGTGCCGGGCGATGGCTTTGCGAAGAGCGGCACCGTCGAGACGTCGGATGAGCACGTCCCAGAGCAGCACCGCGAGCGGAAACGTCATCGCCGTTTCCTTCGAGCCCAGCGACAAGACCAGCGACGCCATCGCGCCGGACATGAGCATCGGCCGAATACGGCCGTTGCCGGTTGACTCGGAGGCCTGGAGGTACAGCAAGAAGGCCAGGAGATAGAAAAACGCCATGAGACCCGTGGCCCGTCCCGAGATGTACGTCACCGTTTCTGTCTGGATCGGATGGACCAGAAACAATACCGTGGTCCCAAGGGGCACATAGGCCGTATCTGCCGCGAGAGCACGGCTCAGAATCCGGTAGACCAGGAGACCGCAACCCAAATGGAGCAACAGATTCAGCAGGTGATAGCCGGCCGGATCGTCTCCGTAGAGCGATCGGTCGAGCAAAAAGGTGGCATGGAGCACCGGCCTGACCATATGGTCGAGATGGCCTATAAAGACTTCCACCCGGTCCAGGTGCGGATTGAGGAGGATTGCAAAGCCGTCATCGTATTGAAACGCACCGAGAAAGGCTCCGGCGTACACACCGGCGCCTATGGTCATGAGCAAGAGCAAGAGGAGCCGAGGGCGGTCAAGCAGCCGTTCCACGGCGTCCTTATACTGCATCGTCCCTTGTGGGGATAGGGGGAACCATGAAGATTCTCAATGGAGCGATGGGCGGCCTACTCGCGGCAGCGGCCCTTGTATGGCTTCCGTCCGGCACGGGCGCGGAAGTCGATCTGGAGGCCGAGATCAACAAACATCTGAATGACCCGGTCGGCTGCGGTTGCAGCAAGCAGGATGAGACGGACCTCGAAAGCCGTATGAAGCAGGTGGACGCCGCGATCAAGGAGTATGAATCCCTGATCAAAGAGTGGGAGGCCAAGGAACGCAGTTCGAAGGAACCGCTGTACCTGACCAATGAAAACCGAGGGAGCGTGCAGGGGTCCGTCGGATTCCGGATGTCCACCGTTCGGATATCCAACGCGCGATCGTTTGCCGCGGAAACAGATCCGAGCTGCAAGACCTGGGTCGATCCCAACGCCACCCGCTGTTTGCGAGGCGCCTTGCACGATCATGAAGCGGTCCACAAGAAAGCCTGCGACGCCAACAAGAGCATGAATCCGTTCGTGGATTGGCGGAGCAAGCAGCGGCTGGTCGACTACATGCGCGAAGAGCAGGCGGGCTATCAGAAAGAGATGGAGCGACTCAGGCGCGAATGGGAGACGATGAAGAAGTATTGCTCGCTGGATAAAAGCGTGCGTGCGGCGCTGGAACACCGAGTCGCAGAGCAGGAACGGCAACGCGAAGCCTACGAGCGGGTGGACGGCCTCAGAAAAGTCCTCCGCTAGCGGAATCAGCCAGGAGGGAATCTCATGAACCCGTCATGCATGCCACCGCCGCTGTCCGCGGCGGGCGCCTTGTTCGTCATGGCCATCGCCCTGCCGCCGGCGTCCCACGCCACGTCTCTCAGGGGGATCAGTGCCGCCGAGACCGTGCAACCTTCGGAGCGCGCTCCAGGGCACAAGCAGCAGATCGCCGGACAGTATGTGAGCCAGTGCGCAAACAAGCCGGCGCCGGCGGACCCTTGCGACAAGATTCGGAAGGAAGCCATTGAGAGTTTCAAAGAGGACTTGAGGACGTTGGGCTCTTCGACGAACCGGACCTACTTGCCCGCGATCCTGAGCATGTTCAAAAGCAGCGAACCGGAGTTGCGCATCGCGGCGGCCGACGCCATCGGGATGATCGGCCCGCAGGACCAAGACGCCGAGGCGTTGGCGCCCCTGGCCAACGACCCGGTCCCCGACGTCAGGCGGGCGGTGTCGCAAGCGGTCAGTCATGGACGAGGAAGCGCATTGACCTTGCTGGGACAGCGTGTGGTGGCGATGAAATCCGGGCTCACGCCGGAGACCCCGCCTGATCCCGGGAAGGTGCCGATCCCCGTGGCGCCGGGCAGCTCATACTTGTTTTACGCGAGCGATCCGGCGGTAGGCCGCCTGTCGTATGTCAGTAAAGACGCGAACAATGCCGACGCGTTCTTCAAGGGAAAGGCGAAAAAAGGGCCGTTCAAGCTCGATGACTTTCAGGAGACGTACCGTTACCAATTACAGGACGAAGCGCACGCGCTCGACCAAGCACAGGACGCGCATGCGAAACAAATGGAACGTGTGAAGCCGCCCGACCCTCAAGACGCACAAGCTTTCACCGACTACATGGAAAGGGTCCAATCCGTCGGGATGGCACGGACCGTCAGAATGGCCCTCGATTCGTACCAGCCGACCCTATTCGGTTCCCCGACCGTGTATGTGTTGGAAGAACGCCAGATCGGCCAGCGCCGCTACCCCACGCGGTATGTCGTGACCTATCAGGACCTCGCCTTGGGTCGGCCCGGATATCGCCTCGCATGGCTCACGGTGTCCGACGAGGCGATCAAGGCGGCGCAAGTCGCCTCGCTCAAGGAGGAGCAGCAGGACATGCTCCGCAGAAAAGAAGACGAGGCGAACCGCAAACGCGCCGAAGAATTGCACCGCCTGGAAAAGAAGAAAGACGAGCAGGAGAAAAAGCAGTTCAAGAAAGGCCAGGAGGACCTGGAAAAGGCCTTGGGATTTTAGAACGCTGCGCCGCTGCCACGATGGCGCTCCGTCTCAGTGCGGCGCCGCGGTCACGACGTCCTTTGCAACCGGCTCTCGCACGCCGTATCGAGGCTCGGGCTGGCCCGCTTCCATTGCCCCTACATCCGGCGCCTTTCCCGTGAACTGATCGTTGATATTTGGCAACCGCACGCCGGCGTCGATCGCGTTGCTCTGCGGATGCAAGCGCACGGACACAGGCGGCGGCATGAAATCGGCGAACTGCTTGGGCACCTGGATCGGCGCCTCGAACACCGGCTGGCGCAGCAAGATGCCGTGGTGCTCGTAGGGCGAGCTCTTCTGCAGATCCGCAAAATCCCACCACTTGTCGCGCAACGTAAACTCCCCGTCCGGCGCCCAGCCGTTGTAATCGATGCGGGCGAAATGGATGACCGGCTGCACATACACGGCATGGTCCGTGCCGATCGTGAGATTGTTCAGGAACGAAAAGTTGGAGAGATGATAGCCATACTGCGTCCAGGCCCAGCCGGGACGGATGGCCGTGTTGTGGAAGATGTGGAAGCCGCTCGGGTCCTGATTCAGTTTGTAGGGCGCATTGGCGGTGTTGTAGATGACGTTCCGAAAGGCATAGACCGGCCCGCCCCAAACGGGCTGAAAGCTCATCCCCATCCCGACGTTGCCGAAGCGGTTCCCCCAGGCCCGCACGTTGCGTTCGCTGTAGTCCAGTTCGATGCCATCGTCCCCGCCCCAGAGGACGTCGTTGCCGTAGAAGTCGATCGCTCGATTCGGAATCGCGGTGCGGGGCGACAGGCCGAGCGCGTCGCCGAATCCGGACAGCGTGTTGTAACAGACGACATGGCCGGTTCCCGTCATGACGATGCCTTCGAAGTCCCACGTCTTCGAGCTATAGTCGGGCCAGACCACGCCGGTGCCGGTCAGGTAGTTGTCGCAGATGTAGAAATTCCGATTCGTGCCGCCGGTCGCGTTGATGCCGTACTGGACCTCCGCGATGCGGACACGGCGCACGACGACGTCACTGGCGTTGGTGATGCGCATCCCCCAGGCGCTGCGGCGGATCGTGAGGCCTTCCACGATGACGTGGGATCCCGTAACGGTCAGCGCGTAATCGGCGCCTGGTGCTTCCAGAACGGTGTGCTCTCGGTCTATGCCGCGCACGACGATGGGATCGGTGTTCGTCCCGCTCCGTTCGAGCGTCAACGGTCCCATGTAGGTGCCCGCCGCCATCTCGATCACGTCACCCGGCCGGGCGGCGGCGAGGGCCTCGGCCAGCGCGCGAGACGATTCCACGTGAACGACCTGCGGCCTGTCGGGACCGCCCAGAGGTACGGGCCTCGTGCGAGTGGAAACAGTTTTCGTCAGCCGCGGACCGTCTGGATCGGCAATGTCCAGCTTCACCTCGTAGGCGCGATCGGGCTCCAGACCGAAGATGCTGCCGGCAAATTGGTCGGCTACCGGGAAAGGACTTGGATCGCGGCTCGATAAGGTATGCGGCAGCACCCGCTGCAGATGCAGCGCCTCCTTCCATTCCGCGGCACCGGCTTCCCGATAGGAGACGGCCACCACCGCATCGAAGTTTTCATCCCCGGACAGCACCGGCAGACTCAACCCGATGGTGTGGAGGGTCGGCGGATCGACTTCGATCTCGCCGACTTCGAGCGGATGGACGGGAGGCGTGGGAATCCAGGTACAACCGACCAGCAACAGAAGGGCGAGTGCCCAGACAATCTGCATGGGTGCAGCATGCGGCGCCTCGCCACCGCATCCCACTCGGAGAATCCCTGGGCGGCGCTGGAGGCGCAGCCGGCAACGCAGAGGCCACCCTCGGCATGGAAGACGTTCCCGGCCCTTTCCCATAGGCCGGACTCGCGTTCGACAATGACAATCGACCTGAGCGACAATGGGTACGCACCTCGGGGGTTATTTGGATTGTCATGGAGGCGCGGGGACATGGGACGACCGGAACGATCAGGCGAACAGGAAGCCCAGGCCCGTTTCGGCACGAGCCGCCGGGCGGCGGCCTTCTATGCCAACCAGCAGCTGGATCATCTCAACGAGGCGATGCGGGCGTTCATCGCGCGGCAGGACATGGTGTGGATCGCGACGGCGGATGCGGCGGGGCGCTGCGATTGCTCGTTTCGCGCCGGCGAGCGGGGCTTCGTCCAGGTCCTCGATGCCAAGACCCTGCTCTACCCCGAATATCGCGGCAACGGTGTGTTGGCGAGTGTGGGCAATCTGCTGGAGAATCCGCACATCGGCATGATCTTTCTGGATTACTGCGAGACCACCTTGGGCTTGCATGTCAACGGCCGAGCCCGCGTGGTCGAAACCCGCGTGCTGCTGGAGCTTCCCGGCCTGCCGGACCGTGTGATCCAAGCCGCCCGCGCCACGGGGGGACGCCGGCCGGAACTATGGGTTCGCGTGGACGTGGAAGAAGCCTACATCCATTGCTCCAAACATGTGCCGCTGATGAAGCGGCTGGATAAGCAGATCGAGTGGGGCACCGACGATGAGACCGCGAAAGGCGGAGACTTCTTCGGGGTAAAGATGGAACGCCAGACGAAATAGCTCTCTCTGAGCGCCCCGTGAGTTTGGGCCCGTCAGGCGGCTCGACTCGCATCGCGCTCCGGCTCCTGCTCGAAAGCCGGCCGGTACCGCTGCGCGCAAAAGTACAAGCGCGGTCCCGAGAGTCAGTCTGCGCGGCGGCATCGTTCGGATCACACTGCATCAAGCACACCGGATCTCTCACCGTGTGTGATCGTTCTTCCCTGACTCCTCTTCATTCCGCTCGATTAGTCTGGTCGAAAGAATTCCGCGAGCCCGGAGTATGGCTCTTCGCGCGGGACTTCGCTACACTTCTGGCTTTTGGAGCACGCGCGGACCATGCGGAACGAGCCGACCGTCAACTACTACGCCGTCCTGGAACTCTCACCCTCGGCCACGGGGGCGGACATCAAGAAAGCCTGGCATGAGCAGATCCAGGTCTGGCATCCCGACCGTTTCGCCCATTCGCCGGCGCTGCACCGCAAGGCCGAGGCGCGGACCCAGCTCATCAACCAGGCCTATCAGACGCTCAACGACGCCGCCGCCCGCGCACGCTATGACGCCGCCCTGCAGGCGTCTTCGGCCCCCGCCGCGTCGGCCGCCCCGCCCGTCCGTCCG
>CAZXRB010000122.1:0-9040 GCA_964642845.1 uncultured Nitrospira sp.
GGGACTGGCGCTGGCTGTGGGAATCGGGTTGTTGGGGCCGGCGCCTGCGCGGTCATCGATCCTGCGGTGCGGTCCGTCACGCCCGACTGGATCGCATGGCTGCTGGGGCCGATCGTGGAAGGCCGGGCCGGCTACGTCGCGCCCCTGTTCGTCCGGCCGCGCTATGAAGGGAGTCTCACGAACAGCCTCATCTATCCCTTGAGCCGCGCCTTGTACGGAACCGCCGTGCGCTACCATACCGGCGGCGGCTATGGACTGTCCGGCGCGGCGGCCGGCCTGTATCTCGATCGGGATCTTTGGGATGGGGAGCCGGCCCGTTTCGGCATCGACAGTTGGCTGACGACGGTCGCCGTCGCCGAAGGCTTGGCGGTCTGCCAGGCCGGCTTGGGTGAGAAGACGATCGACCCGGGACCGGCTGGCGAGGACCTTTCCTCGGTTCTCGCGCAGGCCGTGGGCGCCGTCTTCCATTTCATGGAGCGGTATCAAGACGTGTGGGAACGCCGCGCGGGATCCCAGCCGGTGCCGTCCGTCGGCCTGCCGTATCGGGCCGGCCCCGATCGAGCTCCCATCAACGTGGACCGGATGATGCGCGGATTCCGGCAAGGGCTGAGGGACCTCGTGCCGATCTGGGAGATCGTCCTGTCGCCCGAGACCTTGTCCGGCATTCTTCCCTTGGGGCTGACGGAAGCGGACGACTTCCGCTATCCGGTCGCGCTGTGGGTGCAGACGGTCTACGATTTTGCCTTGGCGTACCATGAAAAGGTGCTGCATCGGGACCACTTGCTGAAGTCGTTGACGCCGCTCTATCTGGGACGGATGGCGTCGCTCGTGCTTGAAACGCGGGACGGCAAGCCCGAGGACGTGGAAGAGTCGATCGAGCAGCTCTGCGACACGTTCGCCCGCATGAAGCCGTATCTCGTCGAGCGATGGAGGTTTTCATGAAGGAGATGTGGCAGGAAGCGATGGTCGAGGCCTTTCGCGAAACCAGCAAACGGCTGGCGTTGTTCTTGCCAAAGCTGTTGGCGCTGGTGACGTTCCTGGCGCTCGGCGCGGCGGCCGGGTGGATGGTCAAGTTCTTGCTGATGCGTCTGCTCGCGGCTCTCCGCTTCGATGCCTTGTGCGAACGGATGGGCTTGATCCCGGCGTTGGCGCGGGCCGGCGTGGCGCAACCCGCCTCTCAACTCGTCGGTCGCCTGTCGTTTTGGGTCGTCTTCCTGGTCTTTGCCCTCATGGGCATCGATGCGCTCGGGCTTCCCGCCACCGCGAATCTCATGAGCGTGATGCTCGGATTCCTACCTCACGTGCTGGCCTCGGCCCTCCTGCTGCTGTTCGGGCTGTTGCTGGCCAACTTCATGGCGGAAGCGGCGTTGATCGCCGCGGTGAACGCCCAGATTCAAGAAGCCCGGCTCATCGCCAACCTCATCCGCTGGGGCATTCTGCTGTTCACGGCCGCGATGGTGCTCACGCAGTTGGGCATCGCGAAGGACATCGTGGTGGCCGCGTTTTCGATCACGTTCGGCGGGATCGTGCTCGCGCTCGCGATCGCCCTGGGTTTGGGCGGCCGGCACATCGCGCGCGAAGGACTGGAGCGCCGGCTGCGCAAGCACAAGAAAAAGGACGCAGAGGACGAGCTGACACATATCTGACCGGACTCGTGGAAGGAGGAGGCGGCGCGGATGACGGAGCCAGCTGGGCGGAAGCGAGTTGTGGTGGAAGGCGTGGCGCCGGAGATTGACGGCGGGCGCTTTCCGATCAAACGGGCCTGCGGCGAAACGGTCGTGGTCGAGGCGGATGTGTTTGCCGACGGGCACGATCTCCTGGCCGCCCGGCTGTGCTATCGCCACGAGCAGGACGCGCCATGGACCGAAGTCCCGATGGAATCCCTCGGCAACGATCGATGGCGGGCTTCGTTCGTGGTGTCCAAGCTCGGGCGCTACCGGTACCGCGTGACGGGATGGATCGATCACTTCGGCTCCTGGCGCCGGGACCTGGCGAAGAAGGTCGACGCCGGACAGCCGGTGCCGATCGAGCTCCTGGTGGGCGCGCAACTGATCCAGGAGGCGGGCGACCGGGCGACCGGAGACGATCGCCTCCAATTGCGCCGGTGGGCGGAGGAGCTGCGACAGGATGACCGGCCGGAGTCCGACCGCATCCGGCTGGCGCTGAGCCGAGAGACGGACCAGCTTGTCGCCCGTTATCCGGACCGCTCCTGCGCCACCACGTCCGACCGGGAGCTCGACGTCGTCGTGGATCGCGCGAAGGCGCGCTTCAGCACCTGGTACGAGCTGTTCCCGCGCTCATGCAGCGCCATCCCGGGCCGGCACGGCACCTTTCAGGACTGTGAAACGTGGCTGCCGTACGTGGCCTCCATGGGGTTCGACGTCCTGTATCTGCCGCCCATTCATCCCATCGGGAAGACCCACCGGAAGGGCAAGAACAATGCGCCGGCCGCGGGTCCCGACGATCCCGGGAGCCCCTGGGCCATCGGATCGAGCGAGGGCGGGCACAAGGCCGTCCATCCCCAGTTGGGAACCTTGGACGATTTCAAGCGACTGGTGTCCGCCGCTCAAGCTCATGGGTTGGAAATCGCCTTGGACATCGCCTTTCAATGCTCGCCCGATCATCCCTACGTGAAGGAGCACCGCGACTGGTTCCGGATCAGGCCGGACGGCACGGTGCAGTATGCGGAGAATCCGCCCAAGAAATACCAGGACATTTATCCGCTCCACTTCGAGACCGAGCAGTGGGAGGCGCTCTGGCACGAGCTGGAAAGCGTGTTTCGCTTTTGGATCGCGCAGGGCATCCGGATCTTCCGGGTGGACAACCCGCACACCAAGCCGTTCGCGTTCTGGGAATGGGTGATCGGCCGGATCCAGCGGGATCATCCGGAGACGCTCTTCCTGTCGGAAGCCTTCACCAGGCCCAAGGTCATGTACCGTCTCGCCAAGCTCGGCTTCAGCCAGTCGTACAACTACTTTCCCTGGCGCAACACCAAGTCGGAGCTGACGGCGTACTTCACCGAGCTGACCAGGACGGAGGTGCGCGAGTATCTGCGCCCGAATCTCTGGCCCAATACGCCGGATATTTTGACCGAGCAGCTCCAGCACGGCGGCCGGCCCGCCTTCATGGCGCGGCTGGTGCTCGCGGCGACCTTGGGCGCCAGCTACGGCATCTACGGCCCGGCCTTCGAGCTGGGCGAGCACCGGCCCCGCGAAGCGGGGAGTGAAGAGTATCTCGATTCGGAAAAATACGAGATCCGGCACTGGGCGATCGACCGGGAAGACAGCCTGCGGGAATTCATCGGCCGCGTGAACCGGATCCGGCGGGAGAATCCCGCGCTGCAGCACGACTGGAGCCTGCGCTTCCACCCGATCGACAACGAGTCGTTGCTCGCCTACAGCAAGCAGACGCCCGATGGGACCAACGTGATTCTGGTGGTCGTCAATCTGAGCCCCCATCACGCGCACGCCGGATGGTTGGAGTTGGATCTCGATGCGTTGGAGCTGGAGCCAGGACGGCCGTTTCAAGCCCAGGACCTGCTGACCGGCGCGCACTATCTCTGGCACGCTCCGCGCAACTACGTGCTCATCGATCCGCAATCGGTTCCGGCGCAGATTTTCCGCTTGCGCCGTCGGGTCCGCACCGAACGGGACTTCGACTATTTCCTGTGAGGCTCCGGTGTCCCTCGTCGAGAAGAAAGCCGTGCTGTTGACCGTCCCGGAAGCCTGGGAGCGTGTCTTTGAGGAGGAGGGTGACGCGCGGTGCGAAGCGGCCCTGCCTGAGATGCTCGCCCGCCAGCGCTGGTTCGGAGGCAAGGCCCGTCGCGTCGCGACGGCGAGGCTCATCGAAGCGGTCCGCATCCCTACCGAAAAGACTCGTGCGATCGTGCTCCTGATCGAGGTCGTCTATGGAGACGGCGCGCCGGAGAGGTATGTTCTCCCGGTCACGGCCGCATTCGGAGACGAGGCGGAGCGAGTCGGGCGGGACCGGCCGCAGGCGATCCTGGCGCGGCTGAAGTCCGAGACATCCGGGCGCGCCCGGTCCGGCGTCCTCTACGACGCGCTCTGGGACGAGGCCGTCGCGCAGGCGTTCCTTCGCATGGTGGGCCGCGGCGGCCGCGTGTCCGGTCGCAGGGGGAGCCTGGTCGCGTCCCCCACGGCGGCCTATCCGTCCCTCGTCCCGGCGCACGGCCGGTTGGCGGCGCGCGTGATGAAGGCGGAGCAGAGCAACACGTCCGTGGTGTATGGCTCTCACGCGATTCTGAAGCTGTACCGGCGGGTACAGCCGGGCGTGAACCCGGATTTGGAAATCGGGCGGATGTTGACGGCGATGGCGTTCCCTCATAGCGCGCGGGTGGGGGGCTCGATCGAGTATGTGCCGTCCACCGGCGAGCCGATGACCATCGGGATTCTCCAGCAGTTCATTCCGAACCAAGGCGATGCTTGGAGCGCGACGGTGAAGGCCGTCGAGGCCTATCTCTCGCGGGTGCCGGCCGAGGCCGCCGGCATCAATCCGGCGGCGGGCACCGCTCGAACCTTGTGGGAGCTGGCGCAGGAGCCCTTGCCGCAGCAGTCCAGGCAGCTCCTCGGTCCCGACCTGGACGCCGCCGCGTGCCTCGGGCGCCGGACCGCGGCGCTGCACCTCGCCTTGGCCGAAGCCGGCGCGGATCCGGGCTTCACACCGGAACCGATGACCGAGGAGTATCGCCGCACGCGCCACGACTCGATGTGCCGGCTGTGGAAGGACACTGCGCTCCTGCTGGAGCGGCGGCGGGACGCGCTCCCGGCCCGCGTGCAAGACGACGTGACGCAGCTCATGGATCGAGCCGGAGAGCTTCAGGCGTGTCTGCGCGCCTTCTTGGGGATCCGGGACGGCGGGCTTCGCATCCGCTGCCATGGCGATTATCACTTGGGGCAGGTGCTGTGGACCGGCTCCGACTACGTGATCATTGATTTCGAGGGGGAACCGGCCCGGCCCTTGAGCGAGCGCCGGACCAAACATGCTCCGCTCCTCGATGTGGCGGGCATGCTGCGCTCCCTGCACTACGCCTCGTGCGCCGCGCTGGCCGGCCGGAGCGGCCAGCCGGCGCCGCCGAGGGAACCCTGGGCCGAGCTCTGGTTCCGTTGGGTCGGAGCGGAATTTCTGAGGGCCTATCTCGCCGAGACGCGCACGGCGGCGTTCCGGCCGCCCGCTGAACAGACCGCTGAGGTCCTCCTGACGGTTCATATGCTGGAAAAAGCGGTCTACGAGCTCGGCTACGAGTTGAACAATCGCCCCGAGTGGGTCGCGATCCCGCTCAAGGGCATGCTGCATATCCTCAACATGAACGGAGCCCGAGCCGCCGGGTCCACTCGGGTCACGAGGTGACGACATGGCTGATGACCGCCGCGCGGACGTGATGGACGAGGTCACGTTGTTCACGCCGCACGATCTGTATCTCTTCAACGAAGGCACGCATTTCCGGCTCTATGACAAGCTCGGCGCGCATCCGACCCGATCGGAGGGCGCGGAGGGGACGTATTTCGCGGTCTGGGCGCCCAACGCGGAGGCCGTGTCGGTCATCGGCACGTTCAACGACTGGGCGCCGGGACGCCACGCGCTGCGCGCGCGCGAACTGTCCGGCATCTGGGAAGGCTTCATTCCCGGAATCGGCAAGGGGACGCTCTACAAGTTCCACATCCGTTCGCGCTTCAACGGCTACGAGATCGAGAAGACCGACCCCTTCGCGCTGTTCAACGAGATCCCGCCGAAGACGGCCTCGATCGTGTGGGACTGCGACTACGACTGGCAGGATGGGGACTGGATGCGCCACCGGCGGCGGCATAACGCGCTGGACGCCCCGATCGCCATTTACGAAATGCACCTGGGCTCCTGGAAGCGCGTGCCCGAGGACGGCAACCGCTCCTTGAGCTACCGCGAGCTGGCGGAGACCCTGCCGGCCTATCTGCAGGAGACGGGGTTCACGCACGTGGAATTCCTGCCCGTCATGGACCATCCTTTCTTCGGATCCTGGGGCTACCAAACGACCGGTTATTTCGCGCCGTCCGGGTACTACGGCACCCCGCAAGACCTGATGTACTTGATCGACCAGCTGCACCGGCACGGGATCGGCGTCATCCTGGACTGGGTGCCGTCGCACTTTCCGACCGACGGGCACGGGCTCGGCTATTTCGACGGCACGCACCTGTTCGAGCATGCGGACCCGCAGCAGGGGTTCCATCCGGAATGGAACACGTTCATTTTCAACTATGGCCGCAACGAAGTGCGCAGCTTTCTGATCAGCAGCGCCCTGTTTTGGCTGGAGAAGTACCACGTGGACGGGATCCGGGTGGACGCGGTGGCCTCGATGCTGTATCTCGACTATTCGCGGAAAGCCGGAGAGTGGATTCCCAATCGATACGGCGGCCGGGAGAATTTGGAGGCCATTGCGTTCTTGCGCCGGTTCAACGAGGAAGTGTACCAGCACTTTCCCGACGTCCAGACCATCGCCGAGGAATCCACGGCCTGGCCGATGGTCTCCCGGCCCACGTATCTCGGCGGCTTGGGATTCGGCCTGAAATGGGACATGGGCTGGATGCACGATACGCTCACCTACATGAGCCAGGACCCGTTCTTCCGCAAGTACCATCACAATCGGCTGACCTTCCGCATGCTCTACGCGTTCCACGAAAATTTCGTGCTCCCGCTGTCCCACGACGAAGTCGTCTACGGCAAGGGGTCCCTGCTCGGCAAGATGCCGGGCGACGAGTGGCAGAAGTTTGCCAATCTGCGGCTCCTCTTTGGCTACATGTACGCGCAGGCCGCGAAGAAGCTGCTCTTCATGGGCGGCGAGATCGGGCAGTGGCAGGAGTGGGCGCACGATCACAGTGTGGAATGGGCGGTGCTGCAGGCTCCCTCGCATCGCGGCCTTCAGCGTTGGGTCGGGGACTTGAACCGGCTCTATCGCGGGGAACCGGCGCTCCATGAACGCGACCTCGATCCGGCCGGCTTCGAATGGATCGATTGTAACGACAGCGAATCGAGCGTGGTCAGCCTGTTGCGCAGAGGGACCTCCACCGACGACCTGCTGCTCGTCGTCTGCAATTTCACGCCGGTGCCGCGTCCCAATTACCGCATCGGCGCGCCGCGTGGAGGATTCTGGCAGGAAGTCCTGAACAGCGACGCCACGCTCTACGGCGGCAGCGGTTGGGGGAACTTGGGCGGGGTGGAGGCCGCGCCGATCCCCTTGCACGGCCGCTCCCATTCGCTCACGGTGACGTTGCCGCCGCTGGGCGCGCTGTTCTTCAAGAGCCGCGGCGGTCAGTGAGGCAGGCGGACCAGCAATCCTTCGTTCGGACCGAGTCGGACGTGACGCGGATCCCGCGATTCCTGAGACCGATCGGGATCCGTCGAAAGCAGCACATGGCCATGCGTGAAGCCGGCGGGCAGCACGACGTGACGCATCTGTCCGGAGAAATTGACGGCGACCAACAGGCGCTCGGTCACGCCCTCAGTTGTCTCCGCCTCGCGCCGATAGACGAGGCAATCGTTCGGGACTCCGTCGACCGCCTCACAGCGCCCGCGCGTCAGCGCGGGAGACGCGCGGCGCAGCGCGAGCAGCCGCCGGTACAGAGACCAAAGCGAGCGCGGCTCGCCTGCTTCCCGAGCCACATTGCGCTGCGGATAATCAGGCGAGACGGGGAGCCACGGTCGTCCGGTGGTAAACCCGGCGTGCGGGGACGCATCCCACTGCATCGGCGTGCGCGCCGGATCGCGCCCCGGCCGGAACGGCCAAAAGCGCTTCGTGTACGGATCCCGCAGATCGCGGTGCCGCAATCGCGCGTTGCGCAGGCCCAGCTCTTCGCCGTAATACAGAAAGGGTGTCCCGGGCAGCGTCAGCAGCAGAAGCGCGGCCGCTCGCGCCCGCGCCTCGGCGTCGCCGCCGCGGCCGTACCGGTCGATGTGGCGCGGCTGATCGTGATTGCTGAAGACGATCGTCGGCCAGCCGCCAGGCGGAATGGCCGGCACGTGCTCCGTGAGAAATCGGCGAAAGGACTCGGCGCGCCAGGGGGATTTCAGCAGGCGAAAATCAAAGACGAGATGCAGCGCATCGTCGCCGCGCCCGTAAAACGCCGCCGGCCCGCCCGGCGTGTCGGCGGCGGCTTCCCCGATCAGGACGACATGCGGGTAGGCTGAGACGAGCTTCCGCAGCTCCCGCATGATCTCATGCACAACCGGCTGGTCCCGGTCGTACCGGTGGTGCTGCCTGGTGTATCCGCGGAGGCCCAGCCGGAAGGGGTTGTCCGGCCAGCGCATGTCCTTGCCCAGCCAATTGATCGCGTCGAGGCGAAAGCCGTCGACGCCGCGGTCCAGCCAGAAGCGGACCACCTCCCACATCGCCGCCCGCACGGCGAGGTTGCGCCAGTTCAGATCCGGCTGCTCCTTCAAGAAGGAATGCAGATAGTACTGGCGGCTTTCGGAATCCCAGGTCCAGGAGGAGCCGCCGAAGCGGGCGTTCCAGTTGCTCGGCCGCCGGCCGAAGCCCTTGCCGTCCGCCCAGCAATACCAGTCGCGTTTCGGCGAGTGCCGTGAGGCGCGCGACTCCCGGAACCACGGATGCTGATCGGACGTATGGTTGAGCACGAGGTCCATGATGACACGGAGTCCGCGCCGGTGCGCCTCGCGCACCAGCCGGTCGAAGTCGGCGAGCGTGCCGAACCGCCGATCCACGTCGCAGTACTCCGCCACGTCGTACCCGAAATCCTTCATGGGCGAGGGATAGATGGGGGAGAGCCAGATCGCATCCACGCCCAGTGAGGGGGATGAGCCATCGCGCAGATAGTCCAGGCGGGACAGGATGCCGGGCAGGTCGCCGATCCCGTCGCCGTTGGAGTCTTGAAAGCTCCAGGGATAGATTTGATAGAAGACGGCGGATTGCCACCAAGGGGAGTCCAGGGGGCCGCTAGGCGTGTTCACAAGAGGATGCACCTGCCAGATTGATTCACAGGCAAGGGCCAGTCACCGATGACGAGCGGATGGCACAGGTAATATATCATCCCTT
>CAZXRB010000123.1:0-8974 GCA_964642845.1 uncultured Nitrospira sp.
CTTCTTCATCGGTGGCACGTGTAGCAGTCCAGGGAGGCGCCCTCGCGGCGGTGGACGCCGTCATGGCGGGAGCGGTCGATCATGCTTTTTGCGCCGTGCGGCCGCCCGGCCATCATGCGGAAGCCAGCCGCGCCATGGGGTTTTGCCTCTTCAACAACGTGGCCATCGCGGCACGCTACATTCAGAAGCGGCACGGGCTCGAGCGGATCTTGATCGTCGATTGGGACGTCCACCACGGCAACGGCACGCAGCATAGTTTCGAAGACGACCCATCGATTCTGTTTTTCAGCACCCATCAGTACCCCCATTATCCGGGAACGGGACGTGCCTCGGAGCGGGGTCGCGGCCCGGGTGAAGGCTACACCGTCAACGTGCCACTGGAGCCGGGCGAGGGCGACGACACCTATCGGACGATCTTTCAGAAATCTCTCGTGCCGGCGGCCGATCAATTCAAGCCGGACTTCGTCCTCATTTCAGCCGGGTTCGACGCCCATCGCGACGATCCCCTGGCCGGCATGGGGCTCACGGAAGAGGGCTACGCCGAGTTGACGCGTATCGTGGCGGGCATTGCGGTGAAACATGCACGAGGCCGCCTCGTCTCCTCGCTCGAGGGCGGCTACAACCTCACGGCGCTGGCGTCGTCCGTGGATCGGCACATTCGGGCGCTGTTGGATTCATGAAGAACGGGCAGCGGGAACGTCAATGCCACGATGGTGGAAAGTCGCGCTGAGCGCGGTGGTCGTGTTGGGCGCAACCTACTTCTACTACACCGAGATCAAACCGGTCGTGATTTTCGGGCTGCGGTCCGACTATGCCCACGCGATCCCATTTCAAGAGGTGCCGGCGGGACTCACGAGTCTGAAGGCGGAATCCTGCGGCCAGTGCCACCGCGAGATTTACGACGAATGGAAGACCAGCATCCACGCGCACGCCTTTGGCGATCCGTTTTTCCAGGCCTATTGGAAAAAGGACAAGAACATCTGGGTCTGTTTGAATTGCCACACGCCGCTCGAAAACCAGCAGCCCACCTTGGTGAAGGACATCCCGCGCGGACGGGTGGAAAAAGCCGCGGAGGTGCCCAACCCGCGCTTTGATGCCGAGTACCAAAAAGAATCGGTGACCTGCGCCGCCTGCCATGTGCGGGACGGGGTCATCCTGGGGCCCTATGAAGACTCTGCGGCGCCGCACCCGACCAAGTTCGATCCGAATTTTCGGACGGCGCAGGTGTGCTACCGCTGCCACAACGTCGTCTCCGGGCCGGCCCAATTCTACAATGTGGGCCCGTGCGGCACCTACGCCGAATACGAAGGCAAGTACTTCATGCAGGAGCGTGGGTTCATCTGCCAAAGTTGTCACATGCCGGAGATCGATCGCCCAGTCGCGAGCAACGGCCCGATCCGACACGGCCGGCAACATCTGTGGCGCGGGGGGCACGATCCCGACATGATCCGGCGGGCCGTGGCCGTCCACGTCAAAGCGGACCGGGACCGGCCCGTCCCCGGTGACCGGATCGAGTTCGTGCTGACGCTGATCAACGCAGGGGCGGGCCACAAAATTCCGACGGGCGATCCGGACCGCCACGTTACCGTGGAATTTTCCGTGGAAGACCGCCAAGGGCGGGTGCTGGAGCATGACCAGTCCACCATGGGCCGGTGGATCCTGTGGCAACCAGCCATTATCGAGCTCTACGACAACCGGCTCCTGCCGCTGGCCAGCCGGGAGTATCGGTTCGGCTATCGGGTGCCGGAGCGGAACGAGGGCTTGATTCTCAAGACGCGGGTGCAGTACCACATTCTCACGGACCAGCAGCATGAGATGCTGCGCACGAAGTACGGCCTGACAGGGAACGATCCGTACCGATTCGTGATTTACGAGCGGGCGTTCCCATTGTCCGGCGACTTGGCATCGGCGTTGAAGGCCAGCCATCAGCCGTCAGCGATCAGCCCTCCGCATCATGCCATGAGTTGCAAAGCCGGAGCTGAAGGCTGACTGCTGATGGCCGAAAGCGGCAGCTAAAAGGACCATCATGAAGCATCCCCTTCTCATCGACACCGACACGCTCCAGCAACGCCTGGGGGAACCGGGGTTGGTCATCATCGACGTGCGCGGGAAGGCGGCCTACGAATTCGGCGGCCATATTCCCGGCGCGGTCCATACCACGTGGCATGAGTATAGCGATCCGCAGGCCGTCCCGAAGGGCCTCCTCAATCCTGATCTGAAACAGATCGAGCAGATTCTCAGGCGGCTCGGCATCAACCAGGATAGCGAGGTGGTGATCTATTCCAATCCCTTCGACAACTGGGGCGATGAAGGCCGGATGTTCTGGATGCTCGAATATCTCGGCCACAAGAGGCTCCGGATTTTGGACGGCGGCTGGGTCAAGTGGACGGCCGAAAAGCGTCCGTTCGAACATGGCCGTGTGACGCCTCCGCCGGGCAATTTCACGGCGCAGCCCGTCAAGCAGGTCCTGATGACCAAAGACGAGCTGAAAATGATCGTGCGGGCGCCGCATCCCAAGACGGCGATCCTGGATGCGAGGAGTCTCGAAGAATATCTGGGGAAAGAGGTCTCCGGTATTCCGCGGCCCGGCCACATTCCCTCGGCGATTCACGTGCCCTGGAACGCCTTCTTGAACAAAGATGCGACGGTGAAGGATGCCGCCGCGATCAAGTCCAGCCTGGAAGACAAAGGCATCCAACCGGACCAGGAACTCGTCTGTTACTGTACGGGCGGCGTGCGGTCGGCCTGGCTGTATTTTATCCTCAAGGTGGTGGGCTATCCCCATGTGCGCAACTATCCGGGATCGTGGTGGGAGTGGAGCCGGGATTTTGCCTGCCCCGTCGAGAAAGACTTTCAGGGGCTCCAGAAGATTCTGGGATTCGACCAGACCGCCCGCCCGTCTTGACTCTCTTCGGAGCGCTGTGTAAGGTGAATTCACGATCATTCCGCTCTTCTAGTCATCCATCGCACTTAACCAGGAGGAGGCGAACATGAAAATCACGATGCGTCGTAGCGCGGTGGTCCTTGCCGCCATCGGAGCGCTCGTGGGCGTCCCGATGCTGAGCGGCCCGGCACTGGCGGATAATAAGCACGTCAGCGAAGCGGTCGAGCATGCCAAGGAAGCGGTCTCACACGGCAAGCAGGGCCACGCCGATGCGCTGGTGAAGCACGCCGAGGGCGCGTTGAAGCACGCGGAAGCCGCCGGGATGAAAAATCCCCATTTGGACGAGGGTGTGAAACATCTCAAGGAAGCCATTGAGCACGGCAAGGCGGGCCATGCCGACGTGGCGACCAAGCATGCCGAAGGTGCCGTCACGCATCTGTCGGAAGTGAAGTAGTTTTCTCCAGGCCAAGGGCAAGGGGCGCGAGGCGAGAGCTCCGTGCCTCGCGCCGCTAGCCTGAATGTCGTATGCGTGTCGGGTTCTACCAGTTTGACGTCCGATTCGGCGAAGTCGCGGCGAATCTGGATGCCGTCACGGCGAAGCTTGAGCCGGTCGACGCCGACCTGATCGTGCTGCCGGAGCTCTGCGCCAGTGGCTATCAATTCGTGTCGCAGGAGGAAGTCCGGCGGCTGGCCGAACCGGTGCCCGACGGCCCGACCACCAAGCGGCTGATCGATCTCGCCAAACGGCGCCGCGTGCACATCGTTGCGGGGCTGCCCGAGCAGGCTGGGGGACGTTGCTATAACGCAGCCGTGATCGTCGGCCCGTCAGGCTTTCTGGGCTGCTACCGCAAGACGCATCTCTTCTTTGAAGAAACGCTGTTCTTCGCACCCGGCGACACCGGCTTCCGTGTCTGGGATATCGGGTCCGCGAAGATCGGCGTGATGATCTGTTTCGATTGGTATTATCCCGAAGCCGCCCGCTCGCTCGCCCTCCAGGGCGCCGAAGTCATCTGCCATCCGTCCAATTTGGTATTGCCGAACTGTCCGGACTCCATGCCGGTGCGCTGTCTGGAGAACCGCGTGTTTGCCGTGACCTGCAACCGCATCGGCCAGGAGGCGCGGGGAGGCAAACAGCCGCTCACCTATATCGGCAGCAGCGAGATCGTCAGTCCGAAAGGCCTCATCCTGCACCGGGCGCCCCGCGACAAGGAAGAGCTCACGATCGTCGACATCGATCCGGCCGAAGCCCGGAACAAGCAGCTCACCCCGTACAACGATCTGCTACGCGACCGGCGCCCGCCGCTCTACACCGCGTGATCCACACCGATGTTCCGACCCGGTGCTTGTCTTGCACAGCGCGGAGGCTCGCGGTAGGATTTGACCCATGAACACGCCGCTGCGAAAGGGCATTTTTCTCGTGGCCGCGCCGAGCCTCCGTGATCCGAATTTCCGCCAGTCCGTCGTCTTGCTGTGCGAGCACGGCCCGGAAGGCGCGCTCGGCGTCGTGGTGAACCGGCCGACCGCCATGTCGATCTCGGAAGCGCTGCCGCAGGTGCCTATTCTGGAAGGATCCACCCACGTGCTCTACGCCGGCGGGCCGGTGCAGACGAACCAGGTCATGCTACTGTATCGCGGCGACCGGCTGCCGGAAAATTCCCATCATGTCTTCGACGGCGTGTGCCTGGGCGGTGATCTGGGCATGGTCGAGCGGATTCTCACCCATGCCGGGGGCAAGGAAGCCTTCCGGGCCTATTTGGGCTACTCGGGCTGGGGGCCCGGTCAGTTGGAAAGCGAGATGAAGACCGGGTCGTGGATTACCATGCCGGCCGACCCGTCCATCGTCTTCGAGAAGGACCCGGCTTGCGTGTGGGGCGACATTCTCCGCTCGCTTGGCGACGACTATCGGCATTATGCCGAGATGCCTTTCGATCCCTCCCTGAACTGATTCGAGTCGATTCGGGACACCGTTCCTCCATCCATGCTTTCCAGTCCATTGAAGCCGCGTTCGGACGGTGCTAGGCTCTCGCGCCATGTGTGAGATCACCGCTACTCGGGTTCCGCGTCTCCTCGGGGCCGCGTGCGCGCTCCTGGTCGTCGCCGGGTGCGGCGTGGGTTACACGATCATCAAATCCGAAGCGAAGCTGGATCGTCTCTCCGTGCCGATGACCAAGGCACAGGTGATCGACGCGATCGGCCGCCCCGATCGCGTCTTGCGGGACGATGGGCGTCTGTTGGTGTGGGAATACTCCCTCACCGCCAGGAACCAGTGGCTGTATGAACTCGGCTATTGCCCGATTTCGGTGTGGATCGGCGGCTGCCTCATTTATCCCTTCACCAACCTCGCGTCCGAGCACCAGCGCGAATATCCGCACCATGTCATTCTCGTGAACGATGAGCTCTGTGCTTGGGGGCCGCCCGCCGCGATTCTCCAACGCCGGCGCGCGTGCGCAACCGTCGGGGTCCCGACGCCGCCGGCGGGGGGGCCGGGCCGCCCCGAACCGATCGTGTCGGGCAACGGCCCTATCAATCGAGACACCATTGACCGCTATCAGACGATGGCCGTCATGCTGTTCGAAGACGCGGCCGGGGTGCCCGGGACCGGGTCGCGCGTGGCCGGCATCGTCACGACGCTCATGCTCGACTTGGATGTGCATATGGTGGAGCGGGCCAAGCTCGATGAGGTCTTGAAGGAGCAAGTCATCCAATTGACTCACGCGGACGATGCCAATGTCCTCAAAGTCGGCAAGCTGGCCGGCGCCCAAGCCATCATCGTGGGGGAAGTCCAACAATGGGAACAGCAGGACCAAACCCGGGCGCATGCGGTGTCGCTGTCGCTGCGGATGATCGACGTGGAGACGGGCGTGCTGCTCTTCAGCGGCGAAGGGCATTTGACCGACCTCACGAGCCCCGATCCGGAAAGCGCCGCGCGGCTGATCGTGCACCGCATCCTGGCTCGATTCGGCGCGCAGACGGGGCTGCTGGGATCGGGACACATCGGCGTCAACTGGGAGCTGTTGGAAGAACGGGGCGGTCGCTTCTACGTCGTGCGCGAACTGCGGAGCGGTCTGCCGGCGGAGAAAGCCGGGCTGCGCGTTGGGGACCGGGTGGTCGCCTGTAACGGGCGCTCCCTGGCGCAGATTGCGAACGAACGGGACGCCAAGCGGCTCTGCCAAGTCCAGGCTGGCCACACGCTGGAGCTCGCTGTGCGCCGCGGGGACGAAACGATGGACGTCATGATCACGGCGGACAAGCGGCCGGGGTTGTAAGCCGCCGGCACATCTCAAGAGGAGTCGGGCATGGAGCATTCAGAAGCGCCGCAATCGGGGACCGACCATCTGTTGAAGAAACTGCATGAACGGCCCCAGCTGCCGCTCGGCGAATGGCTGCGGGCGCCGGCCCACGTGCACTACAAGGCCTTCCGCATGTCGGACCCTCCGACGCAACGGCCCGCCAGCCGCTCGGAGTTTCAATCCCTCTTGGGCGCATTCAAGGTGCCGGCCGAATCGACCGTGCTGCGCGAAACCTTCGGATATGGCGTGAAGGAGGCCGACAACGGCGATCGGCTGATCGTCGTCTGGCAGGCGCATACCGAGTACTACAACTACCAGCTCTGGCACCTGCCGTCGAAGGCCACCGGTCGCGTGGCCTTTGGGCCGCTGACGTTTCCCCAGTACACGTTTCCCGTGACCCCGCTGGGATTGGATGTCTGCCGCCTGGATATCGTCTTGACCACCGACGCCTTGCCGTCTCGCGAGGAGCTGCGCGCCTTGCTGCCCGGTCCGGTCGTCTATGGCAGCAAGATCTTCGACGATCGGACCAGCATGGCCACCAGCTTCACTCCGGACGATCAAGGGCGGGAGCGCTACTGGGTGAGCGTCGGGCCGTCCCAGGTTCATGCCTCGCGGCTGAAAGACATCGTCGACGCGGTCGTGCGGATCGAAACCTACTATCATCTCTTGCTCATGCAGAAACCGCTGTTCTCCGCCGCGATCGACCAGGTCTACAAGTTCGAGCAGGTGCATTTGAAGCAGCGGGAGATCATCACCGCCCACATCGGCCATGCGAACTCCGAGACATTGCAGCGGTGGTTGAACAGCCTCACACAGGACTTGCTGAAGACGAACCGCATCTCGGGGAAGCTGCATTTCGAGCTGTCCGCCTCATTGCCCTACGACAAGATCGTCCATACCACATTGGCCTCGCTCGGCGAGCAGCCGATGGAATCGTATCGCCCGGTCTCTGATTATGTGCTCGGCGGCATCACCGGGGTGGCCGAAGGATATCAGCAACTCTTGCGGCGCATCGAGACGCTCCGAGGCGGATTCGAGGGCATCATCTCCATCATTCGCACGCGCATCGATTTGATCCTGGAAGCGCAGAACCTCACGCTGCTCCAAAGCGTCGATCGAACGACGAAGAGCCAGGTGATTCTGCAACACACGGTGGAAGGCCTGTCGGTAATCGTCATCGCCTATTACGTGGCAGGCCTCGGCAGCTACATCTTCAAGGGGCTTCAAGAAATGGGCTGGCTTAAGAATGCCCATCTCGCCTCGGCCGTCTTCGTCCCCATCGCCATCGGCCTCGCCTTCGTGATCACGACGATGAGCAGGAGATACCTCCGCAAGAAGCTGGCGGCGGAGCGGCCGCAACCTCCTTCTTCGTGATTGCTCAAATTCGAGGCGTCGAGTACACTTCAGCCGCGTTGATGCTTGAGAGGGCCGAATGACCAACAAGACGCACGACCGCCAGGCGGAACTGGATCGCATGTCGGCGAATTTCCAAACAGGCATCGAGCTCACCGAACTTGCGTTGCGCTTGCGCCTCGCCGGCATGCGACAGAAGAATCCGAATGCCACCATGGTCGACGTGATGCACGAAATTCGGCTTGAGAAAGAAGCGGCCTGGCAGCGAATGGCCGAAGAGGAAGCTCGGCGCAACTCTAAGCCGGAGCAATAGTTCAGTCGGGGCAACTCTCCAACCTGTGCCAGCCAATCACCGACCAGGCAGACGCCCAAAGCGTTACAGTCAAGCAGAGCGCCTTGCCCGCATGATGCGCATGCTGGCGAGTCGAGCGTGCACGCTCAAAGAACTCGCACTGGAGTTCGAGGTCAGCCGAAGGCAGGTCCATCGGGATTTAAAGGAAATCGAAGCCGAGGACCATCCGCTGACCGCCTTGGATGAGCCGGGAGAAAAGCTCTGGCAACTGCCGCTCGGATATCAGGGATTGCCTCCAGTCACATTAAACCGGTACGAACTGATGTCGCTGCAATTGGCGCGAGCGAATCTCAGCCATTTGAAGGGCACTCCGTTCTTGGACGATCTGGATACGGTCATCGCCAAAGTGGCCGCCTCTCTTCCCGCCAGGACCGCCAATCATCTGGAGCGGATCGTCAAAGTCTTCACGCCGCTTCAGCGGGGCACGCGGTCGTACGCGACAAAGAACAGTCTCCTGCGCGATCTTCGTACGGCGCTTCTTCTCCAGCTTACAGTGGAATTCACATACAAGAAGCCGTATGCAGACAAGGCGGCCACCTACCGCGTCGATCCCTACGAACTGCTTCTCTACGACCATGGCTTGTACATCGCCGGCTACTCACATCGGTCCCGCAGAGCACGACTCTTTTTAGTGGACCGAATCAGAGACATTCGGCTGACGGAAGAACGCTTTGAAATCCCACCGTCATATTCTGCAAGAGACCGGTACGGCAAGCAGTTCGGCTTGATCGAAGGACCTCCTCAGGAAGTGAAGATCTGGTTCAGCCCTGATGTCGCCCATCTCATGAAGGAACGCCAGTGGCATCCCACTCAGCAGGTCAAGAACGGCAAGGGCGGATCTGTGGAAGTGACCATGCACGCCGGTGGGTTGGACGAAATCGCCTGGTGGGTCTTGTCCTGGGGCAAAGAAGCGAAAGTGCTCAGTCCGCCCAGGCTGGTGCGGATCGTTAGGGACCAACTGGTCAAGGCTCTGAATCGCTACTCGTAACTCCCCGCTTCGTATGTGCATGACATATTCTGTCATGCCGGCATGTTATCTCTCGCTCATGAGCACATCATTGTGTGAGAGGTGACGAAGTGAACATCCTGATTGCA
>CAZXRB010000124.1:0-8931 GCA_964642845.1 uncultured Nitrospira sp.
AGCAGTTGACGGGCGATCTCTCGCGCGTGAACTACTCGAGCTACCGCGCCGGGCTGTTGAGCTTCCGCAACGGCATCGAAGGATTCCGCTGGCTGACCTTCATCCCGATGCTGTGCGCGCCGGTCTGGGAGCGCTTTCTCACGGTGGCTTATGCCGCCGGCGCCATTGCAGAGCCTGGGCCGTTCCGCGCCGAGTGGACGCCGCCCGGCTTCGGCAGCGTCGATCCGTACAAAGACTCCATCGCCACGCTGAACCGGCTGCGCACGGGCACGCTCACGCTGCGCCAGGCGATTGCCGAGCAGGGCTACGACCCCGACGCGCAGCTCGAGCAGATCGCCGAGATCAACCGGCTGCTTGATGAGCGCGGCATCGTGCTCGACTGCGATCCGCGGCGCGTCACGCAGAGCGGCGCGCAACAGAAGGAGCTTCAAAATGACCCTAACGAGAGAACGGCTGGAAGCGCAGTTTGAGGCGCTCGCTCCAGCCGACCGCGACGAACGCACGGCGACGCTCACCTGGTACACGGGCGCGGCGGTGCGCCGCTACGACGCGCGCGGCCCCTTCGAGATGCGCTTCTCGATGGAGCCGGGCGCGATCCGCATGGGCCGCATGAGCAGTGGCTCGGCTCCGCTACTGAACTCCCATCGCGACTTCACGGTCGACGATGTGATCGGCGTGATCGCGCGGGCGTGGATCGAAAACGGTCAAGGCAAGGCGGCCGTGCGGTTCTCCAAGCGCGCCGACGTGGATCCGATCTGGCAGGACGTCCAGGACGGCATCCTGCGCAATGCCTCGATGGGCGTGGCGATTCACGCGGTGGAAGACGTTACGCCGCAAAATGCGGCTATGCGCCAGGTGCTGGTGACCGATTGGGAACCCGAAGAGGTCTCGCTTGTTCCCATCGGCGCCGACCCCGGCGCGGGATTCAAGTTCGAACGGGCAACTGGCCCACAGGAGCAGAAGATGGACGAAACCATCGTTACCGCCGCGGGCGAAGAGGCCCGTGACGAAGTGAAGGTCAATCTGGATGCCGAGCGGCAGGCCGCGGCACTGGCCGAACGCGCGCGCATCCGGGAAATCGAGAAAGTCGGCCGCACGTTGGAAGTCGACGCGCGGCTGGTCGCTCAGCATGTCGAGGCGGGCACTTCGGTTGAGGAGTTCCGCAAGCTGGCGCTCGACGATGCGGCCATTCGTTCGGGAAAGGCCGAGATCCGCAGCGCGGCCGCCGTGGTCACGCGCGATGAAACCGATACCCGCCGCGCCGGGATCATGGCGGCGCTCTTGCACCGCTACGATCCGGCGGTCTTCCCCCTGAAGGAAGACCTGGGCCGTGACTGGACCGGGCAGACGCTGCTCGACCTGGCGCGCGAGTGTCTGGAACTCTCCGGCACGCGCACTCGGCGGCTGCCGCGCCACGAGATCGCCAAGCTCGCGCTCTCGACCTCGGACTTCCCCTCGATCCTCGCCGACGTCGCCAACAAGACGCTGCGGCAAGCCTACGAGGCCTACCCGCGCACGTTCCTGCCGTTCTCGCGGCGGCGTTCGGCGGTGGACTTCAAGAACATCAACGCCGTGCAGTTGGGCGAAGCGCCGAGCTTGATGAAGGTGAACGAGAAGGGCGAGTTCACCCACGGCTCGATCGCCGAATCGAAGGAGACCTACAAGCTCGCCACCTACGGCCGCATCGTTTCGATCACGCGCCAGACGATCATCAACGACGATCTGAGCGCCTTCACCCGGATCCCCGCAGGCTTTGGCGTGGCGGCGGCGACGCTCGAAAGCGACACGGTGTGGGGCATCATCACCACGAACCCGGCGATGGGCGACGGCGTGACGCTGTTTCATGCCAACCACGCGAACCTCAACACGGGCGCGGGCAGCGCGCTGGCCTTGGCCGGACTGGGGGCGGGCATGGCGGCAATGGCCAAACAGAAGGGGCTCGACGGCGTCACGGTGCTGAACGTGCAGCCGCGCTACCTGGTGGTGCCGGTGGCTTTGCAGCTCACGGCCTTCCAGATGATCGCGCCGAATCTGGCGCCCGCGAAGTCGGCGGATCTCGTGCCGGACTACATCCGCGCGCTGACGCCGATTGCCGAACCGCGGCTCGATGCCGCGAGCACGACGGCGTGGTATCTGTTCGCATCGCCGGACCAGATCGACACGATCGAGTACGCCTACCTCGAAGGCCAGGACGGCGTGTACATCGAGACGCGGCAAGGCTTCGACGTGGATGGCGTCGAGATCAAGGCGCGCCTGGACTTCGGGGCCAAGGCGATTGACTGGCGCGGGCTTCAAAAGAACGTGGGCAGCTAACAAGGAGGCTGAGCGATGAAGAACTTCATTCAACGTGGAGAGACGCTGACGCTCACCGCGCCCTATGCGGTGAGCTCGGGCGGCGGCGCGCTGGTGGGCTCGATCTTTGGCGTGGCTGCGGCGGACTACGCGAGCGGCGCCGAAGGGGAGTTCCAGGTTGAGGGCGTCTTTGACCTGACGCGGGAGACTGGCGGCAGCACGGCTTGGTCGGCTGGCGACCTTGTTTACTGGGACAACACGAATAAGCGCGCTACGAAGACCGCGACCGGCAACAAGCTGATCGGCGTTGCAGTGAGGGCCGCGGCCGACGGCGACGCTACGGGGCGCGTGCGGCTGAACGGGGCGTTCCTCTCCTGATGGCGTTCGCTGATTCCGTCAGCCGGATGGATGAGGCCTGCCTGCGGGTCTTTGGGCGAGAGGTCACGTACTTGCCGGAGACTGGCGGCGAGGCCTCGATCCGTGCGGTGTTTCAGCCGGCGCGGGAGACCGAAGAGGCTTCGCCTGGAGTCTTTGCCGTGCTGTTCGTGCGGCTGGCGGACTTGCCCGCAGCACCCGCCCGTGGCGACGAGGTGGAGATCGGCGGCGTCCGGTACAAGGCGTTCGATATCGAGGCCGACACTGAAGACGCGGCCGTGGTCGAGGCCGCGCGGAAGATGCTTGAGGCCGTGAAGCCTCGTTTGCTCGTTGAGCGCGCCTTGGGAGGTAAGCAAAGCTGATCAACCCGGCGGAACTGGTCGACAACCTCGTGGCCTTCCTGCGCGAAATCCCGGAACTGATCACCGAGATGGAGGGCGATGAGCAGCGCATCTTCGCGTATCACGACCAGTACCCGAAGCGGGTGAGCCTCGCGGCGGCGATCCAGCGGATCCGGCGCCGGGCGCCATTTACTGCACGATCACGGGCAGCGAGTTGGAGGTGGAGCCGGCATAGACCGAGTCGCCGGTGTATTGGACGCGGAACTGGCGGGTGCCGGGGGGGCGGACAATGTTGCCGAGCAAGGCCGAGGCGAGTCCGGCGCCAGCGCTGCGGGCGGGGGTTTCGCCGAGGAGCAGGTCGCCGTCGAAGAAGCGGACGGTGCCGGAGGGCGCGGGGAGGGTAGCGCAATCGGCGGCGGGCGGGCAGCCGTTGATGGTGACCTGGAGGGTGACGGGTTGGAGGGTGGGTGAAGCGATCAAGCGCATGGTGGACTGAGTGGGGATGAGTCGGCGCTGGACGGGGAGGGTGACGGAGGAGGCGGCGAGATCTCCGCCGCCGGGGTAGGTGACGATGACATTGCGGGTATCGAAGGGCACGGGGAAGAGGAGGTTGGAATTGGCCTCGCCCGCGCCGACATTGATGAGAGGGAAGTTGAGTTGGGCGAGGATGACGGTGTTGCGGATGAGGTCGACGCGAACGCTGCGGGTGAGGATGCCGAGTTCAGATGGGAACTTGATGCTGACGGGGATGGAGTAGAGTTCGCCGATGCCGAAGTGGGGGGCGCCGGGTGCGGCGGTGGTGGTGCGGGCGGGGAAGACAGGGAAGATGAGGCCGGTATCTTGCGCGGGGTAGTTAGCGTCGCCAGAGTAGCGGATGAGGAAGGCGGCGTTGGTGCGGGTTTGGAGGGTGGGGCGGAAGCGGAAGCTGGTGGAACTGATGTTGCCGCGGGGAGAGGGAGTGAGGGTTAGGACGGTATCCGGGATTCCGGTGCCTCGAACGGTGAGGGTGCCGGTGGGGGCAGGCACAACGGTGGTCACAGCGGGCGGGGCGCCGAAGGTGATGGGGATGTTGACTTCCTCGAGTAAGGTGAGGTTGGTGAGCGAGGAGGAGACCTGAAGGGTGAGGGGGGTGACGGAGATCTGAGGCGAGATGATGCTAATCGACTCAGGCTGGTAGCGGCTGTCGCCGGTATAAGACATCGAAGCTTGGTAGATGCCCGGGGTGTTGATGCAGCAAATGGTGTGCTGGCGTTCCGCACCGGGAGTCTGCGACGAGACGGCGAGGTTGCGAGAAAGCGGCCCGACGGTGAACGTCAAAGTGCCGTTCATGGGGCCGACGTTGGACGTGCCGCCGAGGGTGTAGCTGAAGGTGATGGGAGTTCCGGCGACGACGCTGGTGGGCTGGGCTATGAAGCTGAGAGTGCTCCGCACGCGTACGCTGAAGGAGACGGTGGCGGTGGTGACGGCGGTGTTGCCCTGGGTGGCGGTGAGGACGAAGGACTTGCCGACGTCACTGCTGGTGGCGGTGAAGACATTGACGAGGAAATTTCCGCTGGCGGGAGCGGCCGAGGCGACGGTAAGACGGTTATTGATGTTGACGCCGTCGGCGGTGAGGGTGAAGCGGACGGCTTGGTTGTCCTGCCAGCCGGTGCCGCGGATGGAGACAGATTCGGCGACATCGAAGTCGGAGGGGTTGCGGACGTTTCGAGTGGCGATGGAGAGGGTGGGGGTGGTGAGGACGCCGCAGAGGGGGCTGGGGCCGTCGGTTCCGGTGCCGCCGGTGGCGAGGACCTGAGCGGTTCCGGGGATGAGGGCACCGGCGATCGCGGAGCGGGGGGCGGTGAGGTCACCCACGGTGAGGAAAAGATTGGCGGAGGGATCGAAAGTTTCGGTATCGCCGACGGGGCGGCCGCCGAGTTCGCCGCCGGCGATGAGGGCCTGGCCGGAGGGGAGGAGGAGGACGAGGGGGCGGCGGCGGGGCATGGCCATGGGGGCGGAGATCCATTCCCAGCGGTTTTCGGATTCGAGGTAGAGTTCGCCGTTGGCGAGTTCGTCATTGAAATCGGTACCGGCAGTGACGAGGACGCGGTTGTCGGGCAGGATGGTTGCGCCCGGGTACGCGCGGCGGATGCCCATGATGGGGCCGAGGGTTTCGGATTCGGTTTGGGGGTCGAAGAGTTCGCTGGTATTGAGTGCGCCGAGGAGGCCTCGGCCTCCGGCGAGGAGGACACGGCCATCGGAGAGGAGCGCGGCGATGTGGCCTTCGCGGGGATCGATCAGGGTGGCGCCGAGGACGCGGATTTCATTCGCGGCGGGGTCGTAGAGGGCGAGGGTGGTGGTGGGCGTGTCGCCGCTTTGACCGCCGGCGAGGAGGACGCGGCCGTCGCGGAGGAGGGTGGCGGTGTGGCCGCGGAGGAGGAAGCGGTCTCCGGTGGCTTCGGTCCACTGGTTGGTTTCGGGATTCCAGACCTCGGCGGAGGACTCATCGGCGCCACCGGCGGCGAGGACGCGGCCGTCGGGGAGGAGTGTGCAGGTATGGCCGGTACGGGCGGCTTTCATGGCGGGGCCGGGGGTGAATTGGTCGCCGGGGCCGTAGATTTCGGTGGCGGCCAGCGGGCCATCCGCGCTGGCGCCGCCGATGATGAGCACTTTGCCCTCGCTGATTCCGACAGCACAATGGGCGGTGCGGGCGGTTTCCATGCGGGCAGCGGCGCGCCAGGCGATGGGGCTTGCTTCTTGGGCGGAGAGAAGAGAAAGGCTAAGTGAGCAAAGGAGAAAGAGCTTCATAGGATCCACGTAAATCGTATTCAAGGAATCTAAGCGGGTCCGCGGCGGGGTCACCTGAAGGCTGGGACCGTCCGGAAACCCGCTGGCTTCCGCTAAAGCCACTGGCCTGAGCCAGTATTTTGTCAGAGCCCGCTCACGCTGAATGGGAACATGCGGGGCTCCATACCCTCGTTGCTGAAAAAGAAGATGCGATAAGCGCTCAAGCGCGCGATCGTGGGCATCGGCTCGACCGAACCTGCTCACGAGTCTATGCGGTCGATCCTTCCCTGCTCCTATCGTGACCCGATCCCGACGGTTCGATGGCCTACTCGCAGACCCAACTCGAAGCGCTGGAGGCGGCACTGGCCAGCGGCATGCTACGCCTGTCCTTTGAAGGCCGCAGCGTCGAGTACCGGAGCGTCGAAGAACTCAGGAAGGCGATCGCCGTGGTGAAAGCCGCCCTGGCGGCGGCCGACAACGGGCGCGCCGATACGCTTGGCCTGACGTTCGACTCCGGTCCGCACAAAACCACAAGCAACGGCCAGAGGGTGGCCGAGCTGGCGACTCAAAACGAAACCCCATGACGAATCTTCCGCACCTCGCTTCGCGTGTTCCACACGCCGCTGTGCTCGTAGTGCCCGTAAAGTGCGATTGCCAGGCGAGCCAGCGGTCAAATTCTCGCCACGTCCGAGTGGTGCAGCGTGAATAGTCACCCGGGGTTGACGATGGCTCCTGGAATGATCCCCTTTTTGGGGTCAGGCAGCAGGGCGGGCGAAATCTCAATACAGCCGTCCAGCACCGCTACGTTGCCATGCACCAGATAGGGGACAGCAGTGCGGCCGCCTATGTCGACAACCCCGGAGCGATCGGGCAACGGGTCGGTCGAAGTACGAAAGACTTCGAGGCCTTTTTGTTCCGAGTGACCCTTGCCATCCCAGACCGTGATCGTGATCTCGTTGCGGCCAGGAGCCAGGGCGATGGGATCCGTCGACCAGCGTCCATCCCGTTGCATCTCGACGGCGCCGCCAAGCCCGGATGGGGCAACCTGCCAGCGCATCCGGCGGGGTTCGACCGCGCCGGCAACGCGTCCCGACAGGCGGACGGAACGGCTTGAGACTTCCAATTCGGAGTATTCGCCGACGGAGTCGAATTCAATCACGAATGGTCCGTCCGGAGCTCCGGCTGCAGTTCCCAAACCAATGAAACAAAGAACAAACAGACCACAAGCGTAGAGTCCTGCGTTTCGTTGGCAATCCATGCTTGAACATTCGTAATCTTGGCCCAAACGGCTCATGAGGACCGTTCCCTCGACCGGAAGAAACATCGCGGTGGAGGCAAGCGCTTGGCCCTGTTTGAATCCGCCGGTGAGAAGCACGTCGCCATGGACCGGGTGCCAGCGACAGGGGCGTGGCCGCGACGGACGCTCTGCATCCTGGCTTCAAGCAAGGCACGGCCGTCTCTTGCGCGGTCCTGCAGTTCCGCGGTGTCGATGTCCACGCCCTCTGCGTTGACGCCGCCGTGCGAACCTCAAGCGAGCGAGGGCCCCGAGATGGTTTGGTCCGGCAGTTGGAAGACTTCGGTCGAGTCCACGGTGGGCGTCTCACGGCCATCCCGACAGCGGCCGCCGATCAGCAGCACATTCACACCGGCGGGGGCCGATGGCCGTGAAATCCACCGGGGGCTGTCGCAGCGCTGCGGTTTGCGTCGCCGCTCATCTCCCGCTGCCGTCGCTATTGCGGGGAACAATGGCAGGTCGAAGGGCCGGGCGGGCAAGCGGAACTCCCGCGGAAGTCGTCACCCGGATACGCCAGCACCCGCAAGCTCCTGTCCGCTCCGCGGATCAGATCCCCCCGGAGCGGCATCAGCTACGAAAGGCTTCCGAGGACGAGCAACCACGCCATCATCCGCATTGCCTGCCTCCCTGCTTGCACCGGCGGCGCAGCAGAGCCAAGCCTCCCATTCCCGCTCCCACGAGCGCAACACTATGCGGCTCCGGAACCTCCCCAGAAGGCGGAGGCGGGTCCGGTGCTTCGGAAACGGTAATCCTCAGGGGCGCGCCGAAGCTCTGGCCTCCGCCCGCCGGGCTGAGCCCAAAGGATGCCAACACCCCGCTTCCGCCCAACTGGTTGATGTCGCAAGGACTGTTGAGGGCGCAGGTGAACGAGAACCCTCCTGATAGAAACTCTGTCACCGTCGCCGAAACCATGGCTTGGTTCTGGAGCCCGTCGAAGAAAACGATGGGTGGATTGAAGTTCAGCGTCCACGAGTCGATCGTCAAGCCGCCCGCCGTTCTGGTCATCACCAAAGGATCGACAATGGTGGACACCGCCCCGCCGCCGGACACCGAAATGTCGAGGAGACCGAATTGGATGGTGTCTCCCACCCCGAGATAGTTCGGCAAGGTCCGGCTGAAGGTGACCGATGCACCCGATATGTTCTGCGTGTAGGTGTACACGACTGCCCCTGAGGCCAACCGCGAAACGGCGCTCAGCAAAAAGACAAAAACCAGGAACTTCATCTTCAATGGAATCTCCTTGAGACAAAAGTCAATTCAGGCTAACCGGGAAGCGGGATTGGTTCGGCGGCCAGCCAGCCGGGCCGAATCTCGCAAAACCGAATCGATAACATTTCGCAAATGGGCCGGAATCCGGCTCATCGCGTTTCACCTGTTCGAGTGAGCCGTGATTTGCTTGCTTGCCGCACTGGTTCTCGGCTCCTCATCGCGGCCATCCCACAGGGTGTTCCGGTGTGCCCGGGTCCGGGGGACTGCCCGTACGGGGGCGATGGCAACCGTAAGCAGCGACGGCATTGCGATACTGACGCCAGCAACAAGCTCTCAACACAAGTCACCCTGCCTTGGTTTCAACACGTATGGGCAAGGTCAGTCGCCATGCCCAGGCGACTGTACAGAACGTGTACGGCCGCGCCTTTACCATCCTCGGAGGCGACGATCTCCGGTCTCTCAACTGCCAACCGGCTTGAGGGAGACATTCGGTCGACATCAACGTCCAGCAAACCGTCGGCTTTTTCACGAGTGCCAGCCTTCTCGCTTTGACCCCTTGATTGAGCCGCGCGCGTCTTCGTTTGCGAAGTGTTTGCGAAAGGTCCCCCGCCCCACGATTTTCTTGGACACTGATTTGAGAGAAGGAGAGTCAGG
>CAZXRB010000125.1:0-8910 GCA_964642845.1 uncultured Nitrospira sp.
CCTTCACCGGAGCTATCGACTGCGGCCCGCACCAGACCATCGGCGGCCCGCTCGAAAACATGGCGAAGCACTCCGAGGACTTCGCCGCCACCACCTGGGACAAGAACGGCGGCTCGTGCTCGGTGACCTCGAACGCCGTCATCGCTCCGGACGGCAACCAGACCGCCGACATCATCACGGCCGTGAGCAGTGCACCCGTGATCCAGCAGCAGATCGCCGGGCTCGCCGACAGCGGCACGTACACCTTCTATGTCTGGGCGCGCGTCGCGTCCGGCACGCGCAAGGTCTCCCTCGCCATCGTCGACAACGCCTACGCCGCCTACCTCGCCGGTCCGACACAGATCACGCTCACGACGTCGTGGCAGCGCTTCAAGATCACCGGTACCCTTGCGAGCGGCCAAACCGGCCTCTGGATCGTTGTCCGCCAGTACGCCGCCAACGGCGACGACTGGACCACCGGCGACATTCACCTCTGGGGCGCCTGTCTCCAGCAGGGCAACGATCCGCAAAAAGCCTACGCCCGGACCTGGGCCTCCCAGGCGCCGCACGTCGCCTCCGGCCTCGCCGCCGGCCCCACCGTCATCACCGCGCCAGACTCGACCACCTCGCCCCTCAAGATCCACGGCCCCGGCTCCAACCTCGCTGACAGCACGCTCCTAGAGGTCACCGCCAACGGCGAACTCATCCTCGCCGGCGGCTCCGGCACCGGCTACCGCTTCGCCGAACTTGGCCCCGCCACCAACCCCTCCGGCTGGTCCGGCGTGTTGAAAGTGAAGACGCCCGCCGGGGCCACCCTCGGGTACATCCTGCTTTATACAAACCCCTGAAGATCCCAGTCGAACAGATCTAGCGTCGCGCACGGCACGATTAGCTCTCCTGAAGTGAATCTTCGCGTCGAGTATTCCGAGAGTGGGGGTCAATCGTTTTGCCGCTCGCGCGAAGAGTGATTCAGAACCCGAAAGCAATGCCGAACAGTGCCGTCCGCCCATAGCGCTCAGCTTTGCGGTTCACCATGCCGCTGACAAACATCTCGTCTTCGCTCCGGTCGCGGTTCATCAGGTTACTTAGCTCGGCGAACAGCCGCCAGTTGCCGCGCACCCTCTGGTACACCGCCATATCGAAGTTCGACGAGCCGCCTTTGCCTGTCACATCGCCCGATGTCTTGTAGTCATACCGTCGCGCAGTAAAGTTCGAAATGATCGACACCGACGTACCGCTCCGCTCATCGTTGTTGAAGTCGAGGCCCACGTTCGCGATCCACCCCGGCTGCTCCTTGAACGGGCGGTAGAAGCCGTTGGCCGCCAGCAGCCGGCTGCTGAGGAACGTCTGGTTCGACCACAGCGAAAACGCCCTCGCCCACACTGGCGCCGACGAGGGCATCCGCAGCCGCTCTTCGATCTCGATTCCCCGCAGCCAGCCGTTGCCCACGTTTCGCACCTGGTAAATGTCCAGCGTGCCGCGGTTCTCCAGTGTATCCACCTCTTCAATTACGCCCCGGATCGTCTTGCGAAACGCATTCACCGAGAACGACATGCGGCTTGTCGCGTAGTCTAGGCCCAGGTCGTAGCTCCACGCCCGCGTCGGCTCCAGGTCCGGATTGCCGATCACGATCTTCGTCGAGCTGACGTTCTCGAATGGCGACAGCTCGTCGAACTTTGGCCGCGCCAGCCCCCGTGAAACCGCTGCGTGCACGCTCATGTTGCGCCGCAGCCGGTACAGCAGGTGCGCCGACGGATTCACGTCGACAAACCCCCGCTGGTCCGCCTGCGCCAGCGGGTTTCCCGCATTCAGCGCCACGCGCTCCACCCGCACGCCCGGCATGATCGAGAGCCGCTCGGTGAAGCGAAACCGGTCTTGCACGAAGTATGCCTGGTAGTCCTCGGTCAGGTTGTAGCGGTCTTTCGGCGTGCTGGAGTCCTTCTGCGCACCCGTCACATCGATCTCGTACTTGCTTTTGTCGCGGAACCGGTCGCGCATCCGGAACGCCGCGCCGAACTTCAAATCGTTCCACACTCCCAGGCGAAACGGCAGCGCGGCAGCCGTGGAAAAGTTCCATGTCTGGTCCGCCTTCGCTTCCAGCTCCGGCGTCCGCTTGTCGGGCGTCGGCACGCCGTCCCGCACCTTGAACGCCTGCGCAAGCTTGTCCTTATCCTCCGTGCTGCGATAGAAGGCCGCCTGTGTGTCCCACACCAGTCCCCAGGAGCGCGTGTACTGATGCGTCAGCGCCAGCCCGCGCGTCTGCTGCGACTTCTGTTCCGCTTCCTCCGAGCGGCTCAAAAGCGTGCCGGCCCTGCTCTCGCTCGACTTCAGCTTACTCATGTCGGTCGAAAAGTCTAGCACTACCGACTTCACGTGGAAATCGCCAAGCTGGACCGTGTAGATCCCGAGGTCGCCGAAGAAGTTCCCCGACCGCTGGTGCTGGCGCTCGTCCTCCAACTCAGCATTCCCGTTGGCCAGCAGCTTGGTGCGGTCGATCGGCAGGGTGTCGTTGATGTAGTTGTAGCCCGCCGTGAAACCGAAACGCCGACTGAACCGCGACCCCATGGACAACTGGCCCTGCGTCAGGTCATTCCTTCGCGCCCGGCGCGCGCCATAGCCCAAGCGCCCATCTACGTGGAACCCTTCCGGGATCGGCCGTGTTTGCACATCCACTCGCCCCGCTAGTCCGTCGCTCTCGAACTCCGCCGTCGGATTCCGGATCAGCCGGACCGACTCCACCACCGACGACGGAATGCGATTCAGTTGCAGCTCGCGCTTCTCCCCGCCGTCCGGGATCATCACTCCGTCGATCTGCGTACGGGAGTACTCTTTGTCGAGCCCGCGCACACGAATGTCCTTCTCGCCGCCCGAAGGCCCCGTCAGAAACACGCCGGGCATCCGCGCCACGACGTCGCTGAGGCGGCGGTTGTTGCGGCTCGCGATGTCCGCGCGGCCGATGCTGGTGCTCACCAGCGGCTCCTCCAGGCGCTGCTCCTCGAGTGTCCCGGCGTTCACCGTGATTGACTCGACCGCCGCCGCCACTTCCAGCCGCACCTCGGCATCGGCGCCGGCCTTCAGCGTTCCGTGCCACGGCATGAAACCGGCTGCCTCAATCCTTGCCGGACACTCGCCGGGCGCCACGTTCCGGAACTCAAACTGCCCTTCCGTCTGCGATCTCACGGCCCTCTCTGGCGATGTGCGCAGCGTCACCTTCGCGCCCCCCACCGCGGCCCCGCTAGGATCGAGAACGCGCCCGCTCAACACGCTCTCCTGCGCGCCCAACTGCCACGGCGCCAGCAAGGCCAATAATGCGATCCCTGCCGCCCGCGCGGCCCGTTCCACGCTGGCAGCTTCTTGCAGCTTTCGTAACGCCGCCAGCTTCTTCGAGGCCACCCGATTCCACCACATCAGGAATCCCGTGATGAACAGCAGTCCCGGCGCCAATCCCACTAAGATCCATGGCAAGCGCGCCACGACGCTTGCTTCGTTCAACGTCATGAAGCGCGCATTGTGCAACGGTTCCAGCAATTCGATTGCACGATTCGTCAGCGATAGGCGGTCGAAGCGATCCACCAGTAGCACCTCCCCCGTGGTGCGGTCCAAGAACACCTTGTTGTTCCCTTCATGGTGCCCGTCGAAAGCCGTCTTCATCCGCACCTCGAACGTCTCGTCCGGTTTCTTCGGCAGCTTGATTTGCGCCAGGCGTCCATCCGGAACTGCGGCCTTTGCTCTGGCCGCGACCGTCTCAAGATCTGCGATCTTGCCGCTCCGCTCCACGAGCTTTGGCTTCTTCGGCCTTTCCGGACTCCCGGTCACCCGGCGCAGCCCGTGTTTGGTGACTTCGGGAAAAGCGTACTGAAAGCCAGTGAAGGAGAAGAACGCCAGACCCAAAGCCAGCCAGAATCCACCCGCACTGTGCAGATCCCAGTTGAAGCGCTTCCAACCTGTGCCGCTGGTGATCGTAGTCCTCTGCTTCCACATTTTCGGACCCGGCCACCAGATCACCATCCCCGTCACGCACAGCGTGAACAGCGCCAGCGCTCCGATGCCGTTCACCAGCCGGCCGGTCTTGGCGGCGAGCAGATCGTGGTGCAGGTTGCGCAGGAAGTTCCAGAAGCCCACGTGCCGGTCCACGGCCCTGAGCACCGCACCAGTCTCTGGATTGACAACCAATTGCAGATCCGTACCCGGCCGCTTGCTGCCCTTATCTTCCTTCGCCTCGCCCTTCTTGATGTGAACCTGCGTGGCATCCCCCGCCGAATTGAACTTGATGTCCTCCACCCGAAAGCCTGGATATTGCCAGGCCGCCACGCGCGCCAGGTCATCCAGCGCGATTGGCTTTGCCACGGGCGCCGAAGCCCATCTTGGCGCCACTTCCAGCTCCGGCGAGTACACTAGCGCCGCGCCGGACAGGCCTATCACCAGTGCCAACAGGCCCACCACGAGGCCCGCGTAGAGGTGCATCCAGAAGAACCACTTCCTTGGCCTCCAAGTTCGAGGGTTGGCGATAAAGGAGTGCATGGTGCGAATCCTGAAGGTCCAGTATATGTCAAATGCAACTGAGTTGCAATAAAGCCATACGAAGCGGAACTTAAGGGAGCAGACAATGCACTCCTCTTGTGGAGGCACCCGCCATCGGCAAATCGGCCTCTCGAACGCCGCACACCGCCCCCCGGCCCCTCCATCATCGCCCCGCCGGACTCCCCCGCCTCTCCCCTCAAGATCCACGGGTGCCGCTCGAACCTCGCTGACGGCACCCTCCTGGAACTCACCCCAAACGCCGACCTGATCCTCGCCGGCGGTGCCGGCAACGGCTACGGCTTCTCCCAACTCGGCCCCACCAACAACCCTTCCGGCTGGTCCGGCGTGCTCAAGGTGAAAACGCGCGCTGGAGCCGCTGTCGGCTACATCCCGCTGCGCTGGATCACCTTGATTTTGGAGCGGCATTGTGAGATAGAATTAGATTTGTGAGCCGCTCGCTCGTATATCGGGTAGTCGCACTCGCGTTTCTACTCCTCATCGGAGTGGAGCTGTTCGCCTGCGAAGCGATTGCGCCTGAGCGATGTGAGAGCTTCGGCTTTCCGAAGGAGAACAGTTCGCAACCCGGCGACGACAACTGCCTATGCTGCTGCAGGCATGTGGTTGTCTTGACACCCGCGATTGTCGACGCCAGAGCGACTGTGATCACCACTGTCAATCCCGCTGATCCGACAGTGGTTGAAGGCCCACCTGTCCTGATTTACCACCCCCCCAGAGTCTGACCTCTCTCCGAATCTGATTCTTGATTCCTTGGAGGTCTGTGTGTTTCCCAACCGACTCACTGTTGGTTTGGCAGCCGCATGCATGGCGATTCCTGTCTGGCCTCAAACCGATCAGGTGTCGTCGAGCGTTCTGCTAGCAAGAGCGATTGAAAACAACCGCGAGTTGCTCGCGGCGAAGCAGCGCGTAGAAGAAGCCCGAGGGCTCCTGCGCCAAGCCGGAGTGCGTCCCGCACCAACGCTGGAAGCGACGGGAACTACAGGTCGGCCGCTCGGAACACTCGGGGAGGAGCAGTTCGGCGCTGGCGTCTCGCAGACCTTCGAGACCGCCGGCAAGCGCTCTAAACGGATGCAGGTGGCCAAAAGACAATTGGCGCTTGCGGAGGCCGAATACGATGAGCGCGTCCGCCAGCTTCGGTTTGAGGTGCGTTTCCGCTTTGCCGAGTATGCGACGGAAGCCGAGCGGTTGCAGATCTTCGAGCGGTTGCGGGAAAGCTATCAACGCTCGCTCGATCTGATGGAGGCGCGCGTTGCTCAGGGGGACGCGGCCGCGCTTGAGCGGGATCTGCTCCTTGTCGAACTGAGCCGTACCGAAGCACAGCGCGCGGCCGTGGGCGGCAGGATGCAAGCGGCCAGAGCCGAACTGGCACGTCTCGCCGACCTGCCGGATCCACAAAGTGTCGAGCCTCCGGCGATCGGGCCGCCCGCCGCGATCCCTTTCGGGCTTGAACAACTCAAGAGGAAGTCCCTGGAGGAAAGACCCGATCTGCGTGCGGCAGAGATCCTGCGGCAGCAGGGAGAAGCAGAAGCGATGCTTGCGCGTTCACAGGGCAAAGCGGACGTGACTCTCTCGGCAAGCTACCACCGCGTATTCTCGCGGTTTGACAACCAACTGGGCCTCACTCCAGCAGGCGTACCAACTACGTTGCAAGATCGCGACGATGTGCTGAGCGTCGGCGTCTCGATTCCATTGTTCGGCCGGAACCGTAACTTAGGCAATATCGAGGCGGCGATCGCGAGAACCAGAAGCGCCAAGTACCGAAGGGAGTTCCTGGAGCGGTCGATCCCGCTGGAAGTGGAGTCAGCGTGGCCCCGTCTTGCGAGCGCTTGGCAGGCGTACCAGACGCTGGATCAGACGGTGCTACGGCAAGCAGAGAAAAACCTGGAGGTCATTCAGCAGGCATATCGGCTGGGGCAGCTCCGGTTCCTGGACGTGCTGAATGAGCAGCGGCGCCTGCTTGACACGCAACTGGCGGCCGTCGATTCGAAGCTTGAAGTGCTTCGCGGGCTGGCGGAACTGGAGAGGGCCACTGGAGGTGAACTGCAATGAGAACCGCAGTGCTGTTTGTCGTTTGCCTCATGCTTGCTTCGTGCGCGAAGAAGGATTTGGGAGAAGCGGCCAAGCCCGGAAGATTGGGCGACGAAGCGCACAGCGACAAGCACATCGAAGAAGCGAACGCCGTCGAGTTGAGCCTGGAGGCGCAGAAACGGGCGGGGATTGAGGTCATAGAAGTCCGACCCGGCAAAGTCGAGACCCTGATCAAGGCGACAGGAACTGTTCAACCGGTCGAGAGCCGCATCGTCCATCTGCGCCCACTGGCGCGCGGACGCGTGGTGCAGGTACTTGCAAGGGTCGGCGACCGGGTCGAGCGGGAGCAGGTGTTGGCTCGATTCGACAATATCGAGGCCGGCGAGCTGTCCAGCCAGCTAGATGCCGCCCGCGCGGAACTACAGCGGTTGAGAATCCAACTCGCCAACGCACGCCGCCAGGCCGAGCGCGCGCGGAACCTAGTCGAGATCGGTGCCGTTCCAGTGAAGGAATCGGAGGCGGCCGAGGCCGATGCGAGAGCGATGGAAGAGGCCGTGCGGGCGCAACAAAGCACGGTTGCAGGCATCGAGACCCGGCTCAGGCGATTTGGGGCGCCGTTCGAGGGCGACGCAGCGTTGACGGCGATCAGAGCTCCGTTTGCCGGCGTTGTGATCAGGGCAGAAGCCGCTCCCGGAGACGTTGTCGACTCGGGCAGCGTTCTCTTCTCCATCGCCGATCTGAGCCGCGTCTACATCGAGGCGCAGGTATACGAGAAGGACTTAGGGAAGATCCGGATCAACCAACCCGCTTTCATCACGGTCGACGCTTACGCCGGAGAGATCTTCGAGGGCCGTGTTGTCGCGATCAAGGACATCCTCAATCCGCAGACGCGCACGGCCGCGGTCCGATGCGAACTCGCGAATCCGGCGGGGAAGCTGAAACTCGAGATGTTCGCCAATCTGGCGATTCCGACCACCGGCACGCACATGGCACTGACGGTTCCGTCGGAGGCGGTGCAGACGGTCAACCGGCGCCAAGTTGTTTTCGTTCGGAAGGCGGATCTCCATTTCGAAGCCCGTGAGGTGGAAGCGCTCGGCGACGGACCGCGGGTTGAAATCACGGCGGGCCTGAAGGAAGGCGAACCCGTTGTCGTTAGAGGCGCGTTTCAGCTGAAGTCGGCGTTTCTGGCCAAGGCACTGCAATCGGAGCACGAGCATGATTGACCACGTGATCGCTTGGAGCATTCGTTATCGGTACGCCGTGCTTCTCTTCGCGGTACTACTTGTCGTAGCGGGCGTCTACGCGGCATTCGATCTCCCGATCGAAGCCGTTCCCGATGTCACCACGAATCAGGTGCAGATCAACGCAAGAGCTCCTTCCTTCACGCCCCTCGAGATGGAGCAGTACGTGACGTTCCCGATTGAGGTTGCCATGAGCAACCTGCCCCAGAAAGAGGAGGTCCGATCTATTTCCCAGTTTGGCCTCTCGCAAGTGACGGTGGTGTTCGAGGACGGTGTCGACATTTACCGTGCTCGTCAACTTGTCCTGGAGCGACTGTTGGAAGCCCAGCAGCAAATTCCCGAGGGAGTGATCCCGGAGCTCGCGCCGGTGAGCACCGGGCTTGGGGAGATCGTTCAGTTCACCCTGAACGTGAGTGCCGGCGCGCCTCGGCCGTACAGTTTGATGGAGCTTCGTACGCTGCTCGACTGGTTTATCAAGCCCCAATTGAGAACTGTTCCAGGCGTCATCGAGGTGAACAGCTATGGCGGAGAAGAGCAGCAATACGAGGTGCTAGTGGATCCGGCCAAGCTGGTCAGTTTCAAGGTGACCCTGCCGCAGGTGATCGACGCCCTCAAGAAGAACAATCTGAATGTCGGGGGCGCCTACCTGGAGCGTGCCGGTGAGCAGCAACTGATACGAGGAGTCGGGCTGATCGAGTCGCTCCGCGACATCGAAAATATCGTCGTTGCCGCCCGCGGGGGGACGCCGGTGTTTATTCGGTCCGTCGCTTCGGTCCGTCGGGGGGCGCAGATCCGGCAAGGCGCAGCGACCCGCGATGGCAAGGGAGAAACTGTCGTTGGCATCGCAATGATGCTGAAGGGCGAGAACAGCCGGCAGGTAGCCGCGCGCGTCGTGGACAAACTGAAAGAACTCAACAAGGCGTTGCCGCCGGGAGTGGAGATCGATATTTTCTACGACCGCCGAGAGCTGGTCGAACGGACTGTCCGTACGGCCGTCACGAACCTGACAGAGGGCGGTTTAATCGTGGTCGCCGTGCTTTTCCTCTTTCTGCTTCAGATGAGGGCGGGCCTGATTGTCTCGTCCGTGATCCCCCTTTCCATGCTTGTGGCCATCATCGGCATG
>CAZXRB010000126.1:0-8305 GCA_964642845.1 uncultured Nitrospira sp.
TTTCTGGAACAGGCGGGGGAATGGTTGAGGCGACAGACGGAAACGCTGAAGGGCTACCGTGCGTTCGGACGCCCTGCTGCGCCTTCCGAACCGGCGGCTCGTCCGGGCGCTCATCAGATTCCGGGCTCGAAGCCGCACAGTCAGTCTGGGTTACGGGGAGAGACGAAGGACGCGCGTCGCCACCCCCGCGTGCCGGTGCGTTTGCGGAGTCACTTTTCCGAGAAGGGCCGCACGGTGGCCGGCGAGGGCGAGCTGCGTGATCTATCTCCCTGGGGCTGCCGCGTCACGAGCCGCGTGGCCGTTCCCGTCGGAGCGGACTTGGAATGTTGCATCTTTCCCCAGGATGCAGACAATCCGTTCATCATCGATGGGGCCACCGTCCGCTGGGCCAATCCGCGGGAGTTCGGCTTGGCGTTTACCAGGGTCCGTCCCGGCGTCCAGCGGCAAATCGCGCAGCTGTGCAGAATGCAGACGGCATGAGCGGCCGGTTCACGCGGCTCCGTGCGGATGAGTGTTGTCCGGCGTGGGCTCGTCCCGTTTGCCGAAATTCCAGATCGCCTCCGCCTGGCTGCCGAGATACCAGAAGCTCACACCCAAGACGGCGAAGAAGACGGCCTTGTGAACGTGGTCCCAAAACAATTCAAAAAACCGCGTATACAGGTTGATGCCCAAGAAGGTCAGGCCAAATCCTTTCGTCGTGTCGTTATCATGCCGCAAGCCGTGATAAATGGCCCACCCCGCCACCGCGCCGAACAGCAGCGACCAATGGAAAAGTTCGATCTGCTTCACCCGCTGCCAGCTCCGTAGATCGCCGTAGTTGCCGAAGATCGACATGATCCAGAGGGCGATGAAGAGAGAGAGCAGACCCATCACCAGTGTGCCGTGAGAGAAGCGTCGTGCGATCGGGTGCTCTTCCAGCGCGAGCGCGCAGGCGGTCAGCACGGCTCCGAACAGCACGAAGCGAAGCGGGTAGTTCATTCCCAAATAGTAGGCGCCCCATCCCGACCGGTAGCCCGTCTCCGTCCCCATCCAGCCGCCCAGTGACGCGAGCGCGAAGACCCAAATCAAATTGGAGTCGAGCGTGATACCTAGCGCCGCATAGATGACAAAGGACAGCAGCAAGAGGATCGAGAAATGGCCGTTGCCCGTGTCGAGGGCCATGCCGAGCTGGTAGATCGCACCGGCCGTAGCCAGCACGCCGAGGAAGAGGATGGCCTCGTTGCGGTACACCTTGTCCGGTGCCTGCGCGCGCCGGAGCAGACCCCATCGATAGAGCCCGGCGGCCACCAAGGACAGCGCCGTGCACTTGACGAAGGCCGGGGAGTCGAACATGACTTTCAGGAACGCTTGCAACGCTTGGTCGGACAGCGCGGCACTGGCGGAAGAGACGATGGAAAACAGCGCGATCCAGAACGAGTACTTCGCCAGCCGCCGCCAGTCGAACGACTGCACCTCGATCGTGGCCGCCAAAGCCGCCGCCTGGTTATCCGGAATGGCGCCCGTGAGTCTCCACTGTTCGATGGCCTCGCGAACCACTGCGGCTTGCTTGCGTGGAAGTTTCATGGCGACCTCGTGACCGGTGAACCGCGCGCCGATTGGCAAGATGAGGCAGGATGATGACACCAAGCTACGCAGGACGCAGGAAGGTGTCAATGATTTGGGACAAACCCACTCTTCTTGCTGTGCATTTTTCTGCGGCACAGGACCACACGTCTATGGGATAGCCACTTCTTTTAATCACACGGTTGATAGAATGAAGCGTGCCTTCTATAGTAGTGGCATTTACATACTGCTATATGTAGATGTGGAATTCTTTGAGGCCGCGCGAGGGCTGGGAGCATGAAATCATACTAGGAGGGGGATCATGGCCGTACTGATGCTACTGCTTGTTCTGCTCGTGCCGGGTGCAGTGTTGGCGCAGGAGAGCGGCAAGGCCGCCACGGTGGTCCGAGGCGATGTGATGTATTGGGAAGGGGAGGAGTTGATCGTCAAGGAAATGTCGGGCCGAGAAGTGCGGATGCACGTGAATGCGGAGACAAAGATCGAAGGGGTCGCCAGCAAACTCAAAACAGGCGACAAGATCGAAGCGGCCGTAAATGCCGACGGGCATGCCACTTCAATTCGGTTGCAACTCCCCGACGGGGGCACTGCAACTCCACCAGGGATTCGCTAAGTTCTGAACAAGGGACGAGCCGGCGCCGCTCGGCCGCCTGCGTCGAGAGACCGAAACACGAGTGGCCCTATTGCCCGCTCCATCGAGATAGGCCGCTGACGATTCACGCCGCCGTGTTCGCCCGCCGTCACGAAGATGCGCGTACTGTCGAAGTGGGATGAGGCCTTGTTTCGATCGGCGGAAAACGGTTCCTGCCACCACTTTCCTGCTCCAATGCGTCGTTCGAGACTGTGACGGATTCAGCTCTAGGCATGGCAACATCAATGGACAGAGTTAAGTAGGCTCCAGCGCCCCAAACGTCCGTTCGAAGAACGCCTTGGTGTTCCGCATATGCTCTTCAATATCCGTCTGCAAGTGCCTGGCGCCGGCCTGCCAGTCGTCCGTCGTGTAGCCGACGCGGCGGGCGAGGAAGATGAACTCGTCGGAGTCCGGCGGGGGGAGGACCAGGTCTTTGGCGTTGCCGCGCACCATGCGGAGCCCGTCGATGAGCATGCGGATGAAGAGGTAGGCCTTCCGGAGATTCTCGCCGTCCTGCCGGCTCACGATGCCGACTTCCACCAATCCCGCCAGTGCCTGCATGCTGTTCGGCGTGCGCAACACGGGATATTTGTGGCCGTGCATGAGCTGCAAGTATTGAATGGCGTACTCGATATCGACCAGGCCGCCGGCGCTGTGCTTGACGTTCACCGTGCCGGGCTCGACCAGCTGCTTGAGCTGTTGCCGCCGCAGGTCCAGCGCCGTGGCCAGATCCCAGGGCTCGCCGCTATACACGTATTTGTCGCGATGGGCTTCTACCTGCTTGCCGAGGGTAACGTCGCCGGCGATGTGGCGTAGTTTGATCATGGCTTGGCGCTCAAAGGGAGCGGTGAGCCCGGTCGCGCTGTAGTAGCTGGTGATTTCATCCAGCGGATTGGCGAGGGAGCCTTTGCCGCCGTGGGGGCGTAATCGCACGTCGAGATGGAAGATGCCTTCCTGCTTGGCTTCGATCCATTGCAGGAGTTCTTGCGCGAGCCGCTCGAAATACTCGCTGTTCTCGATGCCCTGTGTGCCGCTTGTGCGGCCCGCGCCGCCGTAGACGAAGAGCACTTCGATGTCCGAGGCGTAGCCCAGTTCGCGCCCGCCGAATTTACCCATGCCGAGTACGGCGAACGGGCAGGGCTTCTTGTTGGCCAGCTTCGGCGCGCCATACAGCTTGTCGAGCTTGGCCTGGCAGTCGCGCAGGCTTCGGCTCACGATCACTTCGGCGAGTTCCGTCAACGCTTGTGAGAAATCCGCCAGACTCGACGCTTCGACCATGTGTTTCATGTCGATGCGGAAGAGCTCCTGGTCCTTGAAGCGGTTCAGGGCATCCTTCTTGGCGGCCTCGGTCCTGGCTTTGTCCACCACCCGGTCCAGTTCCTTGCGCAGCGCGGCCTGCGGCTTGATGAGCGGCGCCTCGCGATAGCCTTGCAAGAGGGGCAGGAGATTCCCGTGTTGGCGGCGCAGGAAGTCTTCCCACAGGAAATCGCTGGTGCCGAGCAGGCGGGCAAGCAGGGGAAACGTCTTCTTGTCGCTCAGAAAGGCGAGGGCCTCCCGCTGCGCTTTGCCTTTGGTGTCCTGCACCGTGAGGTCCAGGAATTGATCGAACGCTTCCAGCGCCTTGGCGGGATCGGGCGCCCAGGTGAGGGCGTGGGTGAATTGCTTGATGAGCACGGCGGTGAGGCGCAGATGCTGTTGATCGACGGGATCGGTCAGCTTCTGGCCGTGCCGGTTGCGGACGTAGAAGCGATCGTGCAGCTTGCCGTCCTCGATGGCGAACTGCGCCTTGGCAATGTAAATATTGCGCATCGCCAGGGCGTTGGCGAAGGCGTAGAGAAAGGCCGGCGTGTCGTCCGAGCGGATGTCCATGATCGTGTCCGTCGGCGATTGGCTGTTGTCGAACGTAATGTGGACGGTGTGGAGCAGGCCGCTGAACGACCCGCGCCGCTTGCCCAGTTGCTCAACCAGATGCCGGTTGACGGTCTGCCGGGCCTCGTCAAACTTGCCGGCATCGAGGAGCGCGATCATCGCGGTCAGTTCGGTCTTGAGCCGCTGTCGGTCCTCCGGGACGAATGAAGCCCCGCGCACGGGTTGCACGCGGAATACATCCACGATTTTTTTGCGGCTCAAGCCGGGACGGATCTTGAGCCGGCGGAAACTGCCGGGGGCGCCGGTTCGCCCTGGTGCCGCCGCGCCTTCGACGAACGTGTAGATCTGTCCTTCCTCGATGTTGAGGCCGAACGCCGAGAGCAGCCCGCAGATCGTGGCGAACTCGGAAAAGTAGTCATAGGCGACGACCGTCAGCGCGAAATGCTCGCCGGGCTGCTCTTCGATCGCAATCTCACAGGGATGTTCGGGTGTGAGCCGCGCGGCGAGCGCAATGTGGCGCGCAATGGCCGCCGGCTCGAACCGGCGAAAATACTCCGCATCCATGCGGCTGACGAAGTCCTGCAGGATGTCGGGCGCGACATCGGGACAAAGCGGGCGCAGTGAGTCGAGCAGGTCGTCGGTGGTCATGAAGTGAAGCGGCGCTCGCTGTGAGCCATCGGTCTTCGGCGCCGCCAGTATACCCGAACGGGTTTCATTGTGCGCAGGGGAATCGGCCAGTATAATGCCGCGCGATGGATCTCGTGATGCGTGATGCGTGATGGGTGACGCAAAGAGAATGGGCCGTGTCCGACCCAAGGGGGCGAAATCGTCTGCTGCGCCTGTCCCGTTTCCTCTCAACAAACCGGACCCCCGGCCGCTTCTGTTGGCCCCAGACGTCGATCCCGAGCAGACGCGGGCGATCCTCACTGCGTACCATCTGCGGGACATTGAACAGGCGGATCGCAATCTTCAGGCGATGGCGGGCGAGCCGCATCAGCGCCGCCAGCTCGCCGAGATTCTCCCCCTGCTGCTGGATTCCATCTCCCGCACGGCCGATCCCGACCAGGCGCTGAACCATTGGGAGCGGTTGCTGGAGGGCGTCACCCGCTCGTCGTTTCTCGACTATCTACGTAGCAGCCCCCGCATGCTGGATCTGCTGTGCACGATCTTCGGCAACAGCGACGCCTTGGCGTTCACCGTCATCCGCGATCCCATGCTGGTGTATTGGCTGGCCGATGAAAGCGTGTTGACGAAGTCCCCGACGCGCGCGGGCATCGAAGCGGCGTTGCGCAAAAGCCTCGGGCAGCTGACCGTCAAAGAACTGAAGCTCGATGTCTTGCGCCGGTTTCGGCGCCGCGAAATGCTGCGCATCGGGGTGCGGGATCTCCAGCGGCTGGCCGACGTGCCGGAGACGACCGCGGCCTTGTCCGACCTGGCCGGGCTATTGATTCAAGCGGCCTACGAGATCGTGGATGTCGATCTGCGACAGCAGTACGGCCGTCCGATGCACCAGAACCGGGAGGGGCGTTGGGTGGAGACGGGATTCGCGGTGATTGCCATGGGCAAGCTCGGCGGGCATGAGCTCAATTACAGCTCGGACGTGGACGTGATCTATGTCTACGCGTCCCATGAAGGCGAAACGAGGGCGCCGAAGGGGGGAACCAGCGGCAAGCCGGCGGCGGTGGGGATTTCCAATGAAGAATATTTCGAATTGCTATCCCGGGAATTGACGAAGGCGCTGACCGAGCAGACGAAAGAAGGCTACATCTTTCGCGTGGATCTCCGGCTGCGGGCCGAAGGCTCGGTGGGGCAGTTGGCGCGCTCGCTGGAGGACTACCGCAGATACTACACGGCGCGCGGGCAAGTGTGGGAGCGCCTGGCGCTGCTGAAGGCCTGGCCGGTGGCGGGGTCTCTCGATGTGGGCCGAGCATTCCGTGCGATGGTGAAGCCCTTCATTTTCGGTCCAGCCGCCATGATGGGCAGGGATACCGCGCTCCGGATCGTCCAGGATGTGCGGGCGGTCAAGGAAATGATCGATGCCAAGATGGCCGATCGCGGCCATGAGCGCCGTAACGTGAAGCTCGGTACGGGCGGGATCAGAGAAATCGAATTCCTTGTGCAGACCATCCAAGTGTTGGCCGGCAAGCGGTTACCGGCGCTGCTGGATCGCAGCACCCTCGGTGCCCTGGACAAGTTCGCCGGCAAGCGGCTGCTGTCGACCTCACAGCGCGACGCGCTCAAGGCCGCCTATCTGTTCCTGCGGGATGTGGAGCACAAGCTGCAGATGGTCCATGATCTGCAGACGCATGCGTTGCCGGAAAGCGGGGAGGAATTGGAGCGCTGCGCTATCCGCATGGGCTACGCCTGCGACGATCGAACGACTTGCGCCAGACGATTCCGCGCCGACCATGAGCGGCATACCGACGTGGTGCATCAGCTCTATCGCTCGGTCTTCTATGAGCCCAAGACGTCGCCGCTGCTCAAGAGCGTGCTGCGGGCGGCTGGTCTGCGCACGTGAGCAAGATTAGCGGGTATGAATGATCGCGTCGTGGAGCTGGCTGGCGGCGCGGTCCTTGGTGAGAAAGGTCGTCGCGCCGGCCGAGATCATGGCTTGTTTGATCTGGCTCGAGTCCTGGACCGAAATCCCGATGACGGCGGTGGAGGGATTGTCATGCTTGATCTGGCGGGTGGCCGCGATTCCGTCGAGCCTCGGCATGTTGATGTCCATCACCACCACGTCGGGCTGGCGTGTGCGGGCCAGCTTGACCGCTTCCATCCCGTCGCCCGCCTCGCCCACCACTTCGAGATCCTTGTAAGCCTCCAGAATGCTGCGCAAGCCTTCCCGTACCATGGCATGGTCGTCCACCAGCAAGACACGGAGCCGCGTCCCGTTGTCCGCGCCACGCTCCTTGGGCGCCTGATGCCGCGCTGTCTGATCCTGGCAGGGTAGCAGCAGCGTGATCCTTGTGCCCTGCTGGGGCAGCGAGCGGATTTCCATGCGGCCGTTCAAGAGCGCCATGCGTTCGCCGATGCTGAACAGACCGAAGCGCTGGTTCGCCGGACCGGCTTGTTCCATCTCCCTCACATCAAACCCTTTGCCGGCATCTTCCACGGCCACCCGCAGCCAACCCGGCGGCTCATGAGCCGCGGTGACCGACGCGCGCCTGGTCTGCGCGTGTTCGAGCACGTTGAGGAGCAGCTCGCGCACCGATTGGAACAGCAAAATGGCCTGATCGCCGTCCAACGCCGGCGCGTCTTCCGGGAGATGCAGGGTCACGGTGAGGCCTTGCGCTTCCATCCGCCGGGCGAGCCATTGGAGGGCCGGAAGGACACCCTTGTCGTGCAACAGGGGAGGCGTCAGGCTGCCGGCGAAGCTTTCCGTGAATTTCACGGCGCGATCCATCACCTGGTCGATGTCCTGCAAGAGCGCGCTGACGCTCGCCGTGGTGGTTTGCCGGATGACGTGGCCCAGCTTCATGCGGCCCAGGGCCAAGGGTTGCGCCAGATGGTCGCGCAGTTCCGTGGCGATGTGCCGGCGTGCGCGCTCCTCGGCCACGGCCAGTTCGGCGGCCAGCGCGCGCAGCTTTTCCTGCGCGTGATGGACCGAAGAAAGTTGTTCGGCAGTCGGCCGCTCCTGGGCTGTGTCCATGCCGTCCATAATACAATCGAGTTGTCGGTGGTGTGAGCGGAAGGCGTGGATAAGATCTTACTCAGTCCCGTGCGTTCGATCTAGACGAGAGAAGGAGGTAGTGGAAAGGCCTCAAGGGGAAGGGGCGTCGGCGTCGCGCAGATCGCGCTCGCTGGCCAGGGCGAGATAGGCTTCCCCCCATTGCTCGGGATCGGTCAGGCTCCAAGGGGCTTGGCTCCTCAGAGGCTTGAAGCGCAAGCCGTAGAGGCCGCCGTACACCAGATATGCCGTTCCTGCTCCGGAATCTTCGACCACCTGGGCGTATGCCGAGCAAATGGGATTGTCTTCGTCGTCGCTCCAGCCGGTGACCCAGTACCATTCGCCGGCAGGATTGCGGTCGTAGAGCTTGACCTGATTCACCGGCCTGGCCGGTCCGGCTTCTTTGAAGCGCGCAAAGCAGCCGTCCCGGCAATTGTCGTTCGGCTCCACTTCGACGATCATTCTTGGGAGAGAGCGTAACTCGTGAAGCGTGAAGCGTGCAAGTATCTGGACTCACGAGATACGAGGCGACCTCAGGACGCCTCGATCGGAAGAGCGTCGTGTAGGGAAAGAGTGTA
>CAZXRB010000126.1:8315-8883 GCA_964642845.1 uncultured Nitrospira sp.
CGAGAAACACGAAGGGCCCGGCGGTTGCCCGCCGGGCCCTTTCCGATCCCTAGCTCCTAGCTGTCAGCCGACAGCTGTCAGCTACTTAGTACATCCCTTCCATGCCGTGGCTGTGACCATGGCCCATCGCCGGGTCCTTCTTGTCTTCCGGCAATTCGGTGATCATCACCTCGGTGGTGAGCATCAAGCCCGCCACGGACGACGCGTTCTGCAACGCGGTGCGCGACACCTTGGTCGGGTCGATGATGCCGGCCTTGATCATGTCCACGTACTCTTCCGTTGCGGCGTTGAAGCCCATGTTCGGATTCTTGTCCGCCCGGACTTTCTCGACGATCACGGAGCCTTCGGCTCCCGCGTTCGCCGCGATCTGGCGGATCGGCTCTTCCAACGCCCGACGGATGATGTTCACGCCCACCTGCTGCTCCGGCGCGAGCTTGAGATTGTCCAGCGCGGAGATGCAGCGCAGATAGGCGACGCCGCCGCCGGGGACGATGCCTTCTTCCACCGCCGCCTTCGTGGCGTGCAGCGCGTCCTCGACGCGGGCCTTCTTCTCCTGCATTTCGGTCTC
>CAZXRB010000127.1:0-8861 GCA_964642845.1 uncultured Nitrospira sp.
CAGACATGGAACCGCATGGACTCGCACCCGTCTGGGCCGTATGTGGACGGGATGACCGGGTACGGCGTGCTGCGCGGAAATCCGGTGAATGGGGTGGATCCGATGGGGTTGTATGGTTCAGGAATACCTGGTTTCAGTTATAGCAGTAATGGGGGCTGGGGTTTCTGGAATGGCAACCCTCCTCTTACACCACCGGCGAATACAACAACATCTGGTGGTGCTAGCGTCTATGCGGTGCCGCCAGGTGTACCCGTCCCGCCGAGTCCAGGTGTGAACATCCCTCTTCCCCCGGGGTTGCCGACCGTACCCCCTCCGATACGAGCAGTCGCACCTCCGGTAACGCCATCCGGTGCGTCGCCGTGGGATATCGAGTTACAGCAGATTCGCTACTTAGCAGAGCTGTGGAACGTCAGTGATGGCGTATGGAACTGGCACAATCAATGCGACGACCAAGCCACGAAGATGAGCGAGGCTCTAAGAGCTCGCGGGCCATGGAAGTATTGGACACTTGACGTAATTGGAGGAAGGACCGAAGGCATTGGAGCTTGGGGTTGGCCGCACCTCAAGCACCATGTCACGGTTGTAAAGCCTTTGCCTGGGAATCCGTCTGAGCCCGTGGTGCTCGATGGCTTCCACGGACCGCAAAGACCGAACAAGTATCACACGGTAACATGTGAAAGTCTTGATGCCTTCGCCAAAAACTGGCCATATTGGACCAACGACAACTTCAACTATCGATCGAATCTTGGCGTCCCGCCTCCAAAAGGTGGGCCAATATTTCGACCTCCTTACGGTTCGCCACAACGGAACACCGACCCATGGCCATGGGATCCTTCGAAGCCAATTCCACCGTCAGGGAGTCCGAGGTGATCTCGTCGCTCGGCCACCGAACCTTGCTGACGGTCATGGCCATTCTCAGCGATCGAATCGACACGCTATTGCTGAGCGACGATAGAGGAGTGTGCCATGCCACGTAGCCATATGAACTCCAACGGGGGCCATCGGAAAACCACGAGTACAGCAATGACCTCCGTACTGTGTTTGGCTTGCAGCCTGATACCATTAGGGCTTATTCCATTTCATGGAATGGCTGAAGGAACGCGATCACAGACGGCTCTCGGATACGTAGGTATCTTTGTTGGTGGCTTATCGGTCCTTTTGGGCCTGGTTGCCTTATGGAGGGGAACGGCGGGAACGCCTGCGACTAGATGGACCGCTGGTGCTGGCACCATCTTGGGAGTGTGTGGTATGGCGATAAGCTGGATCCCAATTCACTATCGCGCGGCAGATCTCAGGCTGGCTGAGTGGCGTCGGCAACAGTGCGCGAAGACTCTGGAGCATATTGGGCATGCGATCAAGGCATATGCCAACGAGAACGCTGGCCAATTTCCCCCAAGGTTCAGTTTACTATACGAACGGGGCTATATTACGATGCAGGAATTGGTGTGCCCCAACTCTAAACAGGGGATCACGACAGCGGAGATTCCGGCGTGCTTCAACGTTCTCGGGCATCCAAAAGCGTCATACATCTATCTCGGTGGCATGCTCGATAGCACAATCCATGATAACCGTATACTAGTCTACGAGAAGTTGGATGACCATGAGAATGGAATCAACGTTTTGTATGACGACGGACATGTGGCGTGGTTCGACCGAAAGACAGCTCTGGTGCTGATCGCGGGTTTGCCACCTTGCACTCTACCGGCAAGAGGAATGGAACGGAGGAATGGAACTGGGACGCACGTAGATAACGCCAAATGACGACGCCACGATGCCATTTTCGCCGTCTGTCGGCCGACGTCGTGGTTGGCAACTGTGCGTCCGACGGTACACTGGATACGTCGTTCGGCGACAATGAAGACGGCATGGCGGTGGCAACCATGGGTAACAGCGGCGTCAACGCGACGGAAATGACCCTGGACTCCTCGACTCGGAAAACGGGTCAGGTGGGTCAGGTGCGATTGATTTGATTTCTTCGTGATCCGCCTCAACCCCGACAATCGGCTGGACAACATCTGCGGCGAAGATGAGAATAGCAAAGCGGTGGTGGATATGGGCGACAGCGGAGTCAAAATCACGGCGGTCGTCGGTCATCAGTGAACGGTCGGCGGTACCGATCACCGGTCACTGATCACCGGTATCGGTCTGGGGACAGTCGATTGTCGGTTGTCGATGCTCGGCAGCGACTGCCACTATCCACTATCGACGATCGACTATCCACCGCCCATCGGCCGCGGGGCGCATTGTGTTGCTGTGTTTATTCCTGTGTCACGTCCATTATGATTGCCACATGTCGATGGACACGGTGAGTTCGACGTTATCCACTGATCCGACCATCGTCGTCCGCGTGGCCGAGGGCTTGGGCAACCAGTTGTGTCAGTATGCGCTGGGTTTGAGCCTGGCGGTTCGATATCAGGCCGAGCTCTGCCTTGATGTGAGCTTCTACTCGGCCGGCGCAGGCCAGCGCCTGTTTCTGCTGCCCCAGCTTCTGGACTGCCGGGAGAGAGTGCTGGTTACGGAGCAGGAGGCGCGTGGGATACTGGGCGCGTCGGCCCAGATCATCGCCGAACTGGACATGGCCTTCCACCGGATCGAGCTTCGGCCGGGCGGGCGGTACTACCTGGCCGGCTGGTGGCAGAACTACGGGTATGTGCGGCCGGTGGAAAGACTTATCCGCGGGCGGATCGCCCGCCGCACCGCCTTCGACCCATCCAAGAACTCCATCGGCATTCAGGTGCGTGGCGGCGATTATCGCGGGCGGTCGATGTTCAACGTCGTCAACAGTGACTATTATGCCCGGGCCATCGACAATGCCAGTTCGCTGGTGGCCAGGCCCGAGTTCTTCATCTTCACCGACGACCGCGACTATGCCCGAGAACTGCTGCCGTCCGGGCTGCCGGCGCAAGACGTGTCCACGAACAACCCGGTGGACGACCTGTTGAACCTGAGCAAATGCGCCCATCAGGTCATCGCCAACTCGACGTTCGGCTGGTGGGCGGGCATCCTCAATCCGAACCCGACCCGGCGTGTGTTCATCCCCGATCACTGGTTCAACCGTGCGGCCGGAGCATCCGAGGCCCATATGCGGATCAACCCAAGCACGCCGTACACCGTGCAGGTGCATTTCTGAGGGGAATGATGAACGATCATCCGCTGCTCATCCAGGCCGAAGGGGCGTTCAAGGCCGGCCAGTTGCGGGCCGCGGAGGCTACCGTGCGCAGCCTGCTGGCGGAGAGGCCCGGCGAGCTGCCGGCGTTCCGCCTGCTGGCATCCATCCTCTTCCAGCAAAGACGCCTGCCCGAGGCGATCGACACGCTGCGGCAGTACCTCAAGATCGTGCCGGAGGATGCGCTGATCATCAACTCGCTGGGAGCATTCCTGGCCGAGCAGGGCAGACCGGCCGAGGCATTGGCCGAGTTCGAGCGGGCGGTGAAGTTGAATCCGACGCTGGGCGAGGCGCACAACAACATGGGTATCGCGTTGGATCGCATGGGAAGGTTGGAAGATTCGGCCGCGGCCTTCTCCCGGGCCCTCGCCATACGTCCGGACTATACCGATGCGTATGCCAACCTTGGCAAGGTGTTGCGGCAACAGAACAAACAGAACGAGGCGGTTGGACAATACCGCCGGGCCCTCGAGCTGGATGCCCGCCACGCCCAGGCTCATCACGGCCTGGCCGGGACACTGGAAGATCTGGGGCGGCCGGAAGAAGGGCACATTTGGCGTCGGCGGCTGGCGGAACTGCGTTCGGATGACCCGGTGCTGCACAGCGACCTGCTGTGGTCGATGCTGTGCGTGCCGGAGGTCTCGCCGCAACAGCGGCTGGCGGAACATCTGGAATGGGGACGACGGCATGCCGAGCCCCGGGCCCGCAACATCCGGCCGCACGCCAACGACCGTACCCCGGACCGTCGGTTGCGGGTGGGATATGTTTCGCCGAACTTCGGGGCGCAGGCCGTCGGCTGGTTCATGGCCCCGCTGCTGGCGGCCCACGAACGGAAAGAGGTGGAGGTTTACTGTTACTCGGACATTCCTCATGCCGACTGGATGACCGGGAAGCTTCAAGGGCTGGCGGACGTGTGGCGGGACACGACGAGGCTGTCGCACCACGATTTCGCCGAGCTGGTGCGGCGGGACATGATCGACGTGCTGATCGACGTGCGAGGACACATGGCCGGACATCGGCTGGTGGCGTTCGCCGAAAAACCGGCTCCGGTGCAGATGAGCTACATCGGCTATCAGTACACGACCGGCGTCAGGGCCATCGACTACCGCATCTGCGACCACGGAACCGACCCGCCGGGGCTGACCGAGAAGTGGCACGTCGAGAAGCTGGCGCGGCTGCCGCACAGCATTTGGTGCTATCAGCCGCAGGAGCAGTCGCAGCCCGCAACGGCCCCGCTGGAGAAGAACGGGCATGTCACGTTCGGCATCTTCCAGAAACCGGCCAAGCTCAACGGGTTTGTCGTGGAGATGTGGTCGAGAATCCTGGGCCGAGCGCCCAAGGCCCGACTGGCGGTGTTGTGTCCCGGCCCGCAGACGCTGGAGGAAGTACGGCGTCAGTTTCAGGCCCGGCAGATCGACCCGCAACGTATCCGGCCGCTGTACAAGGCGCAGAGGCAGGGATACCTGGAGCTTTTCGCCCAGGCGGATGTGGCGGTGGACAGTTTCCCGTATTCCGGGGTGACCACGACGTGTGATGCCATTTGGATGGGCGTGCCGGTGCTGACGCTGCTCGGCCCCGAGCCCTTCGAGCGGGCCGGCGCGAGCCTGATGCCGCCGTGCGGTCTGTCGACGCTCATGGCCAATCATCCGCTGGAGTACATCGAGCTGGCGGTGCGGTTGGGAAACGATCCTTCGCCCCTGGCCAGCCTGCGAGGGGACTTGCGCGAACGCATGCGGAGTTCGGAACTGATGGACGGCCAGTCGCTGGCCCGGGCGATGGAGGCGTGTTTCCGGGAAGCGTGGGCCGCTTGGGTTGCGAGATAGTTCGCCACGGGCTTGAAGGCTTGAAATGGTGGCGGGCATCCGACATTGTCTTTGCCAACGAGAAACCGGCGCATTCGATCTGGACCGGGCCGTTTTCGGTAGGGATGAATATCGGGTTGGGAGCGTTGGCGGTGGTGGTGTTACGTTTTGACGTCACTTGCAATGAACCACCGACGTTTAGTAACATGCCCGGCATGGCAAAACGGATGATGGATCAACTGGTGGCGACGGTCAGGAACAGGGGGCTGCTTCGTCCGCGCGACCTGGCCGAGAAGAGCATCCCGCGTGAGTACCTGCGCCGGGCGTGTGACCAAGGGTTGCTCGAGCGCGTCGGCCGCGGCCTGTACCGACTTCCTAACACGATGGTCACGGACAATCAGTCGCTGGCCGAGGTGTGCCGCAGGGTGCCCGCGGGGGTTATCTGCCTCCTCTCGGCGCTGCGGTTTCATGATCTGACGACGCAGAATCCATTTGAGGTATGGCTGGCGGTTGCTCCCAAAGCCCGTTCGCCGCGTATGGATACCGTCGCGCTCCGTGTGGTCCGCTTCTCCGGGAACGCCCTGACCGAGGGGATCGAGCGCCACCATGCGGGGGAAGTTGAAATCCGCGTTTACAGCGCCGCCAAGACAGTGGCCGATTGCTTCAAGTTCCGCAACAAGATCGGCGTTGATGTGGCCATCGAGGCTCTGCGGGATTGCCTCCGGCAGCGCAAGGCAAAGGTGGACGACCTGGTGCACTGCGCCCGCATCTGCCGGGTCGAGCGTGTCATGGGGCCATACCTGGAGGCCATGCTATGAACGCCCGGAGCAACGATGCCGTCGCTCGCTCGGTTCACGATCGCCTGCTCAAACTCGCCGCCAACCGGAAGGAGGACTTTAATGCGCTGCTGGCGGCGTACGGCAATGAGCGCATCCTCTATCGCCTGAGCCGGACCAGGCACGGCAAGCGGTTTGTACTCAAGGGGGCGTCACTATTCATCCTGTGGATGGGCAAAGTCCACCGGCCTACGCGGGACTTGGATCTGCTGGGATCGGGCCGAGTCGATCCGGATTCGCTCACCACGATCTTCCAGGATGTCTGCAAAGCGGAAGTCGATCCCGACGGGCTGCAATTCGATCCGGCTTCGATCACGGTCGCGCAAATCCGCGAGGGGCAGGAATACGGAGGATTGCGCGTGAAGTTGCGCGGGAACATGGGCACGGCCCGCCTGAGTATCCAGATCGACGTGGGAATCGGTGACGCGACCGCCCCCGCACCGCAGGTGGTGGAATTTCCAACGCTGCTGGACATGCCGGCCCCCAGGCTCAAGGCCTACCCGCGTGAGACGGTGGTCGCCGAGAAACTCGACGCCATGCTGGAACTCGGCATCAAGAACAGCCGGATGAAGGACTACTACGACATTGCCTTATTGGCGCGACACTTTCCCTTCGACGGCGCGACTCTTCGTGCCGCCATCGAGACGACACTGCGCCGTCGCGGTCGCGAGATTCCGCCAGGCCTGCCGGCCGGATTGAGCGATGCCTTCGCATCGGACGCCGCCAAGGCCACTCAGTGGAGCGCGTTCATCCGCAACCACCCAGCGCCGGAACTGCCGGGCAATCTGGCCGCCGTTGTGCGGCAGGTGCGAGGGTTTCTTGAATCGCCACTCATGGCGTTGGTCGCGGGCCGGGAGTTTGCGCCAAACTGGGCTCCCGGCGGGCCGTGGCGCTGAAGTGCGCGAGCGCAGGATGGGACCATTCCGCCATCACGGCCAAACCATGCCGATGCTGAGAGGCGTTCGACTGAGGTTGCTCCTGCGGAGCTTAAGTCACCCTCCCGAACTCGGGAGGGTGATTTCGTTAACGGAAACGCCCGACCAGACATCTGGCCGGGCGTTCTCGTATCCCGTTGCTGGCAAAGGTTTACGGCGAGTCGGTCGGCACGGGGCGTGCTCTCTGGTCCTACCCGTCCTCGCCACGTCGCGGTCCACAACGTACACGTTCCGTCCCGCAGGCCGAGAGCAACGGGCCGAACTCTCTGACTCTCTCGTAAACAGCGGTCGTCCAGTTAACAGGCCCGTCCGTCTCGGACCCTTGAGCGATTTCGAACTTCCCGGCTAACCCGTGACGTTTTGGTCATGGCACGCTTTCGACGGCAGCGCCGCCAGCGACGGCGACGGCATCGTCGTACCCGATCTGCCAGAAGTACATGTCGATGAGCTTCATGAGCGGGTAGTGCGCCCCGGTCGCGCGGGCAATTCGACGTTGCTCTTGGCGGAGTGGCTCCAGGTGGTCGAGGCAGAACTGAAGTGCCCGCTTGACGAAGCTTGCGTTGAGGTAGGAGTAGCGAAACCCCGCGTGCTTGAACCCGCTGATGAAGTACCGGTCGCACGCGGGTAGACACCCGAGCGTGCCCAGAATCACCTTCGTTATCAACGTGTCGGTGGCCTGCCCAAAGGCGGAATACGCCTGGCGAACGGCCTCCACGACGTCCAGCACCAGCGGGACCAACTGCATGTCAGTCGGTGTCGATCCGAACTCCGATACCCAGAGGGGTGCAAACTTCGGCTGAGCGAGGCAGTCCACAACATCCAAATGGACGGTATAGGCACGCTGGAGAAGAAAGCTGGACCCGCGATACATCCCCCAACTCGCGAGGTAGAAGCCCAGTTGTAGCGCCGCCGTCTCCCGCTGGTTCATTAAACTCGCCGGCGGGGTGCGGCGGAAGAACGCATAGCAGTGCTCCCACGAGCGATACCGATGGTGTTCATCGCTTTCGATACCGTGGTGGTAGCGCCGAATCGTCTCCGGTACGTCCATGATCGTTCCTCGAATCTGCGGCATGCTCTGCTGGCTCAAAGTATCGCACAGTGCCTGCTCTGCCGCTACGGCGTGAAGGCAGGAACTCCTGTGGCGGAGACGGTTTCTCCGGCACCCTACCGACAATCCGAACCTGCGCCGGGTAATTGATTAACAGGCAGAGATCGTAACCCCGCCAGACAGCGCGCCGGTCGCCACGCGAAGGCCGTTGTGGGCACATCCGCAAGGAGCCCGCAATGGAAGAACCGTTCGCCGACCCCGTCGCCTTGACCCCCGCTCAACGCCGCCGGGAAATCGCCGCCATCATCGCCCGGGGCGTCCTCCGCCTCCGCAACATGGCCCAGACATCGCCAGGGCTGGGTTCCTCCCGCACCGCCGAGGAATCTGCGGAATCGAGAGAAACTGGCCTTGATGACGGGCCGAAAACAAGCCCTCATGCGCTCGCTCGATGGCCACGTGCCAAGCATGAAAGGAGCGTGCGAACATGAGGATGAACATGGCCAAGGAACTGGCGGCCCTGGACCGGTTGACGGTTACGCAACTGCGACAGAAGCACATCGAGGTCTTCGGTGAGACCGCGAGGTCGGGCAACAAGGACTGGCTCCGCAAACGCATCGGCTGGCGGTTGCAGGCCAACGCCTGGGGCGACCTGTCCGAACGCGCCCGCCAACGGGCCGAGGAACTGGCCAACGACTCGGACCTGCGGACCAACGCCCCCAGGGCCAAGCCCGACGACGGGCAGGTCGCCATCACCACCACCGCCACGGTCGCATTCGGCCACGACGCACGGCTGCCCATGCCCGGGGCGATCCTGCGGCGGCCGTACAAGGGGCGGGAGGTCATCGTCCGCGTCTTGCCGAGAGGCTTCGAATACGAGGGCGAGGTCTACCGCACCCTCTCGGCCGTCGCCAGCGCCGTCACCGGCACGCACTGGAACGGCTACCACTTCTTCAACCTGAACAAGGACGGAGCCGCCAATGAGTAGAGCCACAACCAATGCGCCGACCTTCCGGTGCGCGGTCTACACCCGCAAGAGCACCGAGGACGGCCTGGAGCAGGAGTTCAACAGCCTCG
>CAZXRB010000128.1:0-8666 GCA_964642845.1 uncultured Nitrospira sp.
TCGGCCGTCGGGCCGATCGCGACAACCGCGCATCTCGGTGCGGCGGAGCGGACCGCGCGGACGGCGTCGGGTCCTTTGTAGTCGGGCAAGACCAGATCCATCAGCACGACATCGACGCGGTGCGTACAGAGGTGATGGAGACCCTCGCGCAGGGAGGCTGCCAGGGCGAGGTCCAGCGTCGCCGCCACGCAGCCGGGCAGCCATTCCTGCAGGGGCACCGCCTGACCTCTTGCCGGCTCAATCACCAGCACGGCGAGGGAGCGGGGGATGGAAGAAACGGCGTAAATCATGGGTTCTGCGGCGTCTTTCCGCTGGCACTGCGTGGAGCCGTTGCCCGACGGATCATCGCTCTGCCGCGATGCCCGCGGCCTCTCTGTTTCTCTCCTATCGGACGCTGGTGAGCCGAACTTGATGGGGGTTCGTCGGGGCGTGGAGCGACGGAGGCCGGCACCGCCGGCCTGGAGCGGAAAGCCGGTCTCGGTGATCGGCCGTCATCCGGCGCGGGCGTCGGTCAGTGAGACGCCAGCGACGACGGACCGGAGGCTTTGAAACTCCCGGCGTAAAAGGCCGCGACCTGGGAGCGCCGGCCGATCTGCAGCTTGGAATAAATGTTCGCCAGGTAATTCTTCACCGTCTTTTCGCTGAGACCCAGACGGTCGGCGATTTCCTTGTTCGTCAAACCCTCGGCCACCAGCGGCAACAGGCGCTGTTCTTGCGGCGACAACAGCGGCCGTTTGGCGTGCCGCGCGGCGGCATAGTTGTTCTTCAGCCAGTGCAGCGTATGTTGCGTCAGACGCGGGTCGATCAAGGCTTGCCCCGAGGCCACGGTGCGGATCGCCCGGACGAGCGCGTCCGAGGCGATGTCCTTCAGGACGTAGCCTTGCGCGCCGGAGAGCACGGCTTCCAGCACCGTATGGTCGTCGGCAAAGCTGGTGAGGAAGAGCACCTTCGTTTTCGGACAGGCGGCGAGGATGTCGCGCGCCACCTCGACGCCGCTGCCGTCGGGCAGGCGAATGTCCAGCAACACGACGTCCGGGTTCAGGCGCAGCGCCAACTTTCTCGCTTCTTCTTTCCCCGTCGCTTCCCCGACCACTTTCATGCCGGGCGTCAGGTTCAAGACGGCGCCTAATCCGATCCGGACGACCTCATGGTCGTCAACGATCATCAGCCGAATGGGTTTGGACTTGGTCGCGGTCATACGGACTCCTCCATGGAAGCTCGACGGTGATGCAGGTGCCGCCGCGCGGCCGACTCTCCAAGGTGAAGCGGGCGTGAATGCGTTTGGCGCGCGCCGCCATATTCGCGAGGCCGTGGCCGGGCTTGCGCTTGCGTTTCGGATCGAAACCGATACCGTCGTCGCACACGTGCAAACGAATCATTCCGTTGCTCTCGGCCAGTCGCACCCAGCGGCGCGTGGCGTGCGCGTGCCGCATGCTGTTGCTCAACGCTTCGCGCGCGATGTTGAGGAGTTGCTCGCCTTGCTCCGAGGTAATCTTGGAGATGACGGCGTCGTGCAACTCCAATTCAGGGGCCGTTTCACCGGCCGACGAGAAGGACGCGGCCAGCTGGCGCAAGGCCTGCCCGAAGTCGAGCGTCGGCGCATGTTCTTGCCGCAGCAGCGCGATGAAGTGGCGCACGTCGCCGACCAACCGATTGAGGTGCTCAATGGCTTGCGAGGTGTAGGCTTTCGATTTGCGGGGCGCGCGGCCGAACGTCAGCTTGCTGGCCTCGAGTTGCATGCCGACGGCATAAAGGGACTGTAAAATATTATCGTGCAAATCCTGACTGAAGCGCTCGCGTTCCTCGGCCGCGCGCCGCCGTTCCGTGACATCCTGGACGACGGCCAACAGGAGAGGGCCCGAATGGTTCGGCAGCTCGATGTGCGTGGCTTTGATGGACACCCAAATAATATCCCCTGATTTGCGCACATAGCGCTTTTCGAGCTGATAGGCCGAATGCTCCCCGCGGTAAAAGGCTTCCGTCAGCGCCAGATTCCGGGGAAGATCGTCGGGATGCGTGTACAGGTCGTATGTGCGGCCGATCAAGTCCTCTTCGCGGTATCCGGTCAGCTCGCAAAACGCCTTGTTGGCGCTGAGCAGCCGGCGTTGATCGTCCAAGATCACCAACCCGATGGGCGCCTCCGCGACAAACCGTTGCAGCCGCGCTTCGCTCGCCCGGAGCGCGTCCTCGGCTGCTTTCCGCTCCGTCATGTCGCGGGTCACGCTGAGCACCGCCGTTACGGTTCCACGTTCGTCCCGCAGCGGTACGGCATGGCTGTCCACGAGGTGAACGCCGCCCCGCAGCCCCCGCACACGGAAGGACAGCGTTGCGGTCTGCCCGGCGCAGACCGCGGCGTGGAACTGCCGATAGGCCGGCCGATCCTCCGGGTGAATCAGGTCGAGCACCGCGCGGCCGCGGATGTCCGCTTCTGATTCCGCCTCCAGCATGGCGAGACCGGCGGGGTTCATCGTCTGCAAGCGGCCATCGATGCCGACGATTTTGACGCACTCCGGTTCGTTGTCGACGATGAGGCGCAGCCGCCGCTCGCTTTCTTGCAACACGGCTTCGGCTTGTTTCCGGTCCGTGATGTCTTCGCAGACGATCAGGATGGTGATGCGGCCTTGACCGTCGACGATGCTCCTCGCCCGCTCCTTGACCCAGAGCCGGCTGCCGTCCTTGCGCACCTTGCCGATTTCCCAGGTGAAGGTCTGGAGCGGCTGCTCCGTGCAGAGTCGCAATTGGTTCAACACGGTCGCATGGTCGGCGGGGTCGAAGACCGCCAGCACCGAACCTCCGAGGAGCTCGTCCTGCCGGTATCCCAGCTGTTCGGCCCCAAATCGGTTGACGGACAAGACGGTCCCGGTCGGACAGAGGGTGAAATACATGGACGGGTTGTTCTCATAGAGGGACAGATAGCGTTGCTCGCTCTCTCGCAGGGCGGCTTCGGCGCGGGTCTGCTCCGTGATGTCTTCGAACAGGCCGAAGGCCAGCAGTAACCGGCCCTGCGCGTCGTGAATAAAGGTGGGCCAGAGTTTGAGATCCAACAGATGTCCGTCTTTCCGGCAGCGACGGATATGGAGAGGACCGGTCACCTGCCCGGCCAAGCCTTGGGCGAACAAGGCATCGGCTTCCGCTTCCAACCCGGCCGGCACATACGGGAGTTCCCGGCCCAACACTTCCTCGGCGGTCCATCCAAACAAGGTCGTCGCCGCCGGATTCCAGCCGGTGACCCGGGCGTCGCTGTCGACAGAGATAATCGGCAAAGGCGCCGAGGCGATGAGCATCTGCAGGGTGCGGTTGGATTCCCGCAGCGCCTCCTCGGTGCGCATTCGCTCGGAAATATCCAAGGCCATCATGACGAAGGCGGCACGCTGGCGAAAGGCGCGGAGCGAGAGCCGGATTTCGACGGGATACCGGCTGCCGTCTTTCCGGCGATGTGCGGTGGACCAGGACACTTCTCTCGCGGTGCCGGCTTTGAGCGGTTGGCTCAACGCCTGGAAGTTGTCCGCGGTCACGTCGGGCATCAGCGCGAAAGGATGCATCGTGCGGAGCTCCTCTTCGGCGTACCCGAGGTTGGCGCAGGCGCGCCCGTTCGCGAAGAGCAATGAGAAGGTGTCGGGACAGAGCACGTAGACTTCGTTGAGCGACTCGTCCAGTAGGCGCCGGAAATCCGCGGCGTCCAGCGGCTCGGCGGTTGGGAGGGCCACGCCGTCTTCTCGGCGCGCCAATTCCTCTTGGAGGGCTTGGAGCCGGGCGCGCAGATCGTCTGTACTGCAGGCGGTGAGACTGCGTGCGTCGACGGTCATCGGTAAAGCTCGGACCACACACCGACGACCGGACAGGGGAAGGCGCCGTCATCCCGGGGTCGGTTCCGCTACGATACGCCACCGTTCTGGTGAATTCAATGGAAGAAAAACGGCCTAGGTACCGAGGGCCTCGAGAGGGAGCGGCCAGGGTGGGGGCGAGGGGCTAGAGCCGCAGAAGCGGATCGTCGCAGCCGGAAGCATTGGCGCGGAGAAACCACGCCACCGCCTCCGTTCTCCGCCTGACCTGTAACTTGTCGAAGATATTGGCCAAGTAGTTTTTCACCGTCTTGTCGCTGAGGCGCAGCTGGCGGGCGATCTCCTTGTTGGTTTTGCCGTCGGCCAGCAAAGGCATAATCAGCCGTTCTTGCGGAGACAGTTGGGCGAGGCCGTGCGGGAGGGTGACAGGGTGGGGCCGGGTTCTGATCCATTGAAGGGTCTGTTGCGCGATCCGGGGATCGAGATAGCCGCGCCCGCCGGCGACGGTGCGGATCGCGCGGAGGAGGTCCTCCGTCCGGACATCTTTCAAGACGTAGCCGTGCGCCCCGCTCTGGACCGCCGCCACGACCGTCGCGTCGTCCGCATAGCTGGTCAACACTAACACGCGGAGGTTCGGCAGGGCGCTTAACAGCGTGCGGCACGCCTCCATTCCCGGCGCGTCGGGCAAACGGACATCCAGGAGCACCAATTGCGGCTGCAGGCGCCGCACCAGCGAGACGGCGTCCGCAGCGGTGTCCGCTTCGCCGACGACTTCAATGTCCTCTTCGAGGTCCAAGAAAGACCGCAGGCCTTTGCGGACCAACTCATGATCGTCAATGATAACGAGGCGGATCGATGTCTGGATCATACCGGCGCCAACAGGGGTTCCAAGACGAATTCAGCGATGACTTTGGTGCCGCGTCCCGCCTGCGAGCGTATCGTCAGTTGGCCTCCCAGTTTCTTGACCCGCGCCGCCATGTTCGCGAGCCCGTAGCCCGCCGTCCGGCTGGCCGCCGGGTCGAAGCCGGCTCCGTCATCTTCGATGGTCAGGCGGACGCGCGAGCCTCTCGCCTGGAGCACGACACTCGCGTGCCGGGCACCGGCGTGCCGGGCGCAATTGCTCAGCGCTTCGCGGACAATGTTGAGAATGTCTCGTTCCTCCTCGCCTGTGAGAATGTCGAGCGCGCCGCGTTGGAGATCCAGCGCAATGGCCAGCCCGCCGGCTTGCCTGTACGTGTCCACCACCATGCGCAGCTCGGACGCCAAATCGAAGGCCTCCACCGTCCCTCGCTCCAGACCGGTGATCATCTGGCGAATCTCGTGAATCAGATGATTGAGCTGGTCCACCACCTGGTCGCCGGTCGTGCGCCGGCTGCGCGATGAGGAGGCCTGCCGGTCCGACTGCGCCAAGCTCAGACCGATGGCGTAGAGCGATTGCAGCACGCAATCATGCAGGTCCCGGCCGAGCCGGCCGCGATCCTCCAGCAGCGCGCTCAACCGCTGCTCCGATGCGCGGAGAGCCGACGCGAGATCTTGGGAGGCCCGTGAAGGCGCCGGCATGGTAGCGGGTGGCTGCGGCGCGGCGATCACCTTCTCGCTATCGGGGGTGGGCCGGCGTGTTCCTGGGATAAGGCGCAGTCGGTGTTCTGTGCGTGCCATAGCTCTCCTTTGCCTGATGGGTCCCCCGCTGCCGCCGTCCTTATCGCGTGCATCATACGAGCGCCGGCGGGGCCCTTGTCACCTGGCGGAGTCGCCAGGTCCACCGTTTCATGGCGGCCGCTGCGACGGGCCGCCATGCGGCCCGTCGCCAAGGAGGCCGCCGCCCGCCCACTCAGGACGCGATCAAACCGGCGCCCAGTGCCCGGGCCACCGCTTGGGTTCGGGTGTTGACGTCCAACTTTTCGAAAATACTCCCGATATGGAATCGAATCGTCCGTTCACTGAGCCCGAGAATACGGGCGATTTCCCAGTTGGTCTTACCCTCCTTCATCCACCGGAGCACGGACAGTTCCCGCTTGGTCAGTGGGCCCCAGGAGGTGGCGGTCCGCAGCGGTCCAGAGGGCTTGTAGGGGATGCGGGTCTGCGCCTTGGAGAGACAGGACACAAAGTACTTCAGCAGATGCTGCCCACCGCCGCTTGGCGGTGCGTCCGCGAAGAATCCGCCGTCTTCACGCGGGGGCAACGGCCCCGACCTTCCCAGCAACGCGGGAAGCTCGCGCAAGAGCGCGTCGAGGTCGCTCCGCCGATCGGCATCGAGGATGCGATGCATGAATGAGAGGGCGGTGAGGAGCTCCTCCTTGGACAAGCTCCCGAAAACCTCCGTCACCATCACAGCTGCTTGGTTTGGCATCGAGGGACTCGCTGATTTCATAGGCACCTCGCTTCCAATAGGTTGCGTTGGACCGCGGTTAGACCGCCGTCTTTAGTTTGAGTGGCAGTTGCTGATACCCAAAGACCACAAGGCTGGCATTCTGGCGACGAGCAGGATGTGTTCCTCTCTCAATGGAGGTATAGCGATCGAGGAGCGTATTGAGCGTGATGGCGGCCTCTGCGCGGGCTAGTGGAGCGCCCAAACAATAGTGAATGCCAGCTCCAAACGCGACATGGCTTCCCAGGTCACGGTCCAGGCGAAATTCATCGGGATCGGGAAACTCCTCTGGATCGCGATTCGCTGCGCCGTAGTAAATAGACACCGTGGCGCCTTTGGGAAGCCGAACACCGGACACTTCGACCTCGCGAGTGGTATGGCGGGGAAGGCGCTGGATGGGGCTTTCAAAGCGCAAGGTTTCTTCAATGACCGCATTGACCAGACTGCGATCTCTCCGGAGCAGGCTCCATAACTCGGGTCGATCAGCCAGAATACCCAGCATGTTTCCGATGAGATTGGTCGTGGTTTCATTGCCAGCGATGAGCAACAACATGCAAAACCCGAGGATCTCGGCATCGTCGAGAGACTCTCCCTCGACCTCGGCTTCAACCAGTGCTGTGATGAGATCTTCTGCGCCATGCGCGCGTCGCGCCGTGGCCATCTTGCCGAAGTATGTCGCCATCTCGCGGTTGCTAATGGCTCGTTCTTCGGGTGCCATGGAGCTGAACGCCAGAAATGCGTCGCTCCATCGCTTGAGCGTGACATAGTCCTCTCCTGGGATGCCCAAAAGCCGAGCAATGACTTTGACGGGCAGAGGAATGGCGTAGGATGAAATGATTTCATGCTCTCCTGTGCCTATCTCATCCAACAATTCATCCGCCACGCTCTGGATCCAGGGCATGAGCGCTTCGATCCGTTTCAGGGTGAAAGTCTTGTTGACCAGGCGGCGAAAACGGGTGTGCCGAGGCGGATCGTCTTGAATCAGCGCCAGCTTGGGGGCGATCTTTCCAGCCAGGGGATTCTGGCCCGACACAAAAGTGTCATGGTCACGTAGGGCGCCGTATACATCGCGGTACTTCATCAGTGCCCAAGCTCTGATGGGTTCCTCGATCCCTGCCACCGCGCCGGCTGGCAAAAAGACGTAATTCAAAGGCGAATGCTCTCTGAGCTCACGATAGTAAGGGTAGGGGTTAGCGATGACCTCCGGGCTAGACAAACGGTCTGCATTGACAGCGGAGAGCGTTGTCATGTCAGGTTCCTCCCTGTATGAACGCGGTAATTCCATAGCGCGTGGAGCATCCGTGTTGCCTTATTGTGCAAGGTCCACAGGGCGCGCATTTGCGAGTGCTGGGGCAGCCAAAGGCTCGTGATAGGTGCCCGAACTCTCATGGACCAAGCCGTGTGTGACCGGGACGTCGACTCTGGATACGGCGATGACGATGTTTTTCCCGCCAAAGCCGAAACTGTTGACCAATGCCCGCTGCATAGTACGAGGCCGCCCAATACACGCCACATAATCAAGGTCGCATTGTGGGTCTGGACTCGTGAGGTGGAGCGTCGGTGGAATAAATTGATGTTGCAGAGACAGCACCGTCCCGATCAGCTGAAACGCTCCACTGGCCGCGAACGCGTGTCCGAGGGCGGATTTGAACGAGCTGACCGGCACTCGGTAAGCCTGTGCGCCGAGCGCCTCCTTGATCGCCAAGGTTTCGATGAGATCCAATTCCACCGTCCCGAGGCCGCAGGCGTTGATGTAGTCCACCTCTTCCGGAAACCAATGGGCGGAAGAGATGGCTCGTTCGATTGAGCGGCGATGCTCTTTGCCGGTTTCGTCTGGACGGGCCATGGAATAGGCATCTGTGGTAAACGCCCACCCCTCCAATTCGGCGTAGATGCGGGCGCCCCGCCGTTCAGCGTGCTCCGCTTCTTCCAGGATCAAGCAGCCTGCTCCTTCTCCCAGCACGATGCCGCAGCGGGTTTTATCGAATGGACGCGGCAGATTCCGGATGCTGCCGCGCTGATCGGGAGCCAACGTACGCCCCGCGTCCATGGCGGAGAAGATGGTCGGGTGGAGCGGTGCTTCCGCTCCTCCGGCGATGACGATGTCGACGTCATGAGAGCGGATCAGATCGTAGGCCCGGCCGATCGCGTTCGCCGTGGACGAACAGCCGATGGAATAGGTTTCGCATTCGCCATGAGTGCCCAGGGCGATGGACACCTCCGCCGACACGGCGTTGGGAAACGTCGTGGTCATCGTGAAGGGATTGGTATGTTTGTACTGTTTCGCCAACATCGAATCGTGAGCTTCGAACGCTTCCTTCAGCCCGCCCACCGACGTCCCGAAGCACACCCCGACGCGGTGCCGATCTTCCTGTTCGAGGTCAAGCGCGGCATCCCGGCTGGCCATGAGGGCCGACGCCACGGCGAATTGTGAGACACGGCCCATGCGCCGGGCTTTTTTCGGCTGAATGAAATCGGTGGGGTCGAAATCGGTGATCTCTCCGGCCAGCGAGGCG
>CAZXRB010000129.1:0-8601 GCA_964642845.1 uncultured Nitrospira sp.
TTTATCCTATTTCCACACCTAAAGATGATACCTCGTGTATTTTTGAGACGAAATGGCGACCGATACATCAACAAGGCAACCAGACTAACAGACGTTGTTTCGCTGCGTCAGCTCAAGAACTCCGAAAATGGACAAGATTTTCAGCCGGTGGCTGGAGTGCTGTACGAGATTTGCATAGTGTTAGGCTATGCCGGAAAACCTGTTGGCGTATTGGGATTTCACCGCCCCCCAAGTGACCGGGATTTCAATGCGCATGAAAAGCTGATCCTGAATTATCTCGTGCCTCATCTGGCACGGGCCATTCAGCATTACGGTGTAACACAAGGGCTGTGTCCCTCTGAAACGACCGGAGAACGCGTGTTGCGAGCAAACGGAACGTCGCTCTTTCCAAACGAGTCAGTGAAGCAAGCTCTGAAATATCAGTCGACTCGGGATTGCCTTCCAAAGCATGGCCGTAAGACCACGTACTTCAGCACCGAAACGGGAATCTATCGTGTAGACAGTGGGTGCCAATATGCCGACGGCGAATCTCTGCCTCTCTTCGGGAAGCCTTCGTCGGAAGGCTGCGCCATCGATCAGTTGCTCACCCAGTATGCTCTCAGTAAACGTCAAAAAGAAATCGTCATAGGAGTTGTCAGTGGGTTGTCCAATCAAGAGATTGCCGACCGGCTCTGCATTTGCGAGCAGACCGTCAAGGATCACCTCTACGACATCTTCCAGCGCCTGAACATACACAAACGAAGCCAGCTCGCTGCGAAGCTGTTGGGCTTCAAGTGCTCGGGTAGACAAGTGCCGCCATAAAATTCCTACTTTCGTAGTCTTCCCCCCTGCGCCGCTCCCTTCTATAAGATCTGCTGACTCAAACACCGCTTACATAGTCATATTCAAAATACAAGGAGGAAGTTATGAACTCTTTTCCCGGGGTTCGTCTAATGCGCCTCATCGTGATACCTCTTCTTATACTGTCCGTCCCGCTAATGGCGTCATTGGCTTTCGCAGAGGGGACTTGGGAACTAACTGGTACTCTGAATCAGGAACGAGCCTCGGCAGTGGGTGTGCGACTTCAAGATGGGCGCTTTCTCATTGCCGGAGGCACGAATATGGCGGGAACTTTGCTCAAGACTGCCGAGTTATATGATCCAGCCAGCGGTACGTGGAGTAATACTGGCTCAATGAGCGAGGCACGAGGAACGGGATCCGCTGATGGCTCAATGGTCTTACTACAGGATGGGCGAGCACTTATATCTGGGAATGGACATCGAGGCACTCTTCCAAGTTCAACGACGACGGAAATCTATAATCCGACTACGGGTACATGGTCCCTCACGGGGCAAATGAACGTGGCGCGTCGCTCCCATCAACTGGTGGTCCTTCAGAATGGGAAGGTTCTAGCCATTGGTGGAATAGACGGGTTTTCTCTCTTTTTGAATAGCGCGGAGCTATACGATCCCGCGACCGGCGCATGGACCATGACTGGGCCAATGTCAAGCGTCAGAAATAGCCACACTGCAACGTTGCTCTTGGATGGCAGAGTTTTGGTCACTGGAGGCGGAATTGGAAATTGTCCAACGACGCAAACGTCGGAGATATACAATCCGGTCACGGGGGCATGGACGCCAGCCGCAAACATGTCAATCAAGCGTTCCAGCCATAGTGCGACACGCCTCAATGATGGGCGTGTCTTGGTTGCAGGTGCGGCGAACTGTGATACTGGTTTCAGCAGTACAAGCGAGATCTTCAATCCTCTGACCGGTCTTTGGAGCGCAACAGGAAATATGGCCCAAGCAAGAGGCGCTCATATAGCCGTCCCTCTTAGTACGGGAGAAGTTCTTATCGCCGCGGGCAGCTCTAATTCAATCGCGAGCAACAGTGCAGAAATCTTCAATCCAGTGACGAGCACCTGGAGATCTGTTGCATCACTTAACGTTGGCCGTATACAGCCGGTGGCCGCTCGGTTACTCGATGGCCGAGTTCTTGTTGCAGCAGGAAGTTCCTCTACTCATGTGTTTGCATCGTCGGAGCTATTCACCTTAAATCAACCTCCATCTGCCAATGCGGGGCCGGATCAAACTGTGAATGAAGGCACTCTTGTCACGTTGGATGGATCCTTGAGCGACGATCCGGAACACGATACTCTCACCTATGCCTGGACTCAGGTAGCAGGTACACCAGTCGTTACGCTGAATCTGGAAAATCCTGCAAAGCCCACGTTCACCGTCCCGATCGGCATCGTGCCACAGAGCGGCACGGTTTTGACCTTTCAACTGATCGTCAACGACAGCAATCTGAACAGTGCGCCGGATACGGTGGATGTTCATGTGGTCAACGTGAATCAGCCCCCGATAGCGGACGCTGGTCCTGATCAACATGTACATCCAGGGGCTCACGTCACACTGGACGGGTCTGGCAGTTTTGATCCGGACGGCGAGCCCTTGACCTATCATTGGATGCAGTTTATCGGGCCAGGGGTGGTGCTGGGTCCATCAAGCCCACCGGATCCGGCCAAGCGGACCTTTACGGCGCCGGCCATGTTCGGCGCCGTTCTGGAATTCGATCTCAGCGTATATGATGGAATTGACCCGGCGGCTGATACGGTAAAAGTGTTTATTGATCAAAATCAGACACCAGTGGCCAATGCTGGCGCTGATCAGACGAAAAACGAAGGCACGGTCGTGCAACTCGATGGGACTGGCAGCTCAGACACGGACGGGGATCCACTGAGCTATAGCTGGACCCAAATCAGCGGGCCCAGCGTGGTCCTGATCGGAGCAGGGTCATCGACGCCGTCATTCACCGCTCCGCTGGTGAACGCGGGTGGTGCCGTGCTTGTGTTTCGACTGACTGTGAACGATGGGTTGGGCGGTGTGGCCTCGGATGACATCAACATCCATGTCGTCAATGTCAATGATCCACCGGTGTGTTCAGCAGCCCACGCCCAACCGGACAAACTGTGGCCGCCGGATCATTCGTTGATCCCGATCACGATCGCCGGGCTGTCCGACCCTGACAACCATCACATCACTGTCTCGGTCACCGGCGTGACCCAGGACGAGCGCACGAACGGACTGGGTGACGGCGACACGAGTCCCGATGCCGTCCTTCAGCCCGGCGGCGTATTGCTCCGTGCTGAACGGGCCGGTAGCGGTGATGGACGGGTGTACGTCGTTCATTTCAGTGCCGATGACGGCAATGGAGGAAACTGCACCGGCGCCGTCACCGTGACGGTTCCGCACAGTAAGAAATCAACTCCAGTGGATAGTGGCCAGTTCTTCAACTCGTTTGCGCCGTAGCAGGAAGCGCGATGGCAATGGGACTCCGGGGAAACTGGAGCCCCATTGCCCGATTCGTAGACGGCATTGGTCCACGACGCCAGAGCGCTTTCTCCGCCTTCATCACCGGCATCATCACGGAGCGGGGGGGTGTTCGAGCCTAATGAGCTGGCGAGTCGGTTTCGGTTGTAATCGTTTCCGATCGTTCCGTATCGTCGTTCGATCTCAGCGGCCCCGGCTGATGGTGACGAGTTTGACAGGGAGACCGATGGCCTGCGCTTCGGCAGCCAATCGCCGATCAGCGGTGAGCGTGGAAGCTTCAGCCGCTTCGGCGACGGCCAAGTGCAGGGCGTCCAGCGTGCGGAGGGTGCCGTGCAGTTGGGCCAACCATGACCGCGCTACCCGGTAGTCTTGCGTCCGTACAGGCAGGACGAGATAGTACCCATTGTCTACATGCGCCTCGAATTGAGCCAGAACGCGGGCGCCGTCTTGTCGAGACAAAGTCTTCTCTCGTATCTTTCGCGAGACGGCAGACGTCAGCTCTACCAACGTCAATTCACTGATCACCGGAGCAGGCGCGCTCCGCAGCGCCTGCTCCGCAAGGGTGCTGATGGGTTCGGGGCAATAGTACGCGGCGAGCACGCTGGTATCGACGTAGGTCGTCACGCGCGCTCTTCTGTTCGGGCGTCCCGGACTACGCGGCTCAACGTGCGTCCTTTGGATTTGATCGTTTTCCGCAGGGTGGCGAGCGACGGTAATCGTTTCGGGCGTCGGGCCGGAGGAACCAACTTTGCGACGACTGCGCCATGTCGCGCAATCGCAATCGTTTCACCGGCTTCAACGCGGTCGAGTAGCGCCTTAAGCTGTCGGCGGGTTTCCTTGACGTTGACCGTTCCCCCCATCGCAACCTCCTATGTACATCGGCAATGTACATCGCCAATGTGCCCACGTCAAGCTGGCTCTCGTCAGAGAGTGCCGCTCTATCTGAGACCTCATCCGCCTGGCTGGCAGCGTCTTGCTCACCGGATCAACACGAAAACCGGCGCCGGCATTCCCATCGAGCAGCGCAATCCGCTCGAAGTGACCTCCATCCACGGCCGCCACCCCGTCGTGCCGGCCGGCGTGGCCGTCTACAATCCCGCCTTCGACGTGACCCTCGCCGAGCTCATCACCGGTATCATCACGGAGCGGGGGGTCTTCAAGCCGGGGGAGCTATTAACGCCGGCAACGACACGTCAGGAGCGCGTTCCTCAAGAATCAATAGCCGTCTTTCCCCGTCCTTGATAAACCGCGCGCGCAATCGCCGCCCGTGTAGGAATCTCGGGAGGCTGAGGCACTGGGGCGAGCCCTAAGGCGAGTCTCCCCGGAGGGCGCGCGGCGCGGAAGAGATGTCCGGGCGGAGACAGAATGTCCATCAAGGGCGCCATTGTCGATCGGTCGATCTGTTGATCCGTTGAATTTGGAGAATCGCCAGAGGATCGGGCCAATCAATGCATCGGTCCATGTTTTGCAGCGTCTCTACGGGAAACGAACCGGAAGAGGGAGGCTCCATGGCACCCATGACGGGACGAGACCAGTATCGCACGAACACGCAGGACCTGGAATGGACGGAGGAGCGCGCCGCGTCCGCGCCGCGCCGGAACGTCGGAGAGATGGAGCGAATGTTCTCGGCGTTTCTCGGCGGGGGCCTGCTGATCAGCGGCCTGCCGAAACGCTCGTGGGTGGGGGCGGGGCTGGCGTTGCTCGGCGCAGCCTTGTTGCACCGAGGCGTCAGCGGCTATTGCGCCCTCTTCGACACGATGGGGCTCGACACGAGCGATGCGGCGCGCCTCACCGATCGCGTGGGCCGGCGCAAGGTCGAGACCGGCCGGGCGACCAAAGTCCAGCGGACCATCGAGATTCAACGCCCGCCGGCGGAACTGTATCGGTTCTGGCGCTCGCTCGACAACCTCCCCCGGATCATGGGCCATCTGGAATCCGTCCAGGTGATCAATGACCGGATGTCGCATTGGAAGGTGCGCCCGGTGCCCGGCGGTCCTGCGGTGGAATGGGACGCCGAAATCATCAATGACATCGACAGCGAGCGCATCGGATGGCGCTCACTGAGCGGCGCCGACGTGGATCATGCCGGCTCGGTCGAATTCGAGCCGACCGGCGACGGGCAGCGCACCAAACTGACTGTCACACTGCGGTACGCGCCTCCGGCGGGCCGCCTGGGCACCGCCATCGCCAAGTTGTTGGGGGAGGATCCTGACAGTATGATCGCGCGAGACCTGCAACGGTTCAAGGAAACGATGGAAGCGGGAGTGTATTCGGGAACACAACGGAATTGACGATTGCCTCATTGGTTCATTGGATCAGTGCTCGGATAAAGACGATGAGCAGGGGTGTACCGAATGAGTCAATGGAGCAATGGGTCATGAATCAATTCTCCGGGAGACAACCATGCCGCAAGCGACATTCGCCGGCCATCCGCTGCATCCGCAATTGATCGTCATGCCGGCCGGTCTGCTGCCGTTCAGTTTCCTGTTGGATCTGCTACATGCGGGGACCGGCGACCACTCCTACGCCGACGCGGCCTACTACACGATGATGGGCGGGTTTGTCGGCGGGCTGGCCGCCGGCGCGGCGGATTACGGCACCATCCCGCACGACAGTGCGGCCAAAAAGATCGGCCGCGTGCACGGCCTCATGAACGTCGGCCTGCTGGCCCTGACGGGACTCAACCTGTGGATGCGCCGCCGCCGGCGGGCGCCGGGGCCGCTGCCGTTGCTGCTGTCCGTGATCGGGAACGTCGGTCTGTTCGCCTCCGCCTGGTACGGTGGGCATCTGGTGTATCACCACGGCATGCGCGTGCGCGGGACGGAACTCTCGGGGACTCCCGATGAAGCGAAGATCCCGGGAGACGCGCGGCTCGAGCGGGCGTTGACCTCGGCTGTGGAGTGATCGCCCGTCTCACGGACCCTCGTCATGCACGGCTCATTGCAATCGGCCCACGAGGCCCTGGCGGTTCGCGAGGACGATCATGTCACCGGGGCAAAGGCGGCGGAATGGACCATCGTCGCCTATTGCGATTTCGAGTGTCCGCATTGCGCCCGCGCCCATCACGTGTTGTCCCGGCTGCTCGTGCGGCATGAGGATCGACTGCGGCTCGTCTTCCGCCATTTTCCGCTCGCCCACAAGCATCCGTTGGCGCAACAGGCGGCCGAGTTCGCGGAGGCCGTCGCGGCCCAGGGCCGGTTTTGGCCGGTGCACGACTTTCTGTTCACGTACCAAGAGACGTTGGATCTCGATGAGCTGTACGACTATGCGGGGAAATTGGGACTGGACGTCGAGCGGCTGGAGCGGGAAGTGACCGGACGCCTGTATCGGCCGCGGGTGGCGCGGGATGTCGCCAGCGGTCGGACGCTCGGCGTCATCGATACGCCGACGTTGTGTTTGAACGACAGGCGCTATGAGGACGAAGAAACGCTCGCACGAGTCGTGCGCCGTGCGGCGTAAAGGGGCGTCAACCGTCATCACCACCTTATCAGAGAAAGGAGTACACCAATGAAGATGCTGTTTGGTGCAGCGGCGGTCTTGTGCGGGCTGTTGGGCGGAGCGACGGCATGGGCGGATATGGGCAAAACGGCGCCGGCGCTCCCGGCGCCGTCCGGGTCCAAGGCCGAATCCGCGATCAAGGAAGGGATGAGGCACTACGAACAGGGCCATTGGGATGTGGCGAAAAAACATTTCCAACAGGCCGTGCAGGCGGATGAGCGGTCCGCGGAGGCCCATTACAATCTGGCCTTGGCGCTCGACAAATCCGGCGATCACCAGAAGGCGATCGAGCATTTCCAGGCGGCGAAGGAGCTGGGTAAAGATAATCCCCAGATCCAGAATTCCGGCATTCTGCAGGCGCATCTGAATCCGAAACACTGAGTGCCGCTCAGTGGGAAGTGGTGAGTGAAGAGTGAGGGGAGTGAAGACCGAGACGCTGCTGATTCTGCCGGCGAAGGACCGGCCTCCTCAGAGCGAGGCCGGCTCGATTCTCTTCATCGGCAACGCCACGGTGCTCATCCGATACGGGGGCCTGACGATCCTCACGGATCCGACCTTCATCCACCGCCACGAGCGGGTCTCCCTCGGCTATGGCTTGCACAGCACGAGGCTGACCGATCCCGCCCTGGACATCCCAGATTTGCCTCCGCTGGACGTGATCGTGCTCTCGCATTTTCACGGCGATCATTTCGATCAGGTGGCCGAGCGGGATCTGGACAAATCCTTCCCCATCATCACGACCCGGGAGTCGGCCCAGGCGCTGCACCGGAGGGGATTCCGGCAAGCCAGAGCGGTGGAGACCTGGTCGTCCGTCGTCGTCGAGAAGGGGGACGTGCGGCTGCGCATCACGGCCGTGCCCGGCCGGCACGGCCCGCCCTTGGCCAACCTGATACTGCCGCATGTCATGGGCAGCCTGCTGGAGTTCCAGACGCCCCAGGCGGCGCCGTATCGGCTGTATATCAGCGGCGATACTCTCCTGTTCGACGACCTCACAGAGATCCCCCGGCGCTATCCCGAGATCGATCTCGCGCTTCTGCATCTGGGAGGCACGCGGGTTCTGGGCATCCTCGTCACGATGGACGCCGAACAAGGGGTGGCGCTCATGCGCCTCGTGCGCCCTCGGACAGCGATTCCGATCCACTACAACGACTACGATGTGTTCACCTCGCCCCTGTCAGATTTCCAACAGGCGATCCACACGGCCGGACTCCAAGACCGCGTCCACTACCTGCGCCATGGCGAGACCTATACGTTCCGCCTCTCGAAACGAGCGGCGGCGTAGGTGACGGCGAGACGAGCGAGACTTGCGCGACGCGTGTCTCGCCGTTCCCGCTGTTTTACGCCGCCCGCCTCGTTTCGCGGCGATCGACTTCGATGACCGCGCCCGTCCAGTAATAGCCGAAATAGGCGGCGGTCAACGCCGTAGCGGCGTGCAGCCAGACATTGTGACCGAACAGCGGGATCAAGCCGAGCGTGGTATCCAACCCGGGAACGAGGCCCATGATGGTCAGAATGCCGTAGAAGATCGCCAGGCCGCGCGCGAATCGCACGGAATCCGGCGTGGTGCGCGATGCGATCACGCCCCAGAGGCCAATCCCCAAGTGAACCAGATTGTGAAGCACGTTCACCGCGAACAAGCCGAGCAGATAGCCGAACCCCGTTTGGACGGTCAGGCCGAGGCGCTCCATGGGCGCCGGGCTGACAAACGTGGGGATGAAACCCAGGGCTCCGACAAGCACATACAGATAGCCGGCCCAACGAGCAAAGCGTTGACTCGTCATAGGGCACCTCC
>CAZXRB010000130.1:0-8485 GCA_964642845.1 uncultured Nitrospira sp.
CCCCTGCGCATCGCTCCAGCGCAGTTGCAGCCGCCAGCCCAGGTCGAAGGCGCCGTAACTCCCGAAGGCGGCAGTCTCGTGCGCGCCGGACGCGGGCACCGGGTCGGCCAGGCGGACCTGGAGGTCCGGCTGCGGGCGGCCGGGACCGGCGGCCAGCGGCACGCGCAGCTCGAGCGCGTTCAGCCGGTAGGACGCATGCGCCGGGTGGTAGCCCGGCACACGGAAGCGCAGGACGCGCCCTTGCCGCGCAATCTCCGCGCCCTTTAACGTGCGCGTCTGTGTGATCGCGAAGAGCTGGCTGCCGATGGGCATCGTCCGCTCGCGGCGGGCCGTGACACCGTCGATCAGGCGCGTGGGCTGGTAGGAGGCGTCGAGGGCCAAGCGGGGATCGGCGAGCAGGGTGTCGAGCTCGGCGGGGGTCAGGAGGCCGGCGATGTGCTGGACGTCGACTTCCACTGCCAGGTCACGGGCCAGGACTGGGGTCGCGGTGATGCCGAGCAGGGTCAGCAGTGCGGCGAAGGAGCGCATCAAGCGCGGGTCAGCACGCGGGGCCCGACGGCGATGTCAGGCTTCGGCGCAGGCAAAGTACGCAGTGGGATAAGGGGACAGCCGAGTTTCGCAGTCTTCTCGTGGCCCCTGGCGCCTACCTGATCGCGCAAGCCATCGCGGCTTCGAAAGCTCGCCGCCTTCAAACGGTGACTGACGTCAGCGCTGACTGGAGCTAGAAGATCTGACGGACGCATCTGCAACGTGCTGTTTCTGTCCTCGTTACCCAGTCACCTTACTGGTGCATGCGCGCACGTGCCGGCAGCGGACTAGGCCGATTTACCTATTGCAGTCAATGTAGCGGCTGAAGGAGATTCGTGCACTCGACCAAGAGCGACGGGTGCGCGGGGGAGCGGAAGATATGCGCGCGGTGGTCATCGCAGGGACGTTGGGTGTTGCGGCGCTCCTCTCAGCTTGCACGACAATTGTGATCCATAGCGGCACGGAGGTCGTGTCGGTGGAGCGTCGATTGGGTTTCGCCACCGTGACGCTTTCGCCAGGCGTAAGGGGTGTAGCGGCAAGTACAACCGGGCTGGGCTTCGTTGCCGGACCCTTGGGCTTCACGGTGGGTTACGCTAAGGACTCTTTGGTCGCGCTCTCGCCCACCTGCCAACTGATCCTGTGGCCGAGCGATGCGCAGGAGATCGAGCAGCTTCGGAAGTTGGTCGGCACGCTTGAGAACGTTTGCCTCGTCGATAAGGAGTAGTGACACATGAAGATCCGAATCCGGGTGCTGCCCCTCATCCTTGTTGCAGCACTGTCGGGTTGTGCGTCCAATCAACCGCTGCCCCTTCTGTTCGGCCAGACGCAGACAGTAGGCCTGACCATCAATGGTTCTGTTCCGGAACAGGGCGGCGAACTCTCCTTGGCTTATCGGGACCGCAACATCGCGGTTATACCGATCCAGTCTCCGGCAGGGGCGCAATTCGATGCGCGAGATGGTTGCAGCGATCAGGACCTTGCAGAGACAACGGGCAAGGCCGCGACGACCGTAGAACAGAAACCAGCAACGGATACCAAGAACCAATCGACCACAAACGCAAACCAGAAGACTGCAACAAACGCCAACTTGCGCGCAAATTGCACGAGGGACACCTTTTCGGTTTTTGGGCAGTTCGAGCTCAACGGTGAGGCGCAACCCGCCGGCGTCGGGCTGGGCAAGTTCTTCGCCACGGGCTTTGCGGCACGGAAACTAGCAGACGGGTTCGCCGAACGGCTGAAGAACGCTAACGTGGGCAACTCACAGCCAAAGAGCGCGGATACGACCTCGAAGTGATTTGGCTAAACCGGAGTTGAGGAGGTTCTCGCGATGGCGGGGAACAAGAGAACGACCCGAAGCGCCGCAAAAACCGAGACACGTCCCGCGCGGGGTCGCGTGCAAGGAAGCGTCGGCCGCCTTCGCGCCGGCGGTGCCTTGAGCGCACCTTCGGCTCCCTCGGCGCCCTCGGCTCCTTCAGCTCCTTCGGCTCCGTCCGCTCCGTCTGCGCCTTCCGCGTCCTTCGCACGTGGCGCGCTAAGGATGCCGGATGTACTGAGCGCACCGCTGGCTCCTACCGCAACCGGAGAGCGAATCCTCGCGCTAGCCTCTGCGCACTCGGGCGAGGCGTACGTCCTTGGTGCACGCGCACCGATGGCAAACGCGTCGTGGCGCGGACCGTGGGATTGCGCCGAATTCGTTTCGTGGTGTGTGTACCAGGAAAGCGGCGTTCTTTACGGCACCGAGCCGCGCAGCGACCCGGTAAGGGCCGACGCGTATACGGGGTTCTGGGCGGAGCAGGCGGAGACGCGCGGCATCATCGTCACGGTTGCGGAGGCGGCCCGCATCCCAGGCGCGTGCGTGCTGCGCAAGCCCGGCGCCAGCGGCATCGGGCACATCGCCTTTTCCGACGGACGCGGCGGGACGGTCGAGGCGCACAGCAGCGCGCGCGGCGTCACACGCGACGTGATCACAAACCGACGGTGGGATTACGGGGTTCTGGTGCCCGGAATCGCCTACTTGCGCGGCGAGCACGCCGTTCCCGTCGAGCCCCCGGCGGTGGAAGTTCTCCGTGTGACCGAACCTCTCACGCGGGGCGACAAGATCCTCGCGGTGCAGAGAGCGCTGATCGGCCGTGGCTATTTCCCCGGCGCCCCCGACGGGATCTATGGGCCCCAGACGGCGTCAGCCGTGCAGCAGTTCCAGGCGGACGAAGGACTCGTCCCCGATGGCGAGGCGGGACCCCGGACGCTTACAGCGCTCGGACTCTAGTTGAATCGGTTCGCGCACCAGCAGGTAGACTCGACGGAGGTTGAAGGCGGTGTTTGCTCCGCTCACGAAGCTGCTGGGAGGTACTGCGGTTCCTGATCAAGCGCTCCGGGAGCGCATGGTGTTCGGGACGGGGCGAACGCTGTTTCTCCTGCTGCTGGTTTCTGCGGCCTTGTATCAGGTCTCTGCGCCCGGGGTTTCTTCGGCAGCGATTTGGGCCAGCACTTTTGGCCTGGCGTGCTTGGTCTTCCTCGGCGCCTTCGCGATCAGCACGCTGCCCGGATTTCTCTTTGCGCTGCCGCGGATGTTGAGTAGTGACGCGGCCGGGACAGTGCGGGACCGTCGTCTTCGACCCGGCAATCTCGAGGATGTGGCCGATTGGCTGACGAAGATACTTCTCGGTATCGGGCTAACGCAGATCAACGGCCTTCCCTCGCGCTTGTGGAATTGGTCGATCAGGATCGGCGAAGCCGGGTTCGGGTCCCACCGCTATGCGCCAGCCGTCCTGCTCCTCGCTTTAGCTGGGTCCTCCCTCGGTTTCCTCTTTGCGTACCTGGCTACCCGGATGAAGATCAACCGAATCTTGGTCGAAGAAGACTCCGCCGTCCAAGAGCGATACGACACCGCTGTCAAGGTACTGAACAGTTCCAGTGCCGCTCCTGTCTCGGACAAGATCGAGCAGGACGTGAAGACCAGCGCCTCGGCTCAAAAGGCAGCCGCGGAAGTCGCCGAGAAGAGGTTCGAGGAGATGCAATCGCGGGACGAGAAGCTGGCGTGGGCGCGGGCGCAGGTGCTGTTGCATCGCTGGAAGGATGCAGCGCACGCGTTCGAGGCGATACTCCGTACCTATCCCGACGATCAGCAGGCCGCGCAGGACTACATCCGGGCGCTGTACCAAGCGGGGGACTTCAGGACTGCGCGAGACGTCGAGGCGCGCTTTCAAGGGACCCGTGCCGCTACTCCCGCCGACACCGTCGAGCATCAGCTAGACCGGATGTTGAGTTTGCTGTACGAGCCCAAGGGCTATGAGGAGGCGCTGAAGATCGGAGCCGGTTTGGCGCGGGACAAGACTGCGGCGTCGCAGCCGAGGTACTGGCTATACATGGCTGCAGCTTACGGCCAGCAGCACAAGGCGCTGCGCAACGCGGCTTCGCCTCGGGAGGAGTTGGAGCGGGTGCGAAACTCCGCCCTCGCGGCCGTGCGAAAGCTGAAGGAGATCGACAAGGCGGGTGATTGGCTCGATTTCGTGCGCGGCCTGGTGGATCCATCCTCCGTACCCGGCCATCCGGATAGAGAAGACGACCTCACCGATTTTCGCGACGACCCCGAGTTCCGAGCCGAGGTGGGGCTGACCGGACGTGGGCACTAAGGAAGCTCTGATTTATTGCTTGCGCTGCGATCATAAGCGGCTAAATTGAAGCAGCGCGTGTGATCGAGGGGAATCGAGTGAAGCAGATGTCGTTTGCCTCGTTGGCGTTCGCGAACAAGAAGAAGACGACGCGACGCGAGCAGTTCCTGGCCGAGATGAACCAGGTCGTGCCGTGGACGCGGCTGTGCGAGCGTATCGCCCCTCACTACCCGCGAAACGAGCGCGGCCGTCCGGCGATGCCGCTCGAGCGGATGCTGCGCATCTATTTTATGCAGCAGTGGTTCGACCTCTCCGACCCGGCGATGGAGGAGGCGCTCTACGACTCGGCCTCGATGCGCAGCTTCGCGGGGCTCGATCTGGCGGACGACGCAGTTCCCGACGAGACCACCATCCTCAACTTCCGCCACCTGCTGGAAGCGCACCGGCTCACCGAAGCGCTGTTCAGCGAGGTGAGCGTCCTGCTCGGCGAGCGGGGCCTGATGCTCAAGCGAGGCACAATCGTGGACGCCACCATCATCGAGGCGCCGAGCTCGACCAAGAACGCCAAGGGCGAGCGCGACCCCGAGATGAGCCAGACCAAGAAGCGCAACACCTGGCACTTCGGTATGAAGGTGCACATCGGAGCGCAGGCCCACGGGCTGCCGTTGGTGCACAGCGTCGCGGTGGGCACGGCCTCGGAGAACGATCTCACGCGGCTGGGGGAGTTGTTGCACGGCGAGGAGCGGGAGCTCTTCGGCGACCGCGGCTACTGGAGCGAGGCCGATCGGCAGCTCAGCCGCGAGGCGGGCCTCGCCTATCGGGTGCAGCAGCGCAGTCGCGCCGGCCGCCCGTTGACCGAGGCGCAGCGCCAGCGCAACCACCGCCTTGCGCGGATCAGGGCGCGCGTGGAGCACACGTTTCACGTGGTGAAGCGGCTGTGGGGACTTGCGAAGGTGCGCTACCGCGGTCTGCACAAGAACGCGGTGCGGGTGTACGCGCTCTTCGCGCTGGCAAACCTGTACCTGGCGCGACGAACTTTGCTTGCGCAAGGGGCGTAGTCCGTCCGCAAGGAGGGACTCCAAGCGATGCATCAGGTGCTGACACACGAGGACGGGCCCACAGCCCCTCGCCACACTTACTTCGCGCCCTCTAGCTTCATCGGCGACCATAATTCAGAGCTTCCTTAGGAGAGAGGGCTGGGGCTGAGGACGGTCTGTCGTACGTCGGCTTTGGTGCCTCGCACAGCGGTTCGCATTTGAACCGGCTCCTTTTCAACTCCTTACAGGCTGCGCAGCATTGGTTAATGTCTGCGTTTCGGCGGGCGCGGGCGAGCAGCGATCCCTGTACATCGAAGCACGACGCGTGTACTCCTGCGACGGACGGAGGCCCTGCCGCGTAGAAGGCCCACTGAGCGAGTTGACGATGAGGTCGTCGATCGATGATGCCGCGCCGGCCTCCACCACGGGATGACCTCGATACCGAGGGTCGCTAAAAAGGGGAAACGGGCCGCCCGACGCTCCGGCCCGCCACGAACGTGCGCAATCCGACGAGAGCGCCGAGCGGCACGAACCGAAGCACGTAGCCCACCGGGGGCAAGCAGCGGCTCGCTTGGGGAAGTTCAGAGGGTAGGGCCGATGAGCCGATTCGTCGGCCGGTAGGACCGGTCGACGCCGAGCCAGGGGCCCGCGAGAAGCGGGGCCGAGCCTCGCGGAACTCAGTCGGCCGGCGGCCTACTGCGCGTCTACTTCCCGTGAGTCTGACGTGCTAAATTAACAGCGGGCCTACGGGCAGACTTTGTGCCATGTTTTCGTGGCACGTGACATCAATGGCAAGGGCTATGCTACTTGGCCCATGATTCGCATCTTTTGGCGCGCGGTTAGCGTGCAGCTCGCGTAGGAGTGCCCGTAGGCCCACCTTCCATATGTCGCACCTGAACGCCTTGCAGTCCGCAAAGTCGCTCTACGATGTAGCCGTTCTGCTGGGTTTTAAGCCCGCAGCCCTGGCATACATCCTCTACGTCAAGCCCGCGACGCTGAAGTACAAGAAGTTTGAAGTACCAAAGCGTTCAGGAGGAACGCGGAACATCTGCGCGCCGCTCGACGATTTGAAACTGCTTCAGCGTCGCCTCGCCAATCTACTCCAAAATTGTTTGGACGAGATCACCGAAGCTAAAGCCCCACGCGCCGACCGAATCTCCCACGGGTTTAGACGCAACCGTTCAATTATTACTAACGCGAGACAACATAGGCACCGGCGCTACGTTCTGAATCTCGACCTACACGATTTCTTTGGCTCGATCAACTTTGGCCGGGTACGCGGGCTATTCTTGAAGCATGTGCGCTTTCAGCTGGACCCGAAAGTGGCAACCGTACTAGCTCAGATTGCTTGCTTCGAGAACGCGCTTCCGCAAGGCAGTCCGTGTTCGCCAGTGGTATCAAACTTCGTCGGACACATCCTCGATATTCATTTGGTAAGTCTGGCTCAGCGAAATGGGTGCTTGTACTCGCGATATGCTGACGATCTGACCTTCTCGACGAATCAACCAAGGTTCCCCTCGAATATTGCAATGGAAGGTAATAGTGGTCGAAGTAACTGGAAGCTAGGGGTCGAGTTGCTTCATCTGATCCATCTAGCCGGCTTTCAGGTCAACCCGAACAAGACTCGAATGCAGTACCGCAATTCACGCCAAGAGGTTACGGGCCTGGTCGTGAACGAGAAGGTGAATGTAAGGCGGGAGTACCGGCACAATGTGCGGGCGATGGTACACAGCTTATTCACGAGGGGACACTTCGTGCTGTGTCGTGGAAGCGCGTCGGGATTCAGTGCTTCTGCTCACCACGGCACCGCTGGTCAACTACGTGGAATGCTCGGATTTATTGACGGCGTTGACCTCCTAAATCGACACGTCGATTCAAAGTTGCGCCGGCAAAATCCTTCCACCAAGGAACTGGTGTACAGACGCTTCTTGATGTTTAATGAGTTCTATGCAGCTTCGCAACCGACGATTATCTGCGAAGGGAAGACAGATAACGTATACCTCACACACGCGATACGCGCGCTAGCGTCACTTTTCCCCAAGCTTGCAGTGATAAGGCCGGATGGAAGTGTGCAGTTCTGTGTAAGGCGCTTTCGATACGCGGGTACAAGCACGGGTCGAATCTTAGGTCTTGGAGGCGGCGCTCCCGACTTAGCTCGCTTTGTCTCTACATATCGAGCTGACTGCAGGCGCTTTCATGCCTCTGGTCTACGAGAACCAGTAATTGTTGTGGTCGATAACGACTCTGGCGCACACAAACTGTTTAGCGTCGTTAAGGAGGTCACGGGAAAGAAGCCGACAGGCAGAGAGGCATTCATTCATGCCTTCAAGAACCTCTACGTAGTTCCCACACCGCTTGGCGCACGGAGCGAGTCGAAGATTGAGGACTTCTTTGACAGCGCGACAACCAGCATCAAGCTCAATGGTAAGGAGTTCAATTCGGCGAACGATTTCGATGCAGCGACGCAATACGGCAAGGCTGATTTTGCGTATCGAGTGATTCAGCCAAATGCTGACAAGATCGATTTCTCTCTTTTTACTTCGCTTCTAGCGAACATCACTGCTGCGATTGAGTATCACAAGGGTCTGACGACCCCATGAGCGCTTGCACGGACTTTCTCGAGGATATGGGCCGTTGCTAGGCGGAGTGGTTATGAGGCGCCACGCGCTAAAATTGTATCTCTTCAAGATTAACCAATGCTAGAGCTACGCTGGTCCGCACGCGTTACTCGATTCCGCTTACGGACGATAAGCGAAGTCAACCCCGCCTTTTAATGTTGTCGTCTAATCTCAGTCAGACGAAGATTGCCGGACGGCGGTGAAGGCTGGAGTCGACTCAACTGTGGCGAGGATCTTTTCGGCGAGAAATACAGATGTGTCGTTGACACTGATTCTTGATGCCCGCCTCTTGGCAAACCTACCTCCTACATACTCCTCCTGTACTGCCCCCCCACCTCAAACAACGCATGCGTGATCTGCCCCAGCGAGCAGACCCGCACCGCGTCCACCAGCACCTCGAACACGTTCCGGTTGTCGATCACCGCCTGCTGAAGCCGCTTCAGCATCGCCCCACTCTCGCCCCGGTTCCTCTCATGGAACTCGCGTAGGCGCTTCAGCTGACTCTGCTTCTCTTCCTCGGTCGACCGGATCAGCGCAATCTCCGTCGGTACCGGATCCCCATGGGGATTCCTAAACGTGTTCACGCCGATGATCGGGTACGAGCCGTCGTGCTTCTTGTGCTCGTAGTACATCGATTCTTCCTGGATCTTGCCGCGCTGGTAGCCGGTCTCCATCGCGCCCAGCACGCCGC
>CAZXRB010000131.1:0-8439 GCA_964642845.1 uncultured Nitrospira sp.
TAGACCGGCCCGTCCACCTCGATATCGCTGATCGTCTTGAATGTGAGCACGTCGCGATAGAAGGCGATCGACCGCTCCATATCCGAAACCGTGAACCCCACGGCGGCGATGGATTGAACGGCGACGGGCGGCTCCGCTTGCGCGAGTGATGAGTGATGGGTGATGAGTGATGTGCAAATAATAGCGGCTAGGAACCAACTCACTCTCGAAAGTCTACCCATCACACATCACCCTTCACTGATCACCTGAGCCGGTCGAGTAGATGCTCGCCGACTCGAAGCGCGTTTGCAATGATCGTCAGCGACGGGTTCACCGCCGAGCTGGAGACGAAGAAGCTCGCATCGACCACATAGAGATTGTCCAGATCGTGAGTCTTGCAGTGCTCGTCGAGCACGCTCGTCTTGGGATCGCGCCCGAACCGCACCGTGCCGCACTGATGCGCCGTGCCAGCGATGGGGATTTTCTTGCCGAGATAGAGATGCTGCGGAATCAAGCGATCGGCTTCGCAGCCAAGGCGGTTCAGCATGCTTTTCAATTTGGCCGCCAGCCGCCGATGAGCCTCGAGATTGTTCTCGGTGTAGTGCAGTGCGATAGTGCCGTCTTTGTCCACGAGCACACGGTTATTCGGATCGGGTAAATCCTCGGAGGTCATCCAAAAATCGAGGGAGTGCTTCGCCAGTACGTCGAGCGCGAGGCCGGGCGCAAAGGCCGGCGCGCCGGTCCGCAGCATCTCCACATCTTGCTTGCCGACCATCGAGATATGGCCCATCGGGTAGTCCCACTCGGTCGAGCCGAAATAGAAATCATTGAGCCCGATGGTCTTTTGAAAGACAGTCGGATTGGGCCGCTTGGAGATCGCAAGCATCGCCGAATTGTTGTGGCACATGTAATGGCGGCCGACCATGGCGGATGAATTCGCCAGGCCGTTGGGATGCCGGTCGTTTGCCGACCTCAGCAGCAGGGCCGCCGAGTTGATGGCACCGGCCGATACCACGATGAGGTCGGCTTTGTAGATGTCCGTTTCCCCATTCCGTTCGACGACCACTCCCGTGACTTCCCTCCCTGAGGCGCTGGTCTCCAACCGAGTGACCAGGGCACCAGTGACCAATGACACGTTTTCATGCTTTAACGCCGGCTCGACACAGACCACCTGCGCATCGGCCTTGGCGCCAAGCAAGCAAGGAAATCCATCACAGGTATTGCAGCGGATGCAGGCGCTTTGTTCCTTCTTGTCCTCATCCAGCATCACCCCGACCGGCAGATGAAAGGGGCGGTAGCCCATCCGCTGCCAGTCGTCGTGCAGTTCTTGAATACGCGGTTCGTGCGTCAGCGGTGCATACTTGTACTGCGCGCTCGCCGGTCCCTCCGTCGGATCTTCTCCGTGTTTTCCATGCACGTGATAAAGATATTCGGCTTGGGTGTAATAGGGTTCGAGATCCTCGTAGCGGATCGGCCATTCGGGTGAGATCCCCCCATAGTGCTTCACCTCGCCGAAATCCTGCGGCCGCATCCGCAGCAGCGCCGCGCCGTAGACCTTCGAATTGCCACCGACGTTGTAGTGGATGCCCGGATGAAACGGCCGACCGTGCTTGTCGAGCCAGGTTTCCTTGGCTTTGTAGCGGTTCTCGATGAAGACAGTGCGGCTATTCCAGTTGTCCTTCTCGCGCGGCAGATATCCGCCCCGCTCCAGCAACAGAATCCTTTTCCCCGACGGCGCCAGCTTGTAGGCCAGCGTCCCCCCGCCCGGCCCGGTGCCAATTATAATGATGTCGTAATGGGTGGAGTGGGGCATGGAAGATAGTCGGGAGAAGAGGCGGAGTCTTACAGGGGAGGGGCTGGCTTGGTTGATCCCCTGTGCTCGCGCGCCCCGCAGTCAGGATCGATCGTATTTTTAGGTACGGCGGTGCTCATGGCATGACTTCTCTGCTCCAGCGAGGGGTAAAGCCTGGCCTTGTAGCCAGTCGGCTGTGCAACTTGTTCCGTCCCGACTTCGTCCGAACGGAACCGCGAACAGTGCGTTTTGCCTTATCGGTAGGCCTACTTCTCTTAGGGTTCAGTTTAGCGGATGGCCATATTCTTCCCGAGGTGCATGGCGGTGTACTTGGGGTGAAGCTCGATCGCCCGTGGGTGGTACTTCTCTTCTTAGTTGGCACTTCTATCTATGCCAGCTACAGATACTGGTACTTCGCAATCAAGGTCCCGATTAGTCGCACCGCGATCCGACGTATTTGAAGCAAGATGATTCAATCCTCGTCTTTAAGGGGCAGGAACCATCCTGGACGCGCTAACGCAGGCAACGGACGGATATGTACGGCATCTTGTCGCCAACCGAGTCCATGACTATTTCCCGGGAATAACCAAGCATGAAATTACGACGCGAGAGAGCGGTGATGTCAGCTTAGCGACCGTAAACAAGTTGAAGTTTGGAACCAAACTTCGAGCCTTTGTGGAGGACGCTGACCACTGGGCCCCGATCATTGTAAACGGAGTGGCTTTGATGGCTTTTGCCCTGTCGGTATTTCTCCCATGGGTTTGGGCTCAATTATAGAACCGAAAGCCCCTCGCTTCGCGGCGCGCGGCGGGATTCTGGTCTATCTGCTCGAACGGTTTATCTGGTTTGCTTGGTCGGACCAGACAGACAAGACAAACCTCCGACAGTGGTTGTCACTATTTTGCGGCGTGCTGCAGGATTTTCTGTGTTGGGTGGGCAGTGTGATGAGATCACAATGGCCGGCGATTCTGAGGAAGTCTTTGTCAGCGGTGAGCAGCGGAAACCCGTGCTGGCAGCAGGCGGCCGCAATGAGAAAATCGATTGGGCCGGCATTGACTCCTTTTGCGCGACAGACGGCTCGTAGACGAGCGGCAGCCACATAGGTCTGCCGGTCCACATCAAGCAATGGGTACGGCTCGAGGAGCGTGAGCAACCGGTCGAATTGTTTCGTGGACTTGAGGCCGTCGAGCAGTTCTTGGAGGATCTTGCCGATCAGAAAGAGCCCGTCGCCTGATTCAAGATGCCCGCGAAAGGCACGGACGTATGGATCATCTTCGTTGACTTGTGGTCGCCGCAACACCAGAGACCACACAGACGTATCAACGACCAGATTCACGATCGCGACGGTCCTTCTTGTAATTCCACCCTTCCCGGAACTCAATCGTGCCGAAAGCCTTTAGGATCTTCCGTTGTTGGCGACGCTGGATGAATTCGGTCAGGGCTTGCGTGACGGTTTCCTTCTTCGTGCGCAACTTTCCGGCTCGCCGGGCACGCTCCAACAGGGCATCATCAATGGCCAGATTGGTCGCCATACGAACCTCCATGTGTAATGGCTACACATAGAGTACGTGGGACCTGTGGATCTGTCAAACATCACCGACGGCGCGCCGCTTCCGCATCGTCTATGCCGTCGACCGAAAGTCGCGCGTCATTCGCCTGATGGCCGTGGGTCATCGGCGTCATGGGTACGAAGAACTGACGTTCGATTGCAACGTAAAGCTTGAGCGATCGCCTCGGCCCTGCTTCGCGGCGCGCGGCGATCCTCGCTCAGATGGATCTCGAACTCTCGGCTAGCTTTCCTGCCTGCTTCAACCACGATGCTCCGCGCCGCCAGGGGAGTCTTCCTTTTCGGGCCTCCGCGTGGTTTCACGGCGCTTGCGCAAGCCCCTGCGGCGCCAACCAGCACGCTATGGAAATCCTCATTGTCCGGGGAGTTAGATAGCTCCCAGGCACCCCTTCGAGAATAGGGGCGGGCAGTTACCACCTTCCCTACTAAGGAGGATGAGCCATGAGCACCCTACGGCACAGTCCGATTCTTGTATCTGTGACGGCTCTGGTAGGCGTCCTGGTGATCCTCTCAGGAGCCGGACGGCCGCCGATGTGCTAGCTAGACGTCTTTTCATATTGCTGTTTGAGCAGACGGAGCATCGCATCCACGCTTTCGCGCGCCTCCCTCGACGTCCACTTCGAGCCGTCGGGGGCGCTCTCCACTTTGGGCACTTCGCGCAGGACGTTGTCCCGCGTCTGAAGCAGATCCAGTAGCGCGGGCGAGAAACCTTGGCCCCTGAGTTTGGCGATCAGCGTATCCACCTGCCCGATGATGCGTTCGACCTGTGTCCGATAGGCCTTCGGATCGCCCGGAAGATTGTCGATTTTCAACTCTTCAGCCGCCGCCATGCCGAGGGACATTGATCCCCAGGCTATTCCCGCCGCAAGCCACCGCCCAAATTTGTTCTGGCTCATAGACGCCTCCCTTCTGCAGCATCTCGGGGGACGGTAAATATATTCCACCAGCCCAACCAAAAATCCAGGGGCGGCAAGCGGCGTCCGGACCGGTTGTCCGCCCGCTTCGCGGCGGAGAAGCGCCGCTCGAATTTGCTTCGGCCGCTGCGCAGCCCTCGGTCTCGGCGCCCCGGTTTCCCCGGGGCCTAACGGACTCATTGACAAATCACCCACGATCGGTACAATGCGTCCAACTTTTCCTGCCTGATTGTTCTGCTCGGTCGGCATTCTGTTCCGATTCCTGTTCCGCCATAGCCGGTCACGGGTTCGAAAGCGTCGCGGAGGTCACCAGCTTTCCCACCTTTATCATCACAGGAGGGAGATGATGAGCGCGTCGAAATACCGGGCGGTCAGCTGTCCGTGTTGCGAGCAACCCTCTCTCTATCCCAATGGAGCTTTCTTTAGCTGCGCGACCTGTGGTCTCGCCATCACGACCCAGGCGCTCGCCAAAGCCGTGCAGCATGCCCACGACCCGTCCGCCGTGGAGCACGTGATCGTCACGGTCTCGAATTAAATTCTCGTACGGGCCGTTCGGATCACCGCCGGGTTGCTTTCCCGGCCGCCCCCCACCGCCATCTTGTGCTCTCTGTCCCGCGAGAGTAGGATGGCCTCCACCGGGTTGTTCACTTTACACGGAGGAATGGCACCATGAGACATCGGTCGGTTCATGTGCTCGGAATGATCCTTTTCTTAGGAGCGGTGGGCGGTTGTGCGAGTGACGGACCAATGGGCTCATCGGCATCGGGCGGCGGAGCGGCCCCCGCATCGACGCGGAACATCGATCGCATCGCCTCCGGCGCGGTCGAGGATACGTTGAGCGCCTGCATGGCGCGCATCCCGAAAGATGCCACCCCCGGGCAGCGGATGTTGGCGGAAGAAAGCTGCCGCCGCGATCAGGCTGCGCGCCGCTAACAGGTTCTCCGGCAGAGAGGCGGCGCGCACGCCGGCTCTCTGCCCCCTTGTCCCGCCCCGTCCCTTCTCCCTGTCCCTTGACTGCTTTTCGTTCACCTCGTAGCCTCCCTGTCGGGGCGGTCCTATGGCGTATCGGCGCGTGATCATCATCGGCGGCGGATTCGGCGGCCTGACGGCGGCGCAATCGCTTCACCACGCCGAGGTGGTCCTGATCGACCGCACCAATCATCATCTCTTTCAACCGCTGCTCTACCAGGTCGCCACCGCTGCGCTGTCTCCCGCCGACATCGCCTGGCCCCTCCGCACGATCTTCCGCCGACGTCCCCACGTCCGCGTGGTGATGGACGAGGTGCTGTCCATCGACCGGTCCGCACGGCTCGTTCGACTCCGACATGGAGCGCCTCTGCCCTTCGATGTGTTGATCGTGGCGCCGGGATCACGGCATTCTTATTTCGGCCATGACGCCTGGGAGCCGTATGCGCCGGGGCTCAAAACCATGGCGGACGCCGTGCAGTTGCGCGAGAAAATGCTGCTGGCATTCGAACAGGCGGAACGAGCGCATCATCCTCTGACGTTCGTCATTGTGGGCGGCGGCCCCACCGGCGTGGAGTTGGCCGGCGCGCTGGCTGAAATCGGCCGCAAGGCCTTGGGCCCGGATTTTCCCAGCCTGCGACAGGAAGACCTAGCCATTGTGCTGATCGAAGCCGGCCCACGCCTGCTGCCGGGATTCAGTCCCGAGCTGTCCGCCCGCGCGGCGACCGCGCTGGCGCGCATGGGCGTGACAGTCCGGCTCAACAGTCCCGTCACGGACATTCGGCCCGACGGTCTGCTGATCGGAACGGATTTTCTCCGCACCACGAACATCATTTGGGCGGCGGGCACGCACGCATCCCCGCTGCTCGCGTCGCTCGGCGCCCCTCAGGACAGACTCGGGCGCGTCATCGTGGAGCCGGATCTCACGATCCCGGGCGATCCGCAGGTTTTTGTCATCGGCGACGCGGCCCACTGCGCCGGCCCGGACGGCGCCCCCTTACCCGGGCTGGCGCCGGTCGCCATGCAGCAAGGGCGCTACGTCGCCGCGCTGATCGACGACGGGATCCCGCCTGGCCAGCGCCGGCCGTTTGTCTACGCCGACCGCGGCATGCTGGCCACCATCGGCCGCGCACAGGCCGTGGCGCAGCTCGGGCCGTTGCGCTTCGCCGGCGTCCTCGCCTGGCTCCTCTGGTGCGTGGTGCACATCTTCTTTCTCATCGGCTTTCGCAACCGCGTGCGCGTGATGTTGGAATGGATGTGGTACTACGTCACTTTCAAACCGGGCGCGCGCGTCATTTACGATCTGCCGCCCGCCAAGAAGCCGGAAGGCTAACCGGAGTTTCTACTTCGAGGTGAGTCGCATGGGACCGAGCGGCCCGCGTCGTGATCGTCCGGAGAGCTATCTTTTCAGGTTGAGTCAGTAAGGAGGCCGGCGTTTGCTTTTCGCTGCTCGCCTTCCTACAATTCCCGCTTCACCGACGGTCTCTGTGGAAAAGGAATGTCGCCTATGTCTGTCTTACTGAAGCGTGCCGGTGCCGCCGTGTTCGCCGTGGCCCTGACCACCCTGCTGCCCGTCCGCTTGGACGCCGCGCGCGGAGGCGGCGGCAAGACCGAGGTGCTGCCGATGCAGACCGCCGCCCCTGTCGCGGTGGTCATCGAAGCATCCGGCAGCGAGCAGGAGTTGCGGCGGCAATTGCGGGTCAAGAACGGCGTGACGGCGCTCAGCGGACCCGCCAACGTCCCCTTCTCGCAAGCGCCGACCGGCAGCTACGGCTTTATCGCGCCCCAGCCGCTGGGGATGGCGCTCGTCACGCAGAGCCCGGACCTTCTGATGGCCCGGGCGGCGCCGGCCGCCAATGCCTTTGAAGTGCACAAGCTGGCTGACGGAAGCGGGATGCTGGTGGGGTTCATTGAGAAGGACTTGGCGGCCCGGATCACCCCGGCCACCAGGCTGCACCACGTCCGCGTCGCGCTCTATTCGACGCCGTCGGACAAAGCGCCGTATATCGCGGCGGTTCCGTTGGTCAAACTCATGGTGGACCGGATGCCGCTCCGGCTGGAGCCGAAACAAGCCGACGGGCCCGTCATGCTCGATATGGACCTGCAGGGGACGGCGAACCGAAAATCGGTCCCGGGCTCCCAGTAGAAGCGGACGCGCGTGACCGGTCAAGCCGTTACTTCAGTCTGATCGCGCGCCCGTCGACGCGCACATCGTTCAGCAGTTTCCGAAAATTGCTTTCCAGCACATCCGTCAGCAACGCCTGCGCGTCCTCCGGATCGAACCAAAAGACTTGATCAGTGGCCGAACCGTCCACCCGCTCGCGCACGACGCTCTCGTCGCTGTGATTCGTGATTTGAAAGGCGAGGCTGTTCTTGGCCGCGATGTCGGTGTGGAACCAGCCGCTCTTGGCGTTGAGCGACAGCTCCGTCACCGCCCCGCCGATCGTGACCTCCGCACCGTCCGTCCCGGCCGTCGTCCGAACCACCGACGCCCGCCATCCTTGCCGATTCAAATATTCGACCAGCGCCTGAGCCGTCGCCGTCGAGACGTTGCCGCTCGGAAGCTCGAACGTGCTCGTGCCTCCCCAGAAATGAGCCCGCTCGCCCAGCGGCCCGGCCTTGGGGCGTTTATCCTCGAAAGGCAACACCGCCACGCGCGGTCCGCCGGACGAGGCGCCCGGTGCGTCGGTAAATTTCCCCGGGATCGCCACGGCGATCTTCTCCCCGGTGCCCGCGCAACCGAGCAATGCCAGGACCATGAAGCCGCTCAGCGCCACAACCTTCACGTCACCCTCCTTCTCCTAGGCGGACGTTGCCGGATTACCGCACCACAAAATGCGCGCGCCGGTTCTTGCTCCAGCAACCCTCGTTGTGCTCCCTGCAGAACGGCCGCACCTCGCCGTAGCTGATGGTCTGCATGCGGGAGCCGGGAATGCCCAAATCTTCCAGATAGCGTTTGGCCGACCTCGCCCGCTTTTCCCCGAGCACGAGGTTGTAGGCCAGCGTGCCGCGTTCGTCGCAGTGCCCTTCGATCAGCACCGACGTACCCGATTCTTTGCGCATCCACGCCGCATTGGCTTCCAAGACAGGTTGGGCATCGCGGCGAATCGCGTATTGATCGAAGTCGAAATAGATGTCTGCCGGTCCGCTCGGGTCGCCCGACGCGAGCGCGCTCGGAAGCGTCGACGCACCCGGCGCTGCACCGGCCGGGGCCGATCCAC
>CAZXRB010000132.1:0-8407 GCA_964642845.1 uncultured Nitrospira sp.
CGTTCAGGCCCCAGATGGCAGGGTAAAAGATGTAGGTGAACACGATCAGCGGCGGCGCAAGAATCGGCAACAGGGCGTCCGCCTTGAAGATCGCCAGGTTCTTGGGCGCCGTTTCACCGACCACCACGTGAAGCGCCGAGCTGACGGCCAGCGCCAGGATGATGGCAACGGCATGATGTTGCCCGGCTGATCCGTGCAGCCCGAAATCAACCATCCGCAACAAACCAATGCCAAGAGAGTCTCGCGATTCATAATCAATCCTCTTGGTCGATTATCGGACGACCGGGCATCAGAGGATTAAAGAAAGCGGGCGACAGAGTCAGGGGGGAGTCGCCCGATCGCCGTGTTGCGAGATGCATCCCACTCGTTCCAGGCTACAGCAGGCTGAAAATCAGATATGCAAACGGCGCGGCCAGGAGCGGGCTGTCGATCACATCGAGTACGCCGCCAAAGCCCGGAATGAGCGAGCCGGAGTCTTTCACCTCCGCGTCGCGTTTCATCAGCGACTCCAGAAGATCGCCCGCCTGCCCGATGCCGCCAAGCATCGCCCCGAAAATCAAGCCTTTCCACCACGGGAGCCAGAACATCGGACGCCCAATGAGCGGCGCCATGGCCATTCCCACGATGCCGGCGGCGAACATGCCGCTGATCAGGCCCTCCCATGTCTTCTTTGGGCTGAGCCAGGGAATCAGCTTGTGCCGCCCGAGAGCCATTCCACCGAAGTAGGCGCCGATGTCCGTGAACTTCACCGTCAACAGAACAAAAACGACGATGAGCGTGGTGCCCTCGAATTGATGGGCACTGGTGGCGTGTTTGACACGCAGCGCCACCAGGAACCATGCCAGCCCGCCGAGATAGAGCGTTGCCAGCACGGTGCCGGCCATGTGGTGGATTGCCTCCTGTGTTTCGCAGACCCAGGCCCGGCGCAGCGCAGCGCCCAGCATCACCGCGACAACAATGAACGCCAGCGATGAGGCCGCGATGTTCTGAAAGAAACCAAACTGCGTGAGGAACGCATGTCCTACCATCGCGCCCGAGCCGAGAGCGGCGATGAAGCGATACGGCCGCACCCGCACCGCCGCCAGCAGATGCGCTGTCTCCATCACCGCCGGCGGGAGAATGATCAACAACAGCAGAAGCAGCCCGATGCCGCCGATGCCGTATTGACGGCGGAAACCAAAACCCATGGTCCATCCCTCCGCCACATGGTCGAGCCAGAGCAACCCGAGCAGGCACGCCATCATGATCGGGCCGAAGGTAAGACGATTGCGAAGCGCGGATTCCATGGTCGCCCGGTCTTTTACAGCAATCGCGGACATTCGACAAACATCGTCGATCGGATAGATTCCCGGCATGTCCACGCGATGGATTCCAATGCTGGTTATGTGCCTTGCCCTGTTTCATGGATGCGCGCCTCAGCCCAGGGGCGAGGCAGTGGTCCGCCACGAACGCGGCCGGACCCCGGTCGTCACGCGCGCCCCTTACGACGGCGAATACCTGCTGTACGGCAAGGGAGATGACAAGCCGCGAGCCGGGTTTCGGCTGAACCGAGGCGACCGCCTGGGGTTCGCCTCCGCCGCACCCGGCAGGATCGCCGCCGTGGCGGGCAAACAGCAGGGGGAGGCCGACGAGCAGGACATGGTGTGGCGGCGCAAGTGAACTCGAATCGCTCACGTCGCCAGCGTGTTGGTCTTGTCCAGCGCCCCAAAACGCCGGTTCCGCGAGGCATAGGCCCTGAGCGCGGCCTGAAACGCCTCCGGGCCGAAGTCCGGCCACAGCACATCGCTCACATAAAGCTCCGCATAGCTGATCTGCCACAACAGGTAGTTGCTCACGCGCATCTCGCCGGCCGTGCGAATGAGCAGGTCCGGGTCGGGCATGGCGGCCGTATACAAATGGGCTGATATCGTGTTTTCGTCGATGTCGCGAGGGTCCAGCTCGCCGCGATGCACCTTGTGGGCGATGGCCTTCACGGCATCGGTGATCTCGCCGCGGCTGCCGTAGTTCAGAGCCAGCACCAGATTCAGGCCACTGTTGCCACGCGTCTGGTCCAGTGTGCGATCCACCTGTTCCAGCACCGCGTCGGGCAGGTTGTCGAGCCGCCCGATCTGATGAAAACGAACGTTGTTTTCCATCATGGTCGGCAGTTCATCACGGAGATACTCGATGTACATGCGCATGAGAAACGCGACTTCTTCCGGCGGACGCTTCCAGTTCTCCAGCGAGAACGAGTAGAGCGTGAGATAGTCCGGTCCGCCGTGCTCGCGGCGCAGGTCCGAGCAGTAGGTCACCAGCCGTTTGACGACCTTGGCCCCCTGCTGATGACCGGCCACGCGCTGCAGGCCCCGGCGAACGGCCCATCGGCCATTGCCGTCCATGATGATGGCGACATGCCGCGGCAAACGCTCACGGGGAATGGTCAGTTCGATCAGACCCATAGATCGTCGAGTATAGGGTCCGACGGCGGTCCATGGAAAGGCCGTCAGGCGCAATTCCAATTCAGGACTAATCCTGATTGGGAATCGCCTCCATGGGCCGCATGCCAAGGATGAACACCGAGACCAGTGGAACCACCGTGTCGCGGTTGAGGGTCGGTCTTGCCCTCGGCCTTGCACTTGACCGACTCGAGAAACTGCCGCGCCTGCCCCACGCCGGGAATCATGATCGCCTTCACCCCCATTCGCTGGATCTCGCCCAGTGCGGACTGCACGCCCTCGTTGATCATCTTCACCGCCGCCGCGACCTGTTCGGCATCGGACCCGGCGCCACCGACTCGCAGATGCAGCAACCCGCCTTCAGACCCGGTCGATAGAATCACTTCGTCGAATGCCGCGAGCACCGGCGCCTGGCGATACGATTCCGTGACCTTCATCATGCCCCATAGGGCCTGCGACATATCGATTCTGTCCAGAAGCGGCTTCATCTCCTTTTCGGCCAACAGGCGACCTTTGCGCGATGCGATGGCCTTGAGAAGCCCCTCCACCGGCAGCGTCTCGCGATTGGCGCCGGCGCAGAACAACACCCTCCGCGAATCCACAAACGCCGCAACCACGTTCTTCTCCGGGCTGATGACATCGACCCCCTGAATCTTCTCCCACTGCAATCCCTTCGGACTGACGGCGCCGATCCACGACTTCACGGCCGCGATGTCCCACTCGCCACGAATCACCACCGACACCCAGCCGGCCTGTTGTCCAACCTCGCCGGCGACGCCCACCGTCACGCTGTCGAGGCGAATGTCACCGGTCTTCTCCGCAATCTCCAGCACCTGCTTGGTCAGTTCCTGAGCCGCCGTCGCCGGATCCCGACCCAGCAGCGGACCGATCTTTTTGAGCAGATCCTCCACCGGAGTGGTGCTGCCGCCGAAAGTCTGTTGAATGACCGCGCGGCAGTCGGGCGGCAATACGTCCACGTCGAATCTGCGATCAGCCAGGTCTTCACCGGGCCGAAATGCCGGCTTGCCTTCAATGCGGGCGATGGCGCGCCGGGCGTATTCGGCGACGAATGGATCTTTCGATTCGGCCAGCGGGCGCAAAACGGGCAACGCCTCCGGATTCATCAATTCGCCCAGCGTGCGAATCGCCATCAACCGCCGCACCTGACCGTTCTTGCGAATCTCCTTCAACAGGGTTCTGCACGTTGCCGAGACTTCCGGATCCGCCAATTGCGATCCCCTGACCAGCACGAGCACGGCGCGATCACCCGCCGCCCGCAATTTGTCGGCCGCCGCCGCGCGGATCCTGGGATCGGGCGATGCCAACTTCACCAGAACCGGCAGCAACTCGGCCTCATCGCCGGTCTTCAGGATGGCCGAGAGATTCTCGACCGTCGGCTCCATCTTCTGCATCTGCCAGTAGACTCCGGTACTGGCGTAATCCAGGAGGTGGTTCCCTCCCTGACCCAGCAGCACAAACACCAGCAGGAACCACGATGCGGGCATGGCGGCCATGGTTTGCCTTTCGTAAGCAAGCAGGTGTTATCACCGCCATTGCCGTGCAAGGCAATTGGAAAACCGCCGAATTTTTGGAAGCGACGCCGCGCCTGGCCTCAGTGCCGGGCGCGATCATTTGCCCGGCACGGCGGCCGGCTGTGTCGCTGGCGCATCCTCCAGTGGGGGTGGGGTCCATCCCGGAAGCAGGGCCTCCCTGAGTTTGTCGAATTCCGGCGCCCATTTGGGTCCGCCGGGTTCACCCCATTGGATATAGAGCCTCTTGAGGTACGTCCGGGTTTCGTCCAGTGTCTTTTCGTCGTAGCCGGGAGCTTTTTGTTCCACCAGTTTGACGTCGCACCACATCAGTTTGAGCGTGGCGCCCCAATAAGAATCGTTCCACTTCACCACCTGTTCCGCTCCAACGCCCTGGATGCTGCGCGGCGTGCCCAGGGTCTTGGCGGCCAGAAGGTCGGCCAGAGCCGATCGGGTCTTCAGATAATTTCCCAGTTCGTAGTGGATATAGCCGACGTTGAGCTTCGCCGTGTTGACGCGCTCCCGTTCTTTGGCGTCGGCCCCCTCGGGCAGTTCCGTGGCGGCGATCGGTTCGTAGACCGTGAGCGCCGACTCCAGCAGTTTCGGCCGCTTGGGATCGTTCTTGTCCAGCAGAGCGGCGGCGTTGAGATTCGCGCTGGCTTGAAACGCCTTGTACTGGGGCAACAAGGCCCGCAGTTTCTCGTTCTTGCTCGCGGCCACGCGCTCCACCAGAAAGCTCGAGACCTGCGCGCGGTTGCCGGCCAGAGAGGTGGCTTCGGGAATATCCTGATTCTTCAACGCCTGCTTGAAGTCCTTGTCCAGCGCGTCGAGCATCGTTGCGATCACATCAATGCCCCGGTCGCCGGCCGTCTCCACGAACTTCTGCAAATCGGCCAGAGCCTCCGAAGCCCGGCCAAGCGCCATCAGGAAATTCACCCGGATCAGCCGCACCTCGCCCAGCAGGGCGTCGGCGTTGGCCATTCCCTCGACGTCCTTCTCGAAGTTCGCCAGCAGCGCCAGGGCCTGTTCCATACCCGCTTTTCTGCCCTCGCCCTCGATATGCTTTGTGATATTGGCCACCAGCAGGTTCGCCTGCACCTTGTGCACCTTCAGCACCCTCGCCTGGTCGCCGGTGGCGCCGGGTGATTGCTTCTCAATCAACGCATTGAGTTCCCCAGCCAGCGCCTGCATGCGGGCAATCCGTGCCGGCACTTCCTTGCTCCTGCTGTCCAGGTCGATCATCTGGTCAATCGCCATCATCTCATTGAACTTGGCATAGATGGCGCGATTTTCCTCATTCCCCACGGCCGCACACAACGCCGCAGCCTTTTTGGTCTGCGCCAGCATGGCTTGGCGTTTGGCGTCGTCATAATCGCTCTCCATCGCCGCAAGGTTCCGACGCAGGAGCAATTGCGCGTATTCGAGATTGAACTGCTTTCGGTTGAACGGCGGCGCCGTGGCGACTTCAAGGAACCTGACATAGATTTCCTGCGTTGACCTGGCATCCGCCTGCTCCCGTTGCAGCTTCGCAGTGAGCGACATGGCACTGTCAAACGCCGTCTCCAGATTCTGCGACCTCGGATACTGCTTCACGAAGTCCAGGAATGTATTGGCGGCCTCGGTGGTCTTGCCCAACTTCAGTTGGCAATACGCCACCAGCAACAGACTGTTCTCGACATCCTCCGGCGCAACTCCCTCCTTGCCGGACCGGCTGACAATCTCCCGGGCCGCCGCCGCCGCCAGTTCGATCGCCCGTTTGTCGGTCGGCTGCCCCTCGGGTTTGGCCAGTTCCTCGTTGCCGCGCGACGCCAGGGCGTGCAATAGACGGTTGTTCAACGATTTGATGTCCGGGTTCTCCGGCAGCTTGGCCATCATCTGCTCATTGATGATGCCCTCCAGATCAGGACGCGCCTTGGCCAGCCGATCCAGAACGGCAATGGCGTCGGTGTTGGCCTTTTCCTTCGCAGGCCCGGTCGCCTTGTCCGCCTCGAAAGACAGAATTCGATATTCCAGCATGTCAATGGCGGCCTCGACACCCTTCTTCGTCTCCTCGGCGGTCTTGGCGTCGCCCTCCGGAGGATGGCTCTTCAACCAGGCCTCCACGGCGGCCTTGCCCTTGCGAGCCTCGGCGGGCTTGCCATCGAGCAGGTCGGTAACGGCCGTGAAATACACCGCCTCGAACTTCTGTCCCCATGTCGCCTTGGGACTCTTGAGAACTTCGCCGAACTTGTTCTTGGCCTGCCCGATGGTCTCCGGACCGGCAACCATCCAGAGTTTGCCCAGCCCGACGCGACACTGGTCCTGAATCTCGAAACTCGGATCCTCATACTCCGTGAGAATCTCGATGCCCATTTTCGCGATATCCACGCGCCTGGCGTCGGATTTGTCCATCGACAGGGCCACAGTGTAGAGGTTGAACGCCCGGCTGAACCGTGCCAGGCCAATCAGGTTCTCAAGCTTCTCCCACTGCGGACCCAAGAGATGCTGGTTGCCCGCGTTCATCCGTCCTTCAATGTCCTTGGCCTGTTTCTGGGCGATTTCGATGGCGGCGGCGTAGACCCTGTCAACCGCCTCGGCGACCGGCCGCACCTGCGCCTGCGTTTTGGGATTCGCCGGCCAGTACTCCATGACGTTGAGCGCCCGCTTGGTGCCGAAATCGACAAGCTGCTTGTTGATCCTGAGCAACTCCGCGGGATCCTTGATCTGCGCCACGACACCGGCAATGCCGGCGGACACGTCGCGAATAATCCGCCCGCGCTCCTTGGACGTCAGGTTCGGCTTATCCAGTTGCTTGACCAGAGATATCGCCAGGAAGACCTTCCGCTGGTCTTCCGTGTACTTCAGCTTGTTGAACATGTAATCACGCAAGGAAGCAAGGTCGCGCGACGCCAACTCGCTGACGACCTTCTCATCCTCGGCCAACAAAGCGGCCAGTCCGGTCTTCACCTCGACCGCTGGCGCCGGAGATGGGGCCTTGGCAACGGCAGCGGGTCTGGGAGATTCCGCGGCCGACGCCGCCATTGCCGCGCAAATGATTGCGGCCGTAGTGGCAAAGACTGCCTGTCTGACTGGATTATGATTCATGGCGATTCCTCGGATTGTTCATCGCCCTCTCGCGGCATTCCGCCGGAGCGAGTCGGGCTGTTGTGAAACGGGCGTCTCGCCCGCGCGTCGCAGTGCTCCACGACGCTTGGCCGGCGCGCCGGATTCATGCGCCGCGGTATTCGATCAGAGACGAGAGTGTCGAAGCACCGACACCACGAGCTGCCGGCCCGTGCCAGGACTCCTTTGGTCCTGGCCGGAAAACACGGGCCAGCATACTCGCCCGTGCCATCCGGCCAAGAGGCGACGACGCCATCGTCGGCCCTGTCAGGAAATGCAATACGGCGGCGCCGGCGATTGCGCGGTCGCCGCTTAGTGGGCCGTTGAAAACGCGATCTTGGTGAACTCCGCCTCAAGGGCTGCGCCGTACACATCGACCAGGTGCTTGTACTTGGTCTGCCGGCCGGGATTGATCACGATCTGGATCTTGTCCGTCGCCGTACCGGCGCCGTTGAGTTCATTGCGCATCTTTGTGAGCTGGGCGATGAGCTGCTCACGGTTGTTCTGCACCATAACGCGTCCAGCCTGGGCGGCCCACATTTCCTGGGTGAGGCCGTCCGCGCCCGGGCGCGTGAAGCTGTCCACCCGGATCTCCAGTTGCTGGTCCTCGAAGGGCTTCTTCTCGGACGCCGTGCCGCTCACGCCCTTGTTGGTCACGGGTATGTTGCTCTGGAGATAATGCATGCCGGCCGTGAACGTGCCGGTGAGCATCAGGAAGATAAGGATCACCATCACAATGTCCACCAGGGGGGTCATGTTGGGCCCCGCCTCGTAGTGGACCTTCTGTGCGGTCTTCATTTTCATGGTTCGTACTCCTTGCGATCTCCCGCAGGATCCGCCACAGCGGACCCTGCGAGAACATCACGCTCTACTCGGTCTTCACTGTCACCACGTTGGCGTGCTTGCGCGTGGCGAAATTGACGTTCTTCGCCTGCGCCTCAGCGCCGCAGATCAGCACCGGCTCGAGATATCGGTAATCGAGGTTCTCGTCGGCGCGGATGATCACCTTGAACTCGGTGTTCTGTCCCCTGAGCCGCTTGAGGAAGTGGGTCAGCGGACGGTTGCCGTTGGGCTCGATCACCTCAACCCGCTCGACGTCGCCCGTGGCCGGATTCAAGGTCGTCACCACGGGCACATCGCCGGTCGGCGGCTTGAGCACATTCAACGCGACGGTGTTTCCAAGATCCTTCAGATCAATTCCCAGCAGGCTGGGCGGCAGCGTGATGCTCTTGTCCTCTCCCGTATTCACGCCGATCTTCGCGACCAGCATGTAGAAGATGATAAGGCACATCACGATATCGATGAGCGGCGTCACGTTCGGATGCATGTCGTGGGACGCCG
>CAZXRB010000133.1:0-8171 GCA_964642845.1 uncultured Nitrospira sp.
GCCGGCACCGGCATTAGCGGTCCATCTCGACAGGCTCTTCCGGAGCCAGCCGTCCGGGTGTGGGATCTTCCCGCCTGGCGACCAAGAGACAGATTGTCTGCCGGGGACGGGACAAGATGCCCTCCGCTCTCGTATTCTCAGCCGTGCGCGGCCTTAAAGCCTGGGAAACCTGGCCTCTTCCCCCCGAGGATATCCCTGGCAAAACATTTGCGGCACCAGCCTCCATCCGGACCACCCTGTCTGAGGAGGTGTGACCATGACGCTTTTCCGCATCGCGCTGACGGCGGCCTCCGTGCTCGGTCTCATCGGTGTAACGGTCGAGACCAGCGACGCCACCACGAATTTCAACGGCAGCACGATCATCGACATCGACCAGGCCCAACATACCGTCACGTTCCGAACCAAAGAGGGCGAGAAGTGGACGCTTCCGGTGGTCAATCCCGAGCTCATCAAGCCCGACCGGATCGCCCAAGGCGATCAGGTCAGCATCGAAATCGACCTGGACGACCGCATCACGAAAATCCTGAAGCCGTCGGATTCGCCCGGAGCCGGACAGCAGGCGGCGCGGGAGGACGGAGCCCAGTAAGGGGCCGGCTCACATTTCTGCATTGCCTCGCCCTCGCGCGTGCCGTACGCTGTCGTGACGTATGGACGAACAAGGTACGGCGCTCATCCCGGGGTCTCTCCTGCCGGCGCTGCGCGAGCGGAGCGCCCAGGCCCGCCGCCGCGGCGCGATCCACTCTATCCCGACGACGACCCACCTCATTGAGCAGGACGGGATCGCGTTCCAGGTGCGGGTGGCAGAGAGCCTGGCCGGCAAGGCCGCTGCGAAACAGGCGCAGCCGCAGGTGAACCCCTTTCTCCCCTACGACCCGGCCCTCTTCGTCGCGCCCATTTCACCGACCCACGTCGCCTTGCTGAACAAGTACAACGTGGTCGAGCACCATCTGCTGATCGTCACGCGCTCGTTCGAGGATCAGCGGGCGCCCCTCACCCAGAAAGACTGCGAGGCGCTTCTGATCGCGCTGACCGAGCTCGACGGCCTCGCGTTTTACAACGCCGGCCCGGTGGCCGGCGCGAGCCAGCCGCACAAACATCTCCAGATCATTCCGTTGGACGACACCGGGCTCGTCCAGCTTCCGATCGAGCCTCTCGTCCGATCAGCGCGCGTCGGCGAACAGACCGGGACCGTGTCGGGCCTGCCCTTCCGTCATGCGTGGGCGCCCATGGATCGGGATTGGACCAATCCTGAGAAGGACAGCGGCGCGTCACTCCATGCGTGCTACCGCGCCCTGCTGCGCGCCGCCGGGTTGGCGGCCACCGTGGCGCCCGGGCACTCCGCTTTTACCGAGCCGTACAACCTGCTGGCGACGAGGAACTGGCTGTTGCTGGTGCCGCGGTCGGAGGAATGTTTCGAGGGGATCTCGATCAATGCGTTGGCCTTTGCCGGCGCCTTCCTGGTCAAGAATGCCGAGCAGCTGGCCGCGCTGCGCCGGCACGGTCCCATGACGGCGCTCCGACGGGTCGCCTTCCCGCCATCATAGCGGCATCAAGAGATAGGCGTGCGGGGTCGCGGATCCGGAAGGGATGGCGTGGCCCACGATCTGGCCGCTGTCATTGATGTCGGACGCGTCGAGCAGTTCCGCGCCGGAGCCCGGCACGAGCGCATTCAGGTCCGTCACCGAGCCGCCGCAAGCGCGGAAGGCATGCCACCCGGTGGGAGAGGCCGGTGCACTGAAGCGGCCCACGACGTGTCCGTGGTTGTTGAGGCTCCACGCGGTGGCCGGTCCGGCGGGATGGAGATCGGTCATGCGTCCGTCGCGATACAGAAACGCATGCTCGTCGGTGCTGCCCGCCGGGAGAGAGGAACCCACGATGAGCCCCGCGTGGTTGATCGCGAACGCGCGGCTCTCGCTGCCGCCCAACGTCCCGAGGTCCGTCATGGCGCCGCGCTGAAAGAGAAACGCGTGGGTCGCGGCGTCGCCCGCCGTCTGCAAGCTGCCCACGATCTGGCCCGCCGCATTGATGCCTTGGGCGCTGCTCGACGTCCCGCCCAACGTGCCGAGATCGCCCATGATGCCGCCATGCACGTGGAAGGCGTGGGTGGCCGCGTTGCTCGCCGTTTGCGCCTGGCCGACGATATTCCCCGCGTGGTTGACGGCAAAGGCAAAACGAGCTGCGGCGGATGCGCCCGCGAAGGTACCGCTCATCTCACATTCAACGGTGAGTCACCCATCATCGGATGGAGCCGCGCGGGCCGGTGTGGACGAGGGACAGAAACCCGGCTCAGGACAACCCGTGCTGGGCCCGGCCGATGCGGCCGTCATAGCGGTCGGAGGATTTGAAGAGCTCGAAGCGGCCGTCCTTGGCGTACGGCGCCAGGCGCGCGCGGAGCGCGGAGCGCTCGGCCGCCGCCATGGGCGTGAACCGGCGCACGATGTCGAGATTCTGTCGGAGCACCGCGGGAGAGTCGATGCCGCTCACGACCGACGCGACCGGCAGGCTGAGCACATACCGCAGGGCTTCCTCGGGCGTGAGCAGGCCTCGCGTGATCGGCTCGGCGTTGCCGCTGAGGGTCTTCATGGCCAGCGGCGCAATGCCGCGCTGCGCCAGCACCGGCAAGACCTCCTGCTCGAAACTCCGGTACGTGCCGTCGAACACGTTCAGCGGCAATTGGCACGTATCGAACGGAAAGTCGTGCGCCAGCATCTTGAGATGGATGGCGGGAGACTTGTGGCCGGTGAATCCGATGAAGCGCACCTTACCCTGGCGCTTGGCCTCGAGCAGGGCTTCGGCCGCGCCGCCCGGCGCGAAGTGGCGATCCGGATCGTCGTCGTAGATCACTTCATGGATCTGCCAGAGATCGAGATAGTCCGTCTTGAGCCGGCTGAGCGACTCCTCCAGTTGGTGAAGGGCGACCTGCTTGTCTCGGCCGTGCGAGCAGACTTTGGTCATGAGAAAGACTTGATGGCGGCGGCCCTGAAGCGCCTTACCCATCAGCTCTTCGGAGCGGCCGCCGTTGTATTCCCAGGCGTTGTCGAGAAACGTGACGCCGGCGTCGATGGCTTCGTGCAGGAGGCGGATCGCCGCGGCATCGTCCTCGATGCGGCCCCAATGGGCGCCGCCGAAACACAGCGCGGACACCTGCACGCCGGTGTTGCCTAGCGGGCGCATGGGCATTTCACCAGGGGTGCCGCGCGGCTGGTCCGGTTCGGCCGCGAGAGCCGGCGTCCATCGCTGCGGACCGCTTGCCCCCAGAGTGGCGCCGACCGCCGCAAGCATTCTCAGGAGCCCGCGCCGATCAAGCGGCGTCGACCAGAAGGAGGCAGGCGGAGCGTCGTCGGAGTGAGACATGGACGCCAGGCTACGATCCTTGCGGGAAGGTGTCAATCATCCTGGCCCCCAGGAGCCGGCGAGAGAGCATTATTCGGAATATCGTATGGCGTGCGGCAGCCGGACATCTGGCCGCCGCACGCCATGGATCAGTGGACCGTAAATTCCCGGACCATGCCTTGCTGGACATGTTCGCGTCCGGTCGTCTGGTCGGGAAAGAAGCAGATGATGGCGTAGTGACCGGGATCGAACGTGGCCGTGAAAAATCCCCGGCCGCCCCGGTCCAAGCCGACGATCCCGCCCATCGGCCGGCCCGGTGGAGGGCCGGTCGCCCCCGGCTCGAACGCCGCGACGAAGTCTTTGACGGTGGCCCCGGGCGCCAGCTGGACGACCACGGCTTCATGAGGCTGGCCGCCTGCGTTGGTCACTTCAATCGTATGGGTGCCCGCGGTGATGGGCTTGGACAGCTCGAAATGGAAGTCGCGTTGGATGATCGTGAGGTCGGCCACCGGTTCCGCCCAGGACACCGTGCTCACGGGAACCACGGTCAACGGCTTTTCCATCCCCAGCATCACGTGCGGCACGCCGTGCTTGTCCGGAATGATGCACAGCACGAGGTAGTGGCCGGCTTCCAGCATCACCGCCGCGGTGGCGCGGTCTCCCGGCACCACTCCGTTCGGTCCGCCGACGAAACTGACCCAACCGGGCCAATGCCTCGGATCGGCCTTCAACGCGGAGATGAACTCGTCGGCCGTCTTTCCCGCGGCCAGCTTCACCAGCTGGGCATGATGAAGGTCCTGTCCCTGATTGACGATCTCCACCGTCGTCATCCCGGCCGGAATGCGGTCCGGCCCCTGGTACCCATAGTCATGCGCCGTGAAGGTCACCACCCCGGCGGGACTCGATCGGGAGCCTTCCCCCGCCTCCCCCGTCCCAACGGTCAGCGCGATCCCGCACAGACCTGCCAGCAGCGGCATCATGATACGACCCGACATACGATCCTCCTTTCCCGTTTCAACGGTTCATTGTGACGCCAAGATGGCTTGGCTTCGTGTCGGAGCGCACCGTAGCACGGAACGCCGTCCGGTCGATCCTAAAAGTATGCTAATGTGTGCCTAATTCTTTCCTAAGCGACGGGGCTGGGGCCGGTCATGATTCCCCAAACGATCCGCGATTTCCTCCAGCAGGGCGTCACGGTGAACGTCGGCACGCGTGACGGCGCCCTCATACCGGAGTGCACGCGCGGCTGGGGCATCCGCGTCGAAGAGGACGGCGCGAGCGTGACGCTCTTTCTCACCGAACGCACGTCGAAGAAGACACTCGCCAACCTGCGCGACAACGGACTCATCGCCGTGACCTGCTCCCGCCCCACCGACCACGTCACGTGCCAATTGAAGGGCGTCGTGCGTCGGGTTCGGCCTACGGATCGGCGCGACCGCGAGACGCAGCGCCGATGGCGGCGCGCGTTCTTGGATGAGATCGTGGCGGTCGGCGTCCCGGCCGAGCTCGCCGAGGCGCTCATCATGGAGCCGGCGGTCGCGGTGGAAGTGGCGGTCAGCGACGTGTTCGGGCAGACGCCCGGCCCCGGCGCCGGCGAGAAGATGTCCCCATGATGCAGGCGCCCGTCCGACTCGAAGATCTCTGGCCCTGCTTTGAGGGCATCATTCCTGCCACCATCGCGACGTGCGCCCGCGACGGCACGCCGAACATCAGCTATGTGAGCCAAGTCCATTTCGTGGACCGGACCCACGTCGCGATTTCGTTTCAATTCTTCAACAAGACGCACAAGAACATCGCCGAGCATCCCTTGGCCTGCGTGATGGTGATGGATCCGCGCACCCTGCACGCCTATCGGCTGTACCTCCGTTACGAGCGGTCCGAGTTCGCCGGGCCGCTGTTCGAGGCCATGTCGCTCCAGTTGCAGGCCATCGCCTCGCACGCCGGCATGACCGAGGTCTTCCGGCTGCGCGCCGCGGACATTTATGAAGTGCAGCGTATCGAGCCGGTGGACGGCTTCACGAGCTTGCCGGCGGCGGACTCGCCGGAGCGCTCGCCGGCCCTCTTCGTGCACCGCGATCTCGAGGCGCTGCACGTGATCGCCGACCGGCTGGCCCGCGTGGAACTGCTCGGAGACCTGCTGGACACGGCGCTCCAGTTGCTGGAGGACTTCTTCGGCTTCCGGCATTCGATGATCCTGCTGGCCGATGAGCGACAGATGAAGCTCTTCACGATCGCGAGCCGCGGCTATCCGGACAACGGCGTCGGCTCCGAAGTCCGCTTTGGAGATGGCGTGATCGGCATGGTGATGCGGGCCAAACGGGCGTTGCGGCTCTCGGGTCTCGACCACGGGCTACGCTATGCGCGGGCCGTCCGTGAGCGCGCGGAGGCCGTCGCCGGCCCGGACGCGGTGAGCCGGGAGATCCCCCTCCCCGGCCTGCCGGGCGCCTCGACGCAAATTGCCGTGCCGCTGATGGTGCGCGGGTGCTGTCTCGGCGTGCTCGCGGTCGAAAGTCCGGAGTCGCTCTCGCTGCTGGCGCGGGAACAGACGCTGCTGGCCATCGTGGCGGGGCAGCTCGCCGCCGGGATCGCCGAATTGGAGCGGGAGGTCGAAGACGGGGGCGCCTCCGACGCGACGCGCGCCAAGTCGGCACGCCGGGCGACGCGCGGTCCGACGCGATCGTTTTGTTTCTTCCATGCCGACGATTGCGTCTTCGTCGACGGGGAATACCTGATCCGCAACGTCCCAGGCCGGATTCTGTGGCGCATCCTGCGGCAATACCACGACGAGGGCCGGTCCGAGTTCACCAACCGCGCGCTCCGGATGGACAGTTGGCTGGGCCTGCCCGAGTACAAGGATAACTTCGAAAGCCGGCTCATCCTGTTGCGCAAACGGCTCGAAGAGAAGTGTCCGGACGTGCGCCTCGTCCAGCGAGGCCGGGGCCGTTTCGCGCTGGAAACCGACGTCGCGATCACCTTAGCGGAGAAAGAAGGCTGATCCGGACGGCCGCACCGAGACTGAAGGATGGAAGCCGTGGCGCCGAATCCGTTCCCCCTTCTGGCCACGGAACGGCTGCGCCTGCGGGCATTTCGGCCGGACGATGCGGGCGCCATTCAACGCCTCGCCGGCGTGAAGGAGGTCGCGGCCGGTACGCTGACGCTGCCGCACCCCTACCCCGACGGCGCCGCGCACCGATGGATCGAGGAGCAGCGGCAGGAATACGAGGCGGGGCGGTCCATTCATTTTGCAATGACCCTGGCCTCCGAGCATACGCTCATTGGCGCGATTGGATTGGACTTCGTCGCCGACCACCGCCACGCCCGCCTGGGTTATTGGCTGGGACACCCCTATTGGGGCTGCGGCTACGCCACCGAGGCGGTGAAGGCGGTCATCGCCTATGGCTTCGCCCAGCGCCAGGTGCACCGGATCTATGCCGGCCACTTTCTCCACAATCCGGCGTCGGGACGCGTGCTGCAGAAGGCCGGCTTCTCCTACGAAGGACGGCTACGGCACCACTATTGGCGCTTCGGCGAATATGTGGACGTGGCGCTGTACGGCCTCGTGAACGACGAGTTCGGCCCCCGCTGAGTCGGGAATGCCGGCTCACGATTCCTCCGGCCGCCGGAAGCGCAGGCCGGTACTGTCGACTTTCGTAGCCGCGACGAATTTGTTGAAGCTGTCTTCCAGTACGTCGCGCAGCAGCTCCTGCGCATCCTGCTCATCGAACCACAAGACGCTGTAGTTCCCGTTGCCGCTTACGGTATAGGTGAGACCGCTGCCGTCCTTCCTGTTGACGGCCTGGATGGCCAGCTTGCTCTTGGCCACGATGTCGGTGGAGAAGAGGCCCCGCGTGGAATCCAGCGAGAGCTCCACGATCGTCCCGGTGATCGTCACATCACCGGCCGGTTTTTCGGACGGCGACAGGACATATTCCACCGGCCATCCGCTTCGCGTGAGATGTTTCGTCAGGGCGTTCGCCACGGCCTTCCCGGGCGTCTCATCCTTCACCTGGAACAAATCTTCCGACCCAAACCACGACCGTTTGATGCCGAGTCGGCGCCGGTCGCTCCGCATGTCCTCGAAATCAGTGACCACCATTCTGAGCCCGGACACCGGCATCGCGCCTTTGGACAGCGCGATGGGAATCACTTGGTCTTGTGCACAGCCACACAGCAGCACGCCGACGAGCGCCCACAGGGCTTGCTTCACGAGAGCCTCCTTGACCCAACGGATCTGACCATCACAGGTTTCCCTACACAGGGTGCCGAGCGGAGAGAACCAGGGAAACCCCTGGGCGTGCGGGAGGGCGTTAAAAGCCACCCGACCTGGCCGATCATCGGATGGGTGGCGTCGGTGCTGGTGAGATAGTAGTGAATCCTCAATGACCGTGATGCGCATGGACTACCGCGTGCCCCTTCCCTTGCGCGATGAGCCAGCGGTTGACGGGAAAGGCCGCGACGCCCGCCACGATCAGCGAGACCGCCAAGCTGCCCCAGAACAACAGGTCCGTCAACCCCGCATCCATGGCTCCCGGGATGGCCAGCATGACCGCGTTGTCCACGAGCTCCATGATGGTGATGGACACCGTGTCGGACGCGAAGGCGAGTCCCAGCGCCGTTCCCCACGCCATCCCGGCCCGGCGCAGCGGCCAGAGCGTGAGGGCGTAGCCGAAGACGAAGGCGAGAACGACCGCCAAGGCGACGGTCGGCCAATTGCTCCACCCCAGCGCCGTCCCGATGACCATGCCCAATACCTCCCCGATGGCGCAACCGGTCAAGCAATGGACCGTTGCCGAGACCGCAAGGCGGTTGAGGGACGCGCCGTCTTCCGCCATGGCGTG
>CAZXRB010000134.1:0-8060 GCA_964642845.1 uncultured Nitrospira sp.
CTAGAAGCAGGCGGCCGTCAAGCCCGCCCCTTGCCATGATAAGATAGGGATGAATCCTTTGACGGCCGAGGGGGCTCTTCAGGCAGAGGAGGGGCCAACAGTGGGGTCTCTGGTGAGGCGGGTTCTTCCCCTACTAATCATGGGGGTATTGCTCGGCGGAATGGCATGGCCAACCGAAGCCACGGCGCCGTCCATGCAAATCATCATCGAAGACGGGTCCCCCTATTTCGTTCCGGTCACCGCCACCATCGCAAGCGGTCGCCCGATCCGATGGGATAACCCCACGCCAACCCATCACACCGTGACCCATAACGCCTGTGTGGACGAGAGCGGTCCCTGTGCCTTCGACTCAGGAACCGTTGCGCCCGGCGAAACCTATGTGCTCCAAGGACTGCCGCCCGGCCGATATCCCTACCACTGCCGGATCCATCCGATCATGCGGGGGGTATTGACGGTGACGGATGCCGGCCAATTGCCTTCGCAACTGTAAGAACCGTCCCTCACCGCGTATCTCGCATTGCGTATCTCGTATCCCGCGGAAATCAGCCCGTCAGATGTCGTCACCTCTTGCAGGACCGTCGCGCGCTCCTGTAGGCTGCGCCTGCGGAGTGCATGCGATCTCTCATGAAAACCGTCGCCGTCGTTCGCCCCCCGCTGGCCCTTGCCGGAGACACCCTGAACCTCCTGGCTTGGCGCATCCCCGATCTGGTCACCTACCAGTACAGTGACGATGAGTACTGGTTTGCCCCGCTGGACGATCATCTTCCGCTCGTACGCCTGAACTCCACCGGCGTCGAAATGCTGCGGTCCATGAACGGCTACACCACCGTGGGCGCCCTGCTGGAAAAATACGGCAACAAGGTGTGTGGCCCCGACGGCCAGCCCGGCCAGTGGCATCTGGAGCGATGGGCGACGCCGAACTATTCCCTCTGCTACTACGGGACCGAGCCGCCGGGCGGGCACCGGCACAAGGCCAAGTGGGATATCCTGCTGCAGCAGATCCGCGAAGGCTGGTCGGGCCAGGACGGCTTCGAGGGGGAGACCCACCTGGAGGATTTTCACCATCACGAGTTGACGGAGGCCTCCGTCGATGAAGGGCATTTCGATCTGATCGAAACCACCGTCTCGCATCTGTTCCGAGAACCAAGCGAGGCCTTGAACGGCCTCACGTACGGCCGGCTGCTGATGCGGCACCTCAGGAAGCTCGGGTGGTTCAATCCCAAACCCAAGGTCATGCTCGAAGTGGGCGGCGGCCTCGGTTATGTCGCGCGCGAACTCGGCTTGGAACTGTTGCCGTTTGAAAAGCAATCCATCAAGTACCTCTCGCTCGATATCACGCAGCCGTTCCTCAAACTGCAAGTGAGCCGCGCCAAAGCAGGCGGATGGCATGTCTCCGGGACCCGGGCCAACGCCGAAGCGTTGCCCTTCGCGGACAATTCCATCGATCTCGTGATCGACAACGAGAACATGGCCGATATGACGCCGGCCAAACTCACCCGTCGCGAGCTGCTCGAGAACAAGGGCGAGACCGCTCAACATCAGGAAGCGCTGGGTTGGATCCGCCGCCTGCGCCTGCCGATCGAAGCCGATCCGCCGGACGAGGTCATCTTCAACCTCGGGCCGATTCGCTTCGTCGCCGAGCTGTGGCGGGTGCTGAAGCCGGGCGGGCGGGCGTTCCTCACTGAATTCGGGATCGAAGAAGGCTGGCCGGCGCCGGTGAAGCTGCCCGGCCACACGGAATACGAAGTGCACTACGGCCACCTGCGGCAGGCGGTGCGCTGGCTGGGGTTTCAAGAGCGGTACTTGTCCCTGCCTCAATTCCTCGCGCTCAAGCCCGACACCAAAGTCCTGTGCACCGGCGCCGCGTACACGATTCAACGCTACTGCCGGGCCATGAACAAGCCCTTCGTCGTGCGGGCCTATACCGAGAAAGAGCTGGAACAGGCTCTCGGCGACATGCTCCCCCGCCTCCACGGCTGCCACTACCACGACGTGGCCGATCCCGCCTGGTTCGGCCTGCTCGACTTCAAAGTGCTGTTGCTCGAAAAGCCCGGCGGCGCGCCGAAAGCCCAGTTCACCGAGAACAAGGGCTATCGGTGGTACTCGCAGAAGTAAGGCTGGCGTGCGGTCTAGCGGTCTGGTTCAACGGCCGGGACGCCCGCGGCCGGCGGCTCCTCGCGCGGCGGGAGAAAGAAGTCCCGCGGCGAACGCACGAACCGTCTCACTAAGCGCCGGAACAGCTCCAGCATGTCGGAGCGGGGAAACCCGTAGGCCCGGAGCGCGGTCACCAGGGAGAGACAAAAACTGACGCCCAGGTTCAAGACGAACATCACGCTCACCCCCGCCGTCGCGCGGAGGAACCACCCCTCCCGATACCAGTCGGCATCGAGCGAGGCGCTCGCCAACGCCAGCGTTCCGCTGGAGAGCGTCACGTGGCGGACATCGAGCGGAATCCCGAAGAACAGCCCGATCGCCGGCGTCATCCCCAGCATCATGCCAAGCGAGACGTTCGTGCCCCACCCCGCGACGTTGCGCGACAGACTGTCGGCCCACCGCCGCAGGCGCGCGGCGCCGAAGACGCGGGTACCCCACCCATGCTCGGCGATCGCTTCGGGAAGCCGATGATAGACCGTCCAATTCTCGATCCAGCCGCCGGCCAAACTGGATAACCAAAGGATCACGCCGGTCAGCGCGGCAAACATCACGGTGCCGCTGTCGAGCGGACTGAGCGTCTCATAGACGTGCTCCGCGTCGCGCAGGTCGAGAATGGGGTGGCCGGTCACCAGCCGCCACCCCGCATCCAACGCATAGGCCGCCAGCGACACGACCAAGACGTTGCTGACCGCGGCCGCAATCTGGGAACGGGAGATCTTGGCGATAAACTCCACAATTTCATCCAGGCGCGCGGAGCCGGGGTGCTCGCGGAGAATGGTGGCCAGCGTGGCCGCCGTCATCGCCGGCTGCTTCGTCGCCAGCATGAGTCCGAAGGTCTGCATCAGCACAAAGCTGACGGCATAGTTCACCCCGTAGCCGAACCCGGCCAGGAACGGAGCCAGTCCCAGCCCGAAAATGAACATCTTGATCGCGGCGGTGAACGCGGTCAGCACCCCGCCGCCCGCAGCCGCCACCCAAATATGCCGGTACTCCTTGCGATCCCGGGCAATGTAGTGCTCCCCGGTCGCCCCGGATCGATCCACAATCTTCCGGTGCAGCATCCGGGTATTCGTCTCGATGAGATGGGAAAGGCTGCACTCTCGATGGCTCGCTTCGATCAACAGTGTCAGAAAGGCATGGACGGCGCGGGCCCGGTCCACACCCTCGGCGGCGGTCATCACGCTCGCCATCGCCTGCATGCGGCGCAGCCCGTGCTCGATCACCTCAAGGCCATAGACGATATCCACGCTGACGCCGGAGACTTCCAATTGCCGCCTGATCCATCGCATCTCATTTCGGCAGTCGATCACCACCTCGGACCAGGCGTCGGCACAGGCACCGAGCTCCCAGCCGGCTTCCCATCGCTCGGCCAATTGGTCACTGAGCGCGGCCAGACGATAGAACGGCGACTCCCTGATCGACGACGGACGGCGGCTGCGCGCCCGGAGTTTCTCGGACAGGCCTTGCGCTTCAACGCGGATGGCCAGCATCCGAAACCCATCGGCGAAGGCGCGTCGGAGGGCGCCCGTCGCCTGGGGGTTGCCCGAAGGCGTCAGCGCCTGAAGAATCCTGGCGAACAACCGGGAAGGAAATTGGGAAAACCACTTCACTTCGACCAAACTGCGGTACTGCCGTTGAAGGAGGTGGGTGAGGTCCCGATCGTTACGGACCGTCGGCAGCAGTTTGCTCATGAGGCGGTCGCCGAATTCCGCCAGGAAGCCCCGATCGCACGGCAGACCGGCGTCGGCGAACAGGTTGACCGCGTCCGTGTCCTGAATGATCCGGCCGATCGCCTCCTGCACCGCCTCGCGCACGGCCGGGACCTGTTCCAAGACGTCCAGCAGGAGCTCCCAGTACAGGTAGGCTTCGCGCCAGCGCATGCGCGCGGCAAGGACTTGCAGCGATCCGCTGGTGCCGACGCGCGTCCAATGAATCAGGCGCAGCCAGGCATCCAGTTGATCCCCCAACGACTGCGCCGAGACGAAATCCTGCAGATGAGTGGCCAGCGCCGTCCGCGTGTCGTTCCCGGCCGCCGCAGGACCGAAAAACCCCAACACTTGCTCCCGCACCGAACCGGCAGGAATCACCGGCGACGCTTCGGAGCGAACGGATTGTGGATCGGTTTCTTCGTGGCTCACATGACAACCCACCAGAACGTCAAGCAGCACAAACTCTACAGGAGTCCAAAAGGCGGGAGCAAGGCGGGATGGTGGTGGGGAAAGCGACTCAAGCCGATGATCAACGCCCGGGCGGCGCGCTGAGAGCCTGGTTGACCGAAAACAAGAATCGGCGGTGGAGTCTGCACCAGTAGGAATCTACTCTTATACGGTCAAGCCGAGATGTCGCTCGATGGTGCGGACCCGTTGTTCGAGGCGCTCGACTCGTTCTTGAATTTGGCCATAGGAGAGCTAAATAAGCGCACGGGTTTCCCTGAACTGTTCATCCAGATGGGTTCGATCCTCGGCATGGCGCCGGTCGAGGTGCATCTGAAATCCTTTGGCAATCAACTGAAGTTCATGCCTAAGTCCTTCGGTGAGAACGCCAGTATGCCGTTTGGCTTCGACGATTTCTTCCTGAAGGGCTTCAGTCGCCACGTCAGTGTGTCGTTTGACGTCGGTGATCTCTACCCGAATGGCTTCAGTCGCGGCTCCGATGATCTGCTGAATTTGCGCCAGCGATTCCTGATCCATGCTCCACTCCCTGAAGGTTTTAGGGCGAGAGGGACAGGAAGTCCATTAGCGACCCACTGACGTGACATGATCGCTCCTCATTGGTTCGCCTGCTGTTGTGCCGGCCTTTTTGAGGTCATGAGTTGAGCAGCACGCGAAAAGCGTCAGCCCTGCTTGGCGAAGCATTTCGTGAAACAGCCACTTGGGAATATCGCGCTTGTGCTGGTGGCTGATCCGAACCCGCAGGATCGACCCATTCGGCAGAAACTTCCGCCAGGTTTCGTGTTTTTCCGATCTGAGATGTTCGAACCCTGCTCGCTTGAGGACGATACGAAAATCGCTATACGTGAACGAGGCCATGCTTGATCTCGATCAACGTACGCAGCTCCCAGTCCGTCTTACATGCGGCAATGGCCTCGATATAGGGTAGATGATGGGCACGGTTAGTGGCGTATCGCTCGCGGTCTTGGAGATATTCCTTTGCATAGTCCCGAATAGCTTCGATCAGGTCCTCCAGCGCGGCGTCGGCAGTCTGAAGTTCCGTCACAAGATCCAACTCTGGGCACTTGGCGCAATAGTGGCCGTTGTCTTTCGCAAGCAGAACCGTCAAGAGAGGCTCGGCAACCACAATCCTAGGTTCTTTCACTCGACGATGGGCCGTCTTTGAATTCGCCATGAGGGTTCCTCCTAACGAGCTGTATTGTAGTCCACCGGCTGGGCACGAGCAACTCTGCTCATACTTCGTTCCTGACGAATCTTGCCCGCATCGCTAGATCGATCAACACCCCTTCGCGTAACCCTAGGTCGCTAACGAGCACCGTGGACACCCCCAGCGTCTCCATCACCGTCCGGATGATGATTGCGCCGGCGGCGATGACTTCTTCGCGGTTCTTTTCCAAGCCCGGCAGGCCGATGCGTTGCGCCTTCGTCCTGCTGAGCAGCGTCTCCTCCAGCTCTCGAACCGTCTTCAGCTTGAGCAGGTAGTTGTGGATGCGAGCCGGCTCGTAGGCGGAAAGCTTCTGCGCCATCGCCGCAAGCGAGGTGATCGTCCCGGCCGTTCCGACGAATGTCGTGTGACCGGATCGCGGCATGCCGGCGACCGCAGATTCTGTTTCCCCCCGCACCCAAGTGCGGGCCTGCTGAACTTCATCGGCGCTGGGAGGATCATGATGCAGCACTCGCTCGCACAGGCGCACCACACCAAGATCGATGGAGCGAACGATCGGCGCGTGGTCCGGCCGGTCCAGAATAAATTCCGTGCTGCCCCCGCCGATATCCAGCGCCAGCATGTCGGTCACGCCGGGCGGGAGGCCGGCACGAATTCCCAACAGGGTGCGCCGGGCCTCTTCCTCGCCTGTGATCACTTCGACATCGAATCCGGTTTCCCGCTTGACCCGCGCCAGAAACTCATCGCGGTTCGCAGCGTCCCGCACCGCACTGGTCGCCACAGCAGTACTGGCATCGGCCCGATAGCGGTTGATGAGGCGGCGCCATTCGATTAAACACGCGATCACGCGGTCTATCGCCGCAGCACCGAGGCGCTTGGTCTGATCCACGCCTTCGCCCAACCGGAGAATACGGCGATCGGAGCGCAGTTCTTTGAGAGGGCTTCCCGGAGACAGGTCTGCAATCAGTAACCGGCAGGTGAGCGTTCCGATGTCGATGCCCGCGAGCCGCCGCGGACGGGCAACTTCATTGTTCGTTTCTGATCTCATCCATTTCCGCTTCCAATTTCTTGCGCGCTTCTCGCAGCAATTGCACCTCGCGCACCAGCCGGCCGATATCCGCATCGTACAAGACGCGCTCCGCCGTCTCACCGCGCTCACGGATATCGATCGCCCGCTCACCGATATCTCGGTAGAGATCCGCCAACTGCTGGTCCAGCTTCCGCATCTCCAACCGCATGCGGAGGAGTTCCGTTTCCTCCAACGCGCGGCTCGCCGCATGCGCCGTCCCCAACCGGAGCGTAGCCAGCCCTGTTCGCAAGTCATGTTTGAGTCGTTGCAGAAGTCCCATACTATCGCCTGGCTAGAGACCAGAGGCGAGTGGCGAGAGAAGAACCACCCATTCCCTTGCCTCGTGCCTCTTGCCCCTCGCCTTCTTCTAGCTCACCGACCCCAACTCCAACTTTTTTTCCCACTTCCGCAACATGGTCTCCCGCAGAGGCCGATGCGCGGCGGCCTGCAGACCGGGATCATTTTTCACGAGCGAGAAGGCTTCCAGCCGAGCCTGCTGCAGCAGGTCCCCGTCCCGAACGATGTTGGCCACGCGGAATTCGGGCAAGCCCCACTGCCGCAGACCGAAGAACTCGCCCGGTCCACGGATGCGCAGATCTTCTTCGGCGATGACGAATCCGTCGTTCGACCGCACCAACGCTTCCAGCCGTTCGCGCGCCATCGAGGCCGGCTCGTCGGCGCTGGCCCGCTGACGGGCGAAGGACGGCTTGCTCCGCGCGAGCACGGAGGACATCAGCAGGCAGTACGCTTGGTCCCCGCCGCGGCCGACTCGCCCGCGTAGTTGATGGAGCTGCGCCAAGCCGAAGCGCTCCGCATGCTCGATCAGCATGACCGTGGCGTTCGGGACGTCGACGCCGACTTCGATCACCGTGGTCGCGACGAGCACCCGGATCTTGCCTTCCTTGAACTCGGCCATCACGGACTCCTTGTCCGGTTGCTTCATCCGTCCGTGCAGGAGCCCGACGCGATAATCGGCCAATTCGTCCTGCTGCAACCGCTCAGCGCCCTGTATGGCGGCTTGCAGGTCGCTCTTCTCGGACTCCTCCACCAACGGATACACCACGTAGGCCTGCCGTCCGTCGTGTAACTCGTCGCGCAGGATCTGGTAGGCACGCCGCCGCTGCGATTCGCCGAACACGAAGGTCCGCACCGGCTTTCGTCCCGGCGGCAGCATGTCGATGATCGATACATCCAAATCGCCGTACACGGTCATCGCCAGCGTGCGGGGGATCGGGGTTGCCGTCAGCACCAGCACATCGGGTTTGTATCCCTTTTCGATAAGGGTTTTCCGCTGCAGCACGCCGAACTTGTGCTGCTCGTCGATTACCGCCAACCCCAGATTCTTGAAGGCGACGCCCTTCTGGATCAGCGCATGGGTGCCGATCGCCACCTGGATCTCTCCGGACGCCAACTGCGCGGCCTGCGACTTCTTGACCGCCGCCTTATCGCTGCCGCGCAGCAACCCCACCTGGAGGCCAAGCGACTGCAGTTTGTCGGAGAG
>CAZXRB010000135.1:0-8057 GCA_964642845.1 uncultured Nitrospira sp.
TGGGACTGGTGCCGATCATGTGGTCCGTCGGGACCGGCGCGGACGTAATGAAGCGGATAGCTGCGCCGATGATCGGGGGCATCTTTACCTCTTTCATCCTGGAACTGGTGGTTTATCCGGCTATCTACGAGATATGGAAATGGCATACCGAAGTGAAAAAGCAACAGTTCGCGTCTTGAGCCTGGCCCTCGCGCTAGGACTGACAACGGCGGCATGGAGCCAGGACCTTCAGTTTGAGGTCCGCCGCGAACGGGCACTGAGGGATCATCCCGGCCGCGTCACGTTTGACGAGCACGGCGTGCAATACCAACAGGGTCTTACCAAGAAGCAACAGGCGAAGGTCTCGAAAGGAAAGAAGCCCCCAAAGCTGGAGAGCGCCCGCTGGGACTATTCGGATATCCAGCAACTTTGGCTCTCTTCCGAAAAGCTGGTGATCGTCACCTACAAGGACCGCAGGTGGCTCTTGGGGGCGGACAGGGAATTCGAGTTTTATCTCACCAGCAAGGAACAGACTTTCACGGCGGCCTACGATTTTCTGAAGAACAAGTTGGACCAGCGATTCGTGGCCGCGCTTGCTGATCCAAAGGCTGAGGCGGAGTGGGTGATCCCGGTCAAGCTGCTGGGGACGCTGCGAGGCTCCGAGGGTGTCCTACGAGTGAGTTCCGATCGGATCGTTTACAAGACGGACCGGAAGGGGCAGTCGCGCACCTGGCGCATCGAGGACATCGAGAATGCGAGCACATCGGGGCCGTTCCAGTTGACTCTGACGACCTACGAGCGCGCTCAGAGCCACTACGGCAGCCTGAAGGCCTTCAACTTCCAACTCAAGCAGAGGCTCGATGAGAAACGGTTTGATCGCTTGTGGAAGCGGCTCAAGCAGGACAAGGGCTTGGAGTTTTTGACATCTATACAGGAAAGGAATCCAACAGCACAATGAGAAAGACAATTCTTGGTTTGCTGTTTGCTGCTTTGGCGGCTCCCGCTGCCGACAAGGTCCAGACGTTCGCCGGCGTGATCACCGACACCATGTGCGGCGCCAAGCACACGATGGGAATCACGCCCGACGACAAGTGCGTGCGGGAGTGCGTGAAAATGGACCCGAAAAAATGGAAGTACGCCCTTTTGGTGGGCGATGGGATGTACGTGCTGAGCGACCAGCAAACGCCGGAGAGGTTTGCGGCGCAAAAGGTAAAGGTGACTGGAACGCTTTATGAGAAGACGAAGATTCTGAAAGCCGACAAGATCGAGATGGTTCGTTAGACCACAGAAAGAAAGTGAAAACACCCTGGGAGGCAAATCATGAGATTGAAGACGACGCTGGGCGCTTTCGTGCTGGCGGCCGCCGGGATCTGCGGAGCGTTCGCATGGCAGGCGCATTCACACGATCACGGAGATGCAAGGGCGACTGAGATCATCGGGCAGGTCGTGGACATTGCCTGTTTTGTCGGGCACGATAGCTCCGGTGAGAAGCATGCGAAATGCGCGGAAGCCTGCGCACGCGCCGGCAACCCCCTCGCAATATTCGACGGCAAGCAGATCTACCTGCCCATCTCGATGAACCACAAGAACCCGAATGAGAAGCTGATGCCGTTCATCGAGAAGAAGGTGAAGGTCACCGGCACCTTGAAGGAGAAAGCGGGGCTCCAGGGAATCGTGATCGACAAAGTCGAGGCAGCCCAGTAGCCGCTGCCCGTCATCGTTGGTATTGAGAGGCCAGGTCGGCGAACCGAAGCACCTGGCCTCCGTGTTCCCGCGAGAACTCTTGTGCGGCCGCCCGGCTCGCGAAGACGAGAATACTCGGCGAGCAGCGGTCGAAATGCGCCCGCATCGGTTGCTTGTCGGGGCTTACCGTGGGATCGTGGCGTTGGCAAAGATTGACATTGCTGTTGCGCACTACATAGGTGTCCGCCGGCCGTAGAGCTTTAGCGCCGAGATGGTTGGCTACTTCAATCACCTCGACGGGCTTGCCAGATTGACGGTGTTCGGTTAACGCGCACACCGGGCAGCAATAGACACGCCTTTTGCCCTCGACCAAAGCGACCGTCCGCGAATGCCGGTGAACGGGACGAGAGCATGCTTTGCAGAAATGCGTCTCCCGCTCGGCGACGTAGCGCCAGGTGGAATAGCTGATACCGCCGATGCCCAGCACGGCGAAGAGGAGCCCGACCACAGCCTTCGTTTTCATTGCCGGTGCTCTCCTGTCCAGAAGCTACCTCAGCGCGTCATCCAACGCAACCTGGAGGCCTCAGACAAGAGCAGCCTGTCGGTCCTCTGGCCTGATCGATGCGGAACCGGCGCCGGATATGTCTGGAACCTTTCGCGGTGCCTTCATCCATCAAGCGCTATTGTGCGCCATCTTCGATGGTTTCGTCGTCCCGACCGATGGCAGACCGGAATCGCGCGGTGGGAGCAGTTTGCATCCTCTCTGGCAGTACCGTCTTGGGGCACAAGACCGACGTCAGGATGCGTCTGGCTCACCCCCTCGGTCGGCGTTTGGCAGCGCTCCGCCGCCTACTTCCCGATAAGACGGCTCGCTCCTGTCCGAAATCCTCCACTCGCTGCCCAAAGAAGAGCACCCCACTCCCGAAGCTCGTGACCGTGACTTTCGTCCGCGTTGAACCAACTCGGGTTTGGGACAGCAGTCGGATTTGGCAAGCGTCTTGCTTGATCGGTTGTGCGAACTCACCAAGTCGCTGAGCCCAATAGAAAAGGAGATAGCGAGATGCAGTCCGGAATGATCAAGCTGAACTTCACGGTGGCGCGCGCCCTGGCGCTAGGAGCCGCCCTGCTGATTGGCGCCTCCGCGGCAGGTGCCGCGGGGCCCAAAGAACTTCTGAAACCGAAGCAAGTCAAGGAACTGGTGGCGAAGGCGAAGACGGCTGACGACCACATGAAACTTGCCCGGCACTACACTGCGATGGCGGAGAAACACGAGGCCGAGGCAAAGGAACACGAAGCTCTGGCTGCTGAATACAGGAGATCCCCCCGGCCCAGCGAGGTGAAGCGACCAATGGCGCCTGATACCGCGGCACACTGCGAGTACTACGCAGAGCACTGCCGGAAGGCGGCGAAAGAAATGCGCGCGCTAGCCGCCACCCATGAGTATATGGCTAAGGAAGCATCGAGGTAGCACCCGTCGTGTAACGCCAAGGCTCGCTCCTGCAAGACGACGAAGCCTAGCACACAAGCGCCCGTACCCTTTCAGCAGGGGGCGTCGCCAAGCTGACCTCCGGAGATTAGGCCGCTTGTGTCGCAGATTCAAGAACTTGCGTCCTTCTGACCGGAGGGCAGCCAGAATACCGCCTTACCTCCCCGAGAGGAAATGTGTTCATCGAAGACGACGGAGCACGATCCTGGTGGCTCGCGACAGCATCCGCTTCTCGGAGACTCCAGAACCAAGTTTCCGGAGCCCGGTGGACTGGTCCACCGCCGGCAAACCGCCCGCACTCCGCCGGCACCAAGGTGACTGTGGCAGTGCAAGAGGGGGCCACCTTGGCGGCGTTGGCACTGACCGTGCCCGCAGCCATCTTGGATGAGCCTTTCTCTCACGCGTCAATGAACGTGCGACGTCTTCAGTGCCCCGTCCGTTGCCCCCCGAACCGCCCGTAAACGGCTGGTACCACGACCATGTTCAGCATCGTGGAGGTGAACAAGCCGAAGAAGATAACCATCGCCATCGGGGCCTGGATCTCGCTGCCGGGCTTTCCGAGGCCCAGCGCGATCGGCACCAGCGCCAGACCTGTTGCCATGGCGGTCATGAAGATGGGGGCGAGCCGCTCGGAAGCGCCGAGCATTACCGCTTGCCGCCAGTCCGCCACGCCTTCGACCTCGACGACGTGCTTGACGTGCGAGACCAACATAATGCCGTTGCGAGTGGCGATACCAAACAGCGTGATGAACCCAATAAGCGAGGCCACGGAGAGTACGCCTCCTGCGACGAAAACTCCCGCGACTCCGCCGATCAGCGCGAGCGGCAGGTTCAGCATGATGATCAGCGCGTCGCGCGACGAGCGGAACGCGGTCAGCAGGATGACAAAGATGCCCGCGATCGCGGCCAGGCCGAGCCAAAGGATTCGTTCTGAGGCCCGGGCTTCGCTTTCGAACTGGCCGCCATAGTCGATGTAGTACCCCCGCGGAGGCTTGACAGTTGCGTTGACACGCCTCTGGATATCAGTCACGACGCCGCGGAGGTCCCGGCCCGCCACGTTGCACTGCACCACAATCTTGCGCTGCACGTTCTCGCGGCTGATGAAGTTGGGGCCGCGGTCCTCTCGGATGTCGGCGACGGTCCACAGGGGAACGCGTGCGCCCGAAGGCGCATCGATCATCGTGTTGCGGATCAGGTCCAGATCGGAAGGGTTGGAAGCCGCATAACGGAGCACCAACGGGAACGAGACCTGTCCTTCCAGAATCTGGCCAACCTCCTTACCGAGCCATGCCGTCTTCAGGGCCTCGGCAGCGGCACCCGAGCCCAAACCATAGCGCGCAAGCGCCGCCCGGTTGAAGTGGACACGGACAGTCGGGATCTCGGTCTGCTGTTCGATCATAAGGTCCACCACACCCGGGACGTCCCGCATGGCCGCGTGCACCTGTTTCGCTACTGCACGCAGCGTCTGGAGGTCATCACCGAATACCTTCACAGCGACGTTCGCACGTGTTCCGGACAGCATGTGGTCAATTCGATGCGAGATGGGCTGGCCCACTGTGACGCTCATCCCTGGAACCAGTGTCACGCGCCGGCGGATATCTTCGAGCACTTCGTGCTTGAGCCGGTTGCGCATGCGCAGGTTCACGTCCAGTTCCGCTGACTCCACGCCTTGAACGTGTTCGTCCATCTCGGTTCTGCCAGTCCGGCGCGCGGTCGAGACCACCTCGGGCACGCCTAGCAGGATCCGTTCCAGATTGCGGCCGAGCTGGTCTGATTCCGCGAGGCTGGTACCCGGCAGCGTGACCGCGCTGATCGTCAACGTCCCCTCGTTGAACTCCGGCAGAAACGCACGTCCCATCCAGAAGACACTGCCCGCGGCCGTGGCGAGCAACAACCCGAACACGCCCAGGACGAAATACGTATGATCGAGGCTCCAGCGCAAAGTCGGCTGATACATCCTCTTCAGCCAGGCGACCAGGCGTGGCTCATGGCTCCGCAACACGGATTGTGCTTTGGGAAGCAGCAGCGAGCACAACGCCGGAGTCACCGTGAGCGCCACGGCAAGCGAGGCCGCCAGAGAGATCACATACGCGAAACCAAGTGGCTTGAGAAGCCGGCCTTCGACGCTCTCCAGGAAGAACAAAGGCAGGAACACCAGGATAACGATGAGCGTCGCGAACACCACCGAACCGCGGATCTCGGCGCTCGCCCGGTAGACCACCTCGTTGGAGGGCAAGCGCTGGTCCTCAGGTCTTTGGTTGTTCAAGCGCAGCCGCCGGAAGACATTCTCCACGTCGATAATGGCGTCATCCACCAGCTCGCCGATGGCAATCGCCAGGCCACCAAGGCTCATCGTATTGATTGTGAATCCAGCCCCTTTCATGGCCCAGATCGCCGCCACTAGGGACAACGGAATGGCGAGGAGCGTGATGATACTGGCACGCACATTCGCCAGGAATAGGATGACCACGATGATGACCAGCAGGCTGCCGTCCCGGAGCGCGTCGAGCAGGTTCCGTACAGCGGTCTCGATGAAGTCGGCCTGGCGGAAGACGTTCTTGTCGATCTTCATTCCAGCCGGCAGCGCGGCCTGGACCTCGTCCAGAACGCGGTCCAGTTGGCGAGTCAATTCCAGCGTATTCGCACCAGGCTGCTTCTGAATCCCGATTACCACCGCGGGCTCGGCGTTATGCGACCCTTCACCACGCTTCAGCGCTTCACCGATTCTGACTTCGGCGACATCGCGAACCAGGACCGGCGCGGGGCCGCGCGCCGCTATGACCGTATCCGCGATATCTTCCACTTCCGAAATGCGGCCGATGCCTTGGATCAGGTACTCCTGCCCGCCGGCTACGCGGAAGCCGGCTGAAGTGTTGCGGTTCGCTGACTGCAGTGCGGCCTCCACCTCCTTCAACATGAGATCGTAAACTTTAAGCTTTGCGGGCGAGACCAGCACCTGGTACTGCTTCTGCCCACCGCCTGTCGGCGTCACCTGAGATACGCCCGGTACCGCGAGCAAACGCCGGCGGATGACTGTGTGGGCTGTGTTACGGAGTTCGAGCATGGAATGGCGGTCCGATTCCAGGGTGATGAACAGTATCTCGCCCATGATGGACGAGATAGGTGCCAGCGCGACCCGGGCCTCCGGAGGCAACGAACCAGCGACCAGGTTCAGCTTCTCGGCAACCGTCTGGCGGGCGCGGTAGATGTCTTCACCCCAGTCAAACTCGGTCCAGATGATAGCCACTCCGACAGTGGTTGCCGATCTCACCCGGCGCACGCCGCTCGCGCCGTTGAGCGACGCTTCAATTGGGAACGTCACGAGCGACTCCAGTTCGGTGGGCGCCATCCCTCCGGCTTCGACGAGAATCGTCACGGTGGGTGCAGTAAGGTCCGGAAGTACGTCCACGGGCATGGTCATGACCAAATGGCCACCCCACACCAGCAGTGCGGCCGCCATGACGACCACCAGCACCCGGTTGTTGATAGACCAGCGAATCAATCCATCGATCATCTCTGCGCACCCCTAATGCACGTGGCCATGCGCCGGGATCTGCGAAGACAGCGCTGCCAACCGGATGAGGTATGCACCCTTCGTCACAACGCGCTCGCCTGGCCGCAGGCCCTCGGCGATCTGCACGACCCCCCGTTCTCGGATGCCGAGCTTGACGGGCCTGCGGACGAAGGCTTCGCCGTCCTTCTGCACAAACAGAACCGGGCGGCCTCCATCGTCCACCACCGCCGACTCGGGCACGGTCACCGCATCTACCCTGCCGGCCAGGAACAGGCGTACGAACACAGCCTGGCCGATGGCGAGCGTTCGCGTCGGGTTCGCTACCTCGAAGATCACGCTCAATGTTCGTGCTTTAGGGTCGATGACGCTCGCTTTGGCGACAACCCGGCCCACCGACAGACGCTCGGGAATGCTGAGTATCTCGATCTCAGCGCCGTTGAGGTGGGCCAGCCGGGGTATCTCGGCCTCGGGAACGTTCGCGGCCACGTAGACGCGGTCCACGGCGACGATTCGAAATAGCCGGTCGCCCTGGTTGACGTTCGATCCCGGAGTGGCGCTCACTTCAGCGATCACGCCCGCGATGGGAGCACGCACGGTAAACGACGAGTCTCCGCCGCTTGTGCGGTCCGCAAGGCGCGAGGCCTCGAATTGCTGTAGCCGCCGCTCCGCGCTGGCGAGGCGCGCCACCAGGGTTGACTCAGCGGCTCGGGCCTCGTCCACCCGCTTGGCTGGAATAGCTCCTACGGCGAGCAACCGTTCGGCCCGGGCCAGGTCCCGGCGCGCTAGATCGAGCGCGGTCCGCGCTTCGGAGATCGCTAGTTCAAGAGATGGCCTGTCGCCGGGCGCCGGCGTGAGGGGAATGATCGACGCCAGTGCCTGCCCCTCCGCCACGGCTGTGCCGATCACCGGGAGTTGCACCGACATCGAAAGCCGACCCGGTATGGGCGCGGCCACGTCCACTTCGCCGCCGCTCCTTGGCCGCACGTCGCCCGGCACTACGATGCTTTCCCGCATGGACCGCTTTCGCGCGAGTTCCGTGGCGAACTCGAGCGACCACTGCTGTTCCTTGAGGAAAGCGATCTGCTCTTCGGAAAGCTCTTGAGCCGGAGGTGGAATCTCGTTCTCGGACGAGTACACGACCACTTCGCCGATTTCGTGCGTGTCGTGCAACGAGGGTGCATTCACGGATACGCTCATCGAGTACCTTCCCGGCTGCTTCGGCTGCACGTCCACGCCGAATATGCCCGGTCTCGAAGGACCCGGCGTAGAGAAACTTTCAATGAGGGCGCCGTCCCGCCTCAGGGCAATTATGACAGCGGCTTTCTCTAGTGGTTTGAAGTCGGAGAGATCCGTGAAGTGGACCGCGAAGCGGCGCTTCGCTCCCGCGACCAGCGG
>CAZXRB010000136.1:0-8040 GCA_964642845.1 uncultured Nitrospira sp.
CGAGCACGAACGCTGCGCTGCCCGGCGCGTTCCCGCCGATGGCCGGGCCGCCGCGCACCGCGTCGAACTCCAGCACATCGCTGCCCGGGCCATCACGCACGGAAGCCTCGCCGGGCGTCGCCGAAGGGTCGAGGGTGTAGGCCGCCGGCCCGAAGGTCACCGTGAACGCCGTGACCGCCGGATAGATGCCGACCCCCGGCCGGGCATCCGTATCCGCCACCGCCGTGTCGAACGTCACCACGCCCGTCATCGCCTGGCCGACCGCCACGCTCCCTTCCGCCCCGGAGGGGACCTGCGTCACGATCCCCCCGAAGTACCAGGTCACCGTCCCCGCCTGCGCCGCACCGCACGCGATGCCCAGCGCGAGGGCCGCCGCCACGATCGAGCGCTTGTTCGAGCGTCTGTTCGCGCGCTTGTCCATGTCCGATCTCCTCATTCGCCCGGACCGGATTGCGCCGCGAGCGGAAAAACGTACACCACTGCGTGCTCTTCGTCGGGAACGCCGCCCAGTGATTCGTACAGCGCCCGGGCAGGCTCGTTGCCGAGTTCCGTAGCGACCCATGCCTCCGCGCAGCCGAGCTCCTTGCCCTTCTCGATCAGGCGGGACACCAACTGCCGCCCAAGGCCCTGGCGATGGAACCGGCCCGAGACGCCGACTTCGTTGATGAACAGGGCAAGCGGCTTGTCGGGATGAACGTAGCAGATGCCGCTGGCCATGCCCACGACGCGATTCCCGGCAACTGCGACGACCAGCAAGTTCGCAGGATTGGCAAGGAATGCGTTCAGCAACTCGGGCTGAACCTGATGGTCGAAGACGTCCTCGTCCACGCGGTCGAGAAGCGAGACGGTCGCTTGGCTCACCACGTGTATCGACACGGGGGGAGAGTTCACGGCAGTGGTGGTTGAGGCGTCTAACGACGCGGCTCAGGGGCGTAGGCAAGCGGCAACGCCGCTTGCCTGCGTCCCCTGCAGCCGCTGGTTAGCCCGCTGCCCGCTAGAACGGTATATCGTCATCGTCGAACTCAAACGGACCAGCGTAGCGATAGATGGACTGAAGTGCCTTGGCAACTTTCGCCTTTAGGCCAGCATCTCCGTTAAGAGCGGTCGCGCCTTGTGCGCCAACCGGTGCACAAATCTGAAGCAATCCTTTGCTTGGGTTCCAGTACAAAGTGATTTCCGATGACTCAGGTGCCTTTAGCTCCTTTTGCAGGAGCGGCCATCTAATGTGCCAACCCACCGACTTCCGGAAATCATCGACAAACACGTTCAGACGCTCGTCGTCCTTCACTATGTCCTGGTAGAAGGCGTCGCACTCAGCGCCGAACCATTTGCAGTTGGCAAGGTGCAACGCGCCATAGTCGGGGATTGCTTTAGTGAAGCTGTCTGCGTTGATAAACCGAATTCTTGAGAACGTTTCCCGCTTCTTGATGATGTACCGGGCGACGTAATGCTCGCTTTCAATCCCGAGCGCCTCGACCTTCTGCCCAGAGAACATAAGGCGAACAAGCTCAGCGTCTACAATAGATAGTAGGTTGAACTGATAGACGCACGGGCTCTTCTTTCGCTGTGGGAGCGCGCCCAACTCGTACGCCTGCGCCTTCATGAGCGAGGTCACTGCCGCGAAGATACTCTTGTCGTTCTGTGGCGCTCCCGAAGTCTTGTTCATCTCCTGGAATGCGAAGACGTCTACGGCGGGAGGCTGAATAACTCTAGCAGCACCGAGCTGCCCAATCCCTTCGTGGTATCGCTTGCCGCACCCGGGAGCGCCAAGCCGGAATGCAAGTGCCTTGTCGTTGGACCACGCGTGAAGTGGGTGCCAGTCAGAATTGGGGTCTTTTAGGTCGATGTCTCGGGCTAGGAGGGCCCACGCGCACGCTTCGTTCTTTTTGCAGCTGATTATTAGGGTGGTGTAGACATCAAGATGTTGCACTCGGCTAACTTGATACGCGATGAGATCGATTTCGCGAACGGACTCCTCCGCATCGTCCACATAGTATCGGTTACTTATGACCGTCCACTTCGCAGCCTTGAGGGCCTGTGCGATGCGGTCTTCAAGCACAAACCCAGTCTTTCCAATCTGGGCAGCAAGATGGTCGTAGGTCATACCATTGCGGGCTAACGCTCGCGCTAACCGGGGCCCGAACAGCGGGCCGAAGCCCGCTGTTCGGGACGCCGGTTCAGCGCGTTGTTGGGCGTCATTCTGGACATCTCTGATTCACGATACTGAGAGCTTGCTGCCTCTGTCCGGATGGACTAGAAAGCCGAAACAGCTCATCGGTGAGGGCATAACCGCAGTCGAGCGCGTGTTGCAGCAACTCCGATGCCTTACACCCGCTCAGTATCGGCCGAGCGTCACGTCCACGAATTGCTGCGTCGTAGGCTCCAGTGAGGCATCGGTCTAGCGGTGTGAACGTCTGCTTCACGAGCCGAAACTCGACCATGCTCTCGAACTCTGAATACTCGTCCGATCCTAGAATTTGCCTAACCAGCAATAGGTTGGCTTGATGACTCGCGTTCCACGTAAAGTACGCATCGTCGTATTGCCGCTTTCGCTCCAGAATCTCGCGCTTCGATTCGGCGCTCGGATTTTCCGCATGCCGTCTGAGACCGGAGGCTAGCAACTCAGCGCGGGCCCTGCGCTCGTAGATAAAGCGAGACAGGTTCACGACTGCAGCTTGCCTGGTCTGGGACTGCAGCTTCGCTGCCTCTAGCTCCTTTCGCGCCTCATCCGCTTGCCGGAAGGACTTGTTGATCTGATACCCGATTATCGCAATGAGGACTGGAGTGGCTAGGGAGAGCACGACCTTCGTGATCTCCAGTGAGTTCCAGGGACTCTTCTTCGTTTCGTCGCTCATAATGACGCCCAACGCCCCGCATCACCGGCCCGCGCAGGCGGGCGAAGCCCGCTGGAGCGGGTCCGGTGCATGCGGAGGTTATGCGTCATTGACCTCAACTCGCTCGATGTTGATGAAATCGACCGCATCCGTTGGTACAGCATGGAAGATCGCTGCGAAATCACGCCCGACCGAGCTGCCTTCGCCGAAGTGCTTCCTACGGGCATGCCCACCGACTGCCTGAATTATGAAATCGGCGGCTTCGAGACCCGGTTCGTTCAGGTGCTTTGGCAGGAAAAAGTGGAGGATCGGTGCCTCTCGAAGCTCCGCGGCTTCGCGTATGAGAACCTTGTCGTAAGTCCCCAGATATCTTTCCGCCAGGGAATCTGCCCGGTCAGATGACTCGACGATCATTGCGATCGTTTTGAAGGCAAAGCGCGCAGCGCAGAGCTCTATACGACGCATCAGCGATGTTGCAATAACCTGATACGGTGGCAGCCCCTCCGGGATGTCGGTGGACCGAGAGGCGACTGCCGCGAACCGGCTAAAACGTGGGTTCGAGAAGAAGGTGGCAAGCGCCTCAAGCTGGTCTTTCGACGGGTTGCGCAGATCGGCTGCGTGGAGGGGACGATCGTGCCCTTCGAAGAAGCGATTCTTTAGCTCCCGCCAGGGTGTAGCAATCGCAGCTTCGTAGTCACCAACCGGAACTACGCATCCGCCAAGGCCGAAGACCGGATGCTTCGGGTCGCGGAAATGCTCTTCGCCTGTCTCGTCAATAAAGGCGAGTAGACAATCCGCAGCAAGCTCTATTGGACGAGCGTCACCAACAACATTCAGAACTAGACCCATTGTAACGACGCCCGCATCATCGTTGCGCGCAGGCGCCCCCGGTCACGGTTACTTGCCGCCAGCCTTCGACCCGGGACACACTTAAGTATCCCCAGTCTGGTCTGATCCACACGGTTTGTCCCCGATTCTCCTGAAGCTCAAAGTCGACGACCTTTCCACACTTGCTCAGGTCGTTATACCTGCCCAAGAGGAACTCCTTCGTCTCGGATCCGTCGCGAACGTAGAGGACACCCTTGTACGGCGCGCGGTCCCCATCATCAGAGCCCATCTCGCAGGCGCCAACAAGCAAAACCCATGTCGAGCAAGCAGCCACTCGCAGAAGACGGTGTACTCGATCAGCGTACATCCGTTTACGCCCTCGCCGATGACGCATAACGACGGCGCTCAGGGGGCGGGCAACAGCGGCGCGAAGCGACGCTGTTGAACGCTCCCCTGCAGCGCCATGTTAGCAGTCACTGACTTCTCCGCCGTACGGTACTTCCAACGAATAGACCCTTCGAAACCGCGCGGTCGACCAGTGCTCGGTGAGATGGAAGCACTTTCCGTCGATCGACGAAGGAAACCAAGTGTCATCAAACTGTGCCTGCACGAGTGCCCCGTCCACCAATCTTACGGCGGCCAGCCCCTGGCCGGACCTTTCAGTTGGCTTTTCCAATACCGCCAGCACCCTGCCCTGATGAGATGTAGTTCGTAGCCCCTTATGCAGCAGCACGCCTCCCACCGTAATAGGAACGATTAGTAGGAAGCTCGCCGGGAAGCGCCGATTAACGAAAGGGAAGCTGGGATTCCTGAATACTCCAATCCACCAGAAAAACGTACCGACGATAGCGCCCAACCCAACGTAGAAGATGTTCCTCGATGTCACTGGGTCCGGCCAAACATAACCGCCAAGAAGCCAGTCCAGTAGCGGGAAGCACAGTCCACAGAAAGCCCCAGAGAGAAAAGCGTGCCACCAACTCAGATGCCGTCGGCGCTTCAGCAGCAGGAAAAGCGGGATCGCCACGACGACGGTGATGGCGAGCATGATGGGAAGCGCGAGGACGAGGCCGGGTACTCCAAACAGGATGGCGGCAACAAGCGTGGGCGCCAGGAAGATCGCAATCCATGCACGAGCCATATGACTGCTAACGTTTGAGCTGAGCGGCTGACGCCGGCGGGGCGCTTGGGCCGCGAGACCGAAGATGGCACGCGGTTTCGCGGCCCCAAGTGCCCTGCCGGTGGCAGTCCGCTCGAGCGAAGGGTTAGGCGGCACCATGGTCTGAGCATCTACGGGATCAAGTCACCGTTGACGGTTATGGTGTAGTCAGCCCAACCGTTACCGCGGCAATCGCCGAGAGGACCGCGGCCTGAGTCGGAGTAGCGAAGAGTCAACTTCACGCAGTTGGCTCTCTGTGGATCTCGGTCGACAGAGGCACTTCCATTCCTCACGCTGTTCGCTCGCTCGGTCCAGTTCAGAACGCGGTAGCGATCGCTCAGGCACAGCATGAACTCTCCCACCTGATTGCGCTCAGTACAACTTGAGTCGTCGCCGATGCGACGCTGAAAGTCTTGCGACACAGTCCGGGGCAACGACGGGGGCGATGGGACACCACTTGCCGGGCTGGACGCCGGGGTTGGTAGAGGTGTAGGCGTCTGGTGCGGCGGCGGAAGTGGCAACAAGCGGACCAGGAGGTAGGCGATGAACCCAAGAACCATTGCTATGAGCGCCAGGATGAACAGACGATCAATGATTAGCTTGATGACATCGGCGCTATGAGCGGAAGTCAACTGTCGCAGGAAATCGCGGGTCAGGATCTGCTTGAAGAGATAGAACAGTACTGCCGCGAGGAACCCGCCCAAAGCAAGAGGCGTCGACACTGATGCGGCAACTTCGAACAGCTTCTCCATGGAGTCTCCCTGCGATAGGCTTCCGCGGCGCGTTGCGTGTGCCGCCTAACGACAAGGTTGAGGGGCGGCCGAGGAGCGCAGCGACGAGGGAATTGGCCAGTCCCGCTGGCCAACCGTCCCCTCGAACCGCGGGTTAGGGCGCACACTCATAAACCAGACCATCGCGGCGAGCTTGCTCTCGCTGACCCGGATCGCGCGCGAGGAAGACGCAAACCGTGCGATAGCCGAAGAGCGTTCCGTTCTTGTTGTAGCCCCAGTCGGTGATCTGGTCTCGAGAGAACTGTACCTGTTGCCCATAGCGGAGCCCGGATATGAACCTCGGCTGGCTCTTCAGAATGCCCTCGAAACCCGCCGCAGTGGCTCTGAATGGTGCGACCCACATGTGCTCGCGGTGACCACTCTCGCTGAAGAGAACCTTGACGGTGAAGCCTCCGGCATCGCCGGGCGAAGCCATTCTGAGCTTGAGGAAGGTGTCAAGGGTCTGTCTCGATCGCAGGATCGCGGCATTGATCTCCGGATCGCCGTCGGCAACGGGAACGATCTTGTCGGCGCCGTGCGCCACAAGTGGCAAGAGCAGCAGTAGACAGACACCGCGGAGGCCTTCCACTGTGAGCCCTAACGTAAAGCTTGAGGGGCCGCCGCGTGGCGAAGCCGCGTGGGTAGTTGCCAGCCCCGCTGGCAACCGGTCCCCTCGAAGCGCGGGTTAGCCGTCACCGCTGGCACGCTCCGCATAGGCGTCGGCGGCCTCGTAGAAGAGGCGTAGCTTCTTGCCCAGGGCATCATAAAACTCCTCGGTAAGATCCAGAAGGGATCCTAAGAGCTCTTCGTCGTAGTTCGCGCGCGGATTCCAGATTGGTCCCAGTATTGCCTTCCGGGCCGTGTCATCACGCGGATAGGGGTCGCCGAACAGACGCATTGCTTTCTCAATTGCCGCGGCAGCCTCAGCAAGACCTAGTTCACGAAACGCAGCGAGGGCTTCCGGGGCGAGCACTCCCGTAGAGTTCCAGAAGAACTGTGCGAAAGCGCCATTCTCGACCTCGGAAAAGAGCCAGTACGCGGCGAGAAGGTTCTTACTAGGAGGCGGTAGGGCGGCGAGTTGCGAAAGAACCATCGAGGGATGATCGTGTATGTCAACGCTATACCAGTGCGGCGCGACCAGCTTCCACGATCGCTCGCCAGGTTTGGACCCACTCTGGCGCCGGAACCACATCTCTGTGACGGCTAACGTTCAAGGTAACCGGCGACCGGAGGCCGCAGGCCGGAGGGGACCGGCAAGCCCAGCTTGCCGGGCGTCCGGTTGACCGCGATGTTAGCCGTCATAGCGGACATGTGCTTCGAAGCCAGCAGATGCGAGAGAACGAACCAAAGCTCGTGCTTCTGCCACGGAAGGAACAGGGACGACGGATGATTGGTTAGCGAGACAGGACTCGACCGTGCTCTTTGCTTGCGCGAGACCGACGGCTGCGTGCTGACGAACGGCCTGAATCGCGGACACTGACAGAGCACCCTTTCGCCACCCCGTAAGACGAACCTCGGGAACCTCTTGAGCATTGGGATTGCCGCAGGCTCGATATGCGGCTAGTGATTCCGCGAGCGGACGGTGATAGCTGACGAAGCAAGAAAACCCATCTGAACGCGAAACGAAGAGCGGCGCGTTGCCAACGACAGACTCTCGGAAGTCACCCGTCTCGATATAGCGAGCGGACTGATGGTAGAAGACCCAGCCGACGTCGAACTCCTCGGTCTTGTCCGAAAGTAGTTGGAGCGAAACGCCGTCACAACTGTGTGACGCAAGCTGGCGGTTGGCAATTTCGATCGCTTGGCCGAGGGTGAGGGGCATTTGACGGCTAACGTGCCAGTTCAGCCGCCGCCGAGGAGCGCAGCGACGAGGGAACCCGCAAGCGACGCTTGCGGGCGGTCGGCTGCAACGCAGGGTTAGGCACCGCTCGTCTCATGAGCCTTCTGCCAGAAAGTGATCTGATACGCATCAAGATCATTCCGATCATCAGGAACGTAGAGGTCTACTACGCATGGCTTGTCGGGGAATTGCCAGCGTAGCTTAGCCTCGTAGATCTGCTTCAGCACTCGACCGAGCGCAAGCAACTTGTCGGGAGTGCAATCCGGGCAACCGCGGTATTGAATGTCGGCGAGATGCAGATGGTTTACCGTAGCCTCGACCGACTGGCGCGAGGCTTTGCCGCCGTCCTCGAACCCACGAATCGTCTCAATCGGGCACTCGGCGCCCACGATGTAGCCATCGCGTTCCGCGAAATCAGGCCAAAACACCGTCGCGTAGCCAACAGCAAGGGCGAAGCGACCTTCACACGCAGTCCAACCTTCGAGGTCAATGCCCTTGCCATTATTCCAGGCACCAAGCTCCGCGACCATGCTCTCGGGCGTGTCCATGCGGCGCCTAACGACCGAGTTCAGCGGCGCGCGGTGCTTTTCCGCGCGTCCGCTGCAACGAATG
>CAZXRB010000137.1:0-8018 GCA_964642845.1 uncultured Nitrospira sp.
AATAGGTGATCGACGTCCTGTAGAAATCGAGCGTGGACAGCCACTCCTGGCTTCCCGGCGCGAGCGCGCCGCCATACGGATTGACGGCGCCGGAGGGCAGCCGTTCCAACGCGGCGATGGCGCGGTGATAAGCTTCGATCATCTCAAGGACGGCGTTGAACAGCGTCTTGTTGTGCGGCAGAACCCCGACAAAGTGGCGCTGCGGGTAAAGCTGCGTTTCGATATAGAACGACTCCGTCAAAGTTGGACCGAGGCCCGGAAAGATCCGCGCCTGCGAGGGGTCCCGGCCATAGAGGTGCTGGATCTGGCGTTCGAACGCCTCGACCGTGGCCGATGACGCGATGATCTTGAGGGGCGAGCCATCGCCGAAATCGCGGCGCAAGCGTTGGACGAAGGTCTCGTAGTGTCCGTCGAACGTGCCCAACCCCTCCTTCAGGAGATGCAGTTCGTCTTGAATGAACAGGGATGGTCCGGTCAGGTTCGGTGGCACCCGTTTGTCGAGCAGTCTGGGATTCGCGCAATCCTTCTGGCTGCATCTTCCCTTGTAGAAGCCGTGCACGCTGCATCGCCCATCGACACGGCCGAAGAGCTGGGAGAACTTCCGCTGGTTGCCAATAACCGCCAGCTTGTCGATCGTGCCCACGATGACCGTGGGGAGATACCGGTAAATCTCGTTGTCCACGATCATGACGGGGAGCCGGCCCGATGGAAAGGCGCAAGTAGCGTTTGTGCAGACGTGTAGCAAACGTACGGCGACCGGATCGAAATCCACCCGCACAGATTTGGTCCGGCACGACGGACAGTAGATGACCCGTTTCCAGTCTTCTCGTTCGCGCGGATCGTTGGCCTTTGCCCAGGCGGCCTCCTCTTCCGGAGAGACACGCTTGGGCCCTTGCGGGTTAGCGATTGAGTTCGGAGACCCCCCTTCCCCAACGAAATAGCCAACGGTAAACCCCTCGATTTCGGGGGCGTGGAGGCGGGGATCACTCTGCGACCCGCGCACTAGCTCGGCGATCCCGATGATGTCGGCCATTCGTTGCGTCTGCTGGAGGGTCAGCAGGCGCAAGGGAAAACGCGTCCACGCCGTGACCCCGAGCCTTTTGCCTCGCAGCCTGTCGAAAAAGCAGTGAAAGACCAGTGTTCCAAGATAGGCCTCGGTCTTGCCGCCGCCCGTGGGAAAGTACACGATATCGACGACCTCGCGCTCGCCGGCACCAGCCGTGCCAGGGTTTGCAAGGGCCACGATGCCCGAAATCTGGCTGACCACGAACACGATCTGGAAGAGGCGCCAGCGGTCCCGGTTGCGGCCCGCGCCGGCCCGCAAGAACGTCGCGTTCGTCAGCCGGAAGGCCTGCAGCGCGTCCGTGTTCTGGCGCAGGATATCGATCCCCTGCCGAAACCGGGTAATCTCGCCCTGGAATCGTTCGAAGTCGCGGTCGAATTCCTGACCGTAACGCGCCTCCCACCCCGGATCGCCAGCCGCAAAACCGGCGCGGCGCTGTTGCCAGACTTGCCGGTAGGCCTCCATGGCAGCGAGAATCCGGCTTAACGCCGGTAGCGGTGCCGTGGAGAGTTCGTCAAAGAGCGCGGCGGGGGCCGTCTGTGTTGTGAGCCGCGGCTGGCGGTACATCGGCATGTGGGTAGAGACAACCACCTGCGAAGCCGCCGGGTCGCGTTCGAGTCCGCAATTGAAGCCCCTCCCCCAGATGAGACGGTCATACCGGAACCCGCGCGGAGCAAGGTCCAGTTCGAAGGGCAGGAGCGCGCTGCCGGGGAAGGTGAATCGCAGGCGTGCATCGAAGATAAAGGGTTCCCGGTGCGGACTGCCGTCGTCGAGGGAGTTGTTGACGAGGTCGAGCCGGAAGAAGAGCGGGCTGCGGCCGGTGGCCGATTCCGCGCCTGCTCCCGCGTCGATGGTCCACGACCAGCTCGGCACAATGTCGATCGTAAGGCCCGCCAATAACGAACGGTACGCGGCGGCGCTCTGAAGTGCCGGTGCCGGCACCTGGATCTTGGTGTTCGGGCCCCCGCTGGTCTTGATGCGCTCGGGGTCGGCCATCGCAACCGCGACGGCTCTTTGCATTTCACGGTCGAGGGCGGTCTGGAGCGCGGCCGCGTTGGCCGCCCATGAGCCGGAAGCGTCGCAGGTCAAAATGACCTGACCGGCCGCCTCACAGGACACTTTCCGGAATCTGGTGAACAGGGTGTCCTTCTGCTGGCGTGATGATCGCCGGCCGCCGCCACCTGGGGCCGCAGGGGTTGACCCGTCATCGCCACCGTCCGCGTCCCCGTCGGCCTCGTCATTGGCCGTCTCTTCGGCATCCTCTGCAGACGATTCCTCCCCCTCCCCGGCATCCTGGCCCTCCCCGGCGTCCGCCTCGAACGGTTGGGATGCATCCGGGGCGGGGAAGGCTTGCTGGAGGTGCTGGCGCTGCTGGTCCAGAGTCGGAAAGACCCGGTAGTACACAGCCCAAGAGGCTCCCACATCAATGATGAGCCGGGAGTTGGCCGCCTGCAGCCGAAACTGGCCGCCAACGGCGAAGGGCGCGATTTTTGTCTGCATCTCGATCTTTCCGGCGGAACCGACCGCAGCGGCCCGCAGGGCTGTTTGGACGGATCTCAGGTTTCCCATGAAATAGACGTCACGGGGATAATTCCGGACGCACTCGGCTGCGCTGGCGCCCGTGCAGACATCGCGGACGTTCGTGACAAGATATTCCGCAAGCAGTGTTTCTTCGGTATTCGGGTTGAACGGCCCCATGTCAATTCCTTTCGAGACGGCCGAGCTTAGACTTAAAGACAGGCTCCGCGACGGGTCGCTTATCCGTGATGCGCAGCAACATGAGAGAACTCTTGAAGTCGTCGAACGTAATCCCCAGCTCGGCGTCGATAATATCCTGCTCGGACGAGGTCCCGCTGTTAACCGCCTGGGCGCGAAGCCATGAATTCAGCCGTCTGGAAAGGGCGCGGTGACAGTCGCCGAGGCGTTTCGCTGCCCCATGAATGCGCCTGTAGTTTGAAACGACAAAAGGAATGTGCAAGACGGTGCCCATACGCCGAACGTCGTCCGGATCGTCGGGACAGAGGGTCTCGCCCACGAGCCACAAACGGACCGCGGGATACGATATCGTGCTTCCCTCCTCCAGCAGCGCCCGGTGTAGCGATGTCAGGGACCCGGACAACCGCCGCCGGTATTCGTAGAAGGCGTGTGTGATCTCCTCCTGCCACCGTTTCACGAGCGCCGCGTGCAGGGCGAAGGTCGGATGTCTGTGAACGCGGGAGATGAGCAGGTCGTAGAAACTCTGCCGCCGTTCGCCATATATCAGAAGCACGCGGTCGTGGACCCGCAGTGAGCTGATATATCGCTGCTCCGTCACCAACCCGTCCGGGGACCGGATGATGACGTGGAGTCTCTCGTCGGGCGCGAAAACGCCATGCCAACCCTGCTCGAACGCCAGATAGACGGCGTCTTTGCGCCAGTCTTCGGTTTCGTCGGAGAGGTCCGCCATGTCATCCGGATCGGCAGGAATAACCGGGGCCTCGTCGTCGCTGTCGCTGAAGAGCTTGGAAAGCTCATCCTCCGCATCGAAACCGTGAAGCAAAGAGTGATCGTACGGCTTCGCGGTCACCTTGTGGCCGGACGCCGTATCGAAGGCGGCGCGCGGACGCAGAGCGATCCGCCGAGTCGGCGATGGCATCGGTTTCAGCGACGCCACGCCGGACAACGCAAGCACCGATGAACTCAAGTACTCGGGATCGGGGTTGCACCGCGACGACCACTCAACAGCACGCCGCACCAAACTGCTCTCCTGGTGCGCGTACGTCAGCACATCTATGGAATGATGGGAAAAACAGGGCAGCAGGTTGCCGGTGACCAGCGGGCTGGGAACCCCAATCAGGAGCACCGCGCCGTCGCGAGACCATGAACGCTGTGAATCCAGATCGGAAGCCGGCAACCGCTCGGGGTTCCGAAGCTCAGCGAACGTGACCGGCACTGTGCCGATCTCGGCTAGGTCCGTCTCGGTGATGTTGTAGTAAGCCAAAAGCGCCAGCAAAAAGAGCTGCTTGCGCGATCTGCTGGAGAAGGAAAGATAGCGGGTCTCGCCGCCTTTCGGCTCGTCGACGATCAGGCTGGTCAAGGCGCGCCAAAGCGGTGGCGGTGTCTGCCGCATCGCTTCGACCGCGGCGGCCGTTCGGGATTCGGCCGTTTCAAGTTTTGCGACCGCCTGGTAATCCGCAGAACAATGGCTTTGAAAGCTCTTGCAGGACTGCTGAAGGTGGCGGAAGGACCGCAGGCCATATAGCTTCTGAGCTTCCGACTCATGAAAATCCACTGGAACGCACAGGGATTCAACGCTGCGCAGGAACCGCCAGTGCGCTAGCACGGCTGCCCGACCCAGGCTGTTCTCTCGTGTTCGCGTGGCCGCGAGTTCCTGCACCGCCTTTCGCAAATCATCGCTGATACCTTCGACTCCCGGGCCTTCGAGGACCAGGGGTCGAATTGACGTTTCAACCGCAACCCCGCGCGAGGCACCGTTTTGCGCCGACGGCAGACGGCCCGACAGCGGCCATATGTGAACCAAGCCACCGCCACGCTGGAAACTGCAGACCGCGTCCGACAGCGGGTTGAGCCCCCATGCCACAACGGGTATCTGACGCTCCCGCGTATGTGCAAGCACAGATGCAAGCCACGGAACTCTTGCCTGATCTCCAAGGTCGACAGCGACCCAGGCGGGCCGCTCTCTGTCCAGCACCAGCTTCGGATCGGCGGGCGCATAGGCGGTGATCACCTCCGGCGTATGCGATGACTCTCCGGCCGGTTGAGCCCCACGTCCATCGCCGCCTACGCCGGTTCCCACCCGTCCCAGATTGTATTGAGGAAAAGCATCTGAGAACGTCATCTGCCAAGATTTCAGCCTGATGGAGGCGAGTTGCTCGCGGATTCCGATATGCGTGCCAAAGTAGATGACACGCTGCCGACGGCCGGCGGATGCGGGGTCACTCTTGGGATGGAGCCAGGAATAGACTAGGCCGGTCGCCAGCAATGCCGCCCGGCGATGCTCGGCGAAGTCCGGCAGCACAACAAGGAGGCGTTGATCCTGCTGCAGTGCCGACCAGATAAGGGCCGAACTCTGCTCGTCGATGCTGTCGCAAACAGCGGCCACGCCGTTGACAGTCAGCAGTCCTTGATCCCAAATGCTTCTGAAGGCGTGCGCGCCCTGCGCAGGTAGACTCCTGCACGCGTCTTGTATCCATTCCCTAAAGTCATCTGAAGTCATCACGGGAGCTTCGAGGGTGCCGCCGGGACAACTGGCAGCAGATGCTTTATTGAAACGACGCTGACCCAGGCGTCAGGTGCGAGGTCACGGTAATGGCGTTTGAGCGCGCGGACGAGAGCGTTCTTGCAGCCAAAGCCATCACGCTGCGCGTCGGCATCGGTCAGGTCGCCAACAAGACAATGATGGATTCCGGTCAGCTCTGCCACTACCTCCTTGCGGCCACACTGAAGTATCAAGGGACCCGGTGGAAGATACAGCCGTCCGCTGCGGATGGTCGTCGTCTTCTGACCTGCAGCGAAGGCTTCGAGATACTCAGAAGCCATCCGCAGCCGGGGAATTGGCCAGCTTTCTGGCTTTCTGCGGAGCTTTTGCAGGAACATTTCACCGTCACAAACGTGATGTTCTGTCAGACTGGACAACTGCAGCACGACGTCCGGCTTAAGACTTGCGAGGAATGCTTCGGGCTGCGATGAAGCGACGACGAGCACTGCGCCCAGTTTCTTGGTTAGGGACCGGAGGCGCAACGAGACGACGTTTGCAGTCAGACTGTCGAGGTTGGCGCAGAACTCATCCGCTATCCAGACGTTTGCGCCACTGGAGATGAGGCGCGCCAGTGACGCCCGGTACTGCTGTCCGTTGCTGAGTTCGCCGTAGCGTTTGAGATAGATGAACGCGTCAGAGAGTCCCACCGTGCCCATGAGTTGTAGGGCGCCGGCGACATCCTGCGATCCCATCATCTCTATTAGGGGTTTAGAGGATCGAATCGAGTCCATCCTACCGGGCTTATAGTTGGTCGGAAAACTGACAGTATCTGCCTTTGGCGCGAGTTCCTTACCCAAGACGGAAAGCAGCGTCGTCTTGCCTGACCCGGAGGGGCCGGTGATGAGAACGACTTGGCTAGGTGCAATGTCCAGCGACAGATTCCGGAGGATCTCGTGGTTCATGAGTTCAGGCGAAATCCCGAACGCCTGTTGAACTACATGCGTCTTTCGCGTGCGGCGCACGGCCGAGCTGAAAGCGAGGGAGAGGCCACGAAATCGCAATGGTTCCTTGATCGGCTCGATGCCCGGCGGCAGCGGATGGTTGCCATTGGCAATTCCAAGTTCGCGCACCCGCTGCTCCACGAAAGATTGAGCGGTCTCTGTTAGCCCTTTTAGATAGGTCGGCTTCGGAAGGCTCAGCAGCTCGTTGAACAGAGAGAAATCCTTGAGAGTCGGTCTTTGTTCAAGGGCATCCAGCCTCTCCATGAGGTCGTCAACTGACCAGTTCTTGCGACGGAGGAGTTCAGCTGCTTTGGTCATGCGCGCTACCTGCTGATCAACGATGCCACACGCCTCCTCATGTACGACGTCACCATTCACGCGGGCTTGATTGGAGAGGAGGTAACGCAGGTCCTTGGCAACGCGCCGCAGGGTCCCTTCGGTTTCACCGATGAAGACCATGCCCGCACGCTGGGAGAAGGGCACAAACTTCAGCATGTCCGCCGAAATCTCCATGAACTGTGGTTTTAGACCAGCGACTTGCCAGTGATCTTTGGCAAAAGAACAGGCATGGTTGATGAGCAGTCGGCCGAGACTGAGACCACGAAACTCGGGGAACACGACGCATCGAGCGATCCGTACCAGCAAGTGGATGTAACGCCGTAGCGTGGGCATGTCCCATGCTTGCCAGTGGATTTCGTCGTAGCTGAAAGGGGCGTTGAGTACGACCGATCGCGGCTTGTTCATGTAAAGCGGCGTCGCCAGTTCTATGTACCCAATCACGGCAGGGTACATCGGATGAAAGCAGCGGGCGACAAGCTTTGCCGTGCGGCCATGAAGAGCCCTGCCTCGATAGTGTTGATCGGCGAGAGCCTGATACGCCGAAAACTCTTCTTCACTGGTAATTTCTTTGATCAGGATGTCGAGGCGCACTTGGCCGATGTCCAACACCTCTCTTGCGGCGTACGAAGGCAAGAGCGTAGCCGTGCCATTATGGCACTCGACCTTGGCGCTGCCCGCCGCGGCCAGAATGGTGTCTCCGGTCGAGACGCAAGCTGACCGCGGCAGTATGATTGGTGCCCGTGCAGGCCGCACGCGCACCTCCTTCAGATGACGTCGCCACTCTACAGACTTGACACGAAGTCGTTGCTCAGTAAGGGCTTTCTGCTCTGTCACGCCTGAAGATCCTCAACTCTCCATTCGACGGTATTGTATCGCTCTAAGAAGCTCAACACTCAGCAATGGGGAGGTTGTCATCTCTTTGTCTCCTATGAAGATCGCTCCTGACACGTTCGGTCAAAACTGCAAGCAAGATGCAGGACGCGAGAGGAATCCTTGAATTGTGGTGGTGCCCAGAGAATGTAGCGAAGCTCGATACCGAAATTGATGCCGCTTCCCCATCTGAACGTTGGCCTGAGGAACGTTTCGTCGCCCCTTCGAGACGCATGCTCTTCAGACATCGAGCGCGTGCGGCGCGTGGCGCCGCTCAGGTCGCTTTGCTGGCGCGTTCTCGCCCATTATCGTACTAATCGATGCCCTTCCTGCCCCCTTATCATTCGCGGGCGCACTACTTACCAAGGCAGCCACGGCTGGCATCGCCGCGGTGCGACGAGTACAAGTGTTGCTTCACGGCGCTGGAAGGCCGCAAACAGATAGGCGCAGCTTGAAGGAAGAAAGAGGGCTTCGTGCCCGAGAAAGTTGGACGGAAGGAGGTGCCGTTTGAAGACGAATGGAAGCGCGTCTCCGGACGATCGTGACG
>CAZXRB010000138.1:0-4329 GCA_964642845.1 uncultured Nitrospira sp.
CCAAGTCCAGCAGCAGCCCCGTGATGCCTTGTTTGCTATCTTGCTGGCCGGCCCAGAATTTCCATCGGCCCTTGCCATCACGTTTCTTATCGGGCTTCTGAACCACTCGATCACCCTTTACGAAGGCCCGCTCATACCAGTGATCGATGACGATTGCATCGTGGCAGCCAGGAAGCATGAACTCGACACCTGCGGCCCACTCTCCAACGGTATCGGCCAATGGTACCCGGGCTAGATCGGTCACGGCGTACCATGCATCTCGAGAACCGAGTTTTCCTGCGAGCTTGCGGGTAAATGCCGCTTCTTCGATACACGTCAGAATTTCGCACACGTCGCATACGGCTGACGGCGCTTGCGCTACCAACCCCGGTCTTCGGGTCCAAGCCGATGTTGACGATCGGTCGAGTTGGCCGACCAACTCGATGATGCCGCACACAGCCAAGTACTCACCCGGATTGGTGGCATCAACGGCAACGATGAAAGAGTTCATGGTGTCTCCTCATCGCGCGACGCGAGTACGTCTGACGTTTTAACCAGAGCTTCCAGCCAGGCTAGGCCCCACCAGCCATGCGCCGCCTGTACTCGTGCAAAACGCACCGGAACCGCATCGATGGCCTGCTTGAGCCCGCTGCTTGGAATGGGCCCCATGGCTTCAGTTCGAAATCCTGGCCGTCCATGGCCGTGGTGCACGGCAACAAGATGTAGGAGAAGATCCGCCGCGCACGGATCCATGGACGCAATCGTGGGCGCCTGTTGCAGCTTGGCGACCGACCCGAGCTCATGTCGATAACCCTGATTAATCGCGTGGTTGAACTCTTCGTTTACGGCCTTGGCAACTGATGGTCTGGTGAAACATCCGACCGCACGCTGCCACCACGGGCAGTCCTTGCCCACATCGTGACCTCCTGCGGCTTCGAGCACGGCCCAGCGGACTATTTCGTCGTTCACGCTTAGGCGCTCACAGAGCAGTCTGGCTTTTTCGCGAGCATCGGCGAGATGCCTATCGAGCAGCACAGGCTCGCGAAAGCCAAGAACGGCGTCGTCATCTTCAGCCTCTTCTGTAACGCTGCGGTCTTCACGCGCCACCAGCACACCGGCTTGGCCGTCGCCAGCGCCTCCAACCAAACGCCAGCCCAGGCCGAGCAGCGTGCTAACCGCTTGGGCGCCCGCTGCGAGCAACTCCTCCTCCGTGGTCTCGGGATCGATGTGTACTCCCGCTTCAGCCGTTGCGATCCGGCCGGACGTTACCCGTAGCCGACGACGCTGCGCCCGGTTCGACGGTTGCGCAGCTTCAGCCACGTCGACTACACGGTTTGTCGCCGAAGCATCGACGAACCGACCGTCATAGCCACCAACCGATGCAGGTAGCACGACGAGCGCATTGTACAGTAGCCGGCGAAGCCCCTCCTCTTCAGTCGGCAAAGATCGGAGGAGTTGCCCTTCGGGAACACCATCACGATAGAAAAACACGGAACGATGGCCGAGACTGTCTTCCCGGCGAGCACGGTCACGAGCCATCGCGAGCACGTCAACCGCCTCATATATGGGGCACCGTGCCGTCTCGCGCGGCGCGATCGGAAACGAGTGCAGGACCCGGGCGATTCCGTCGACCTCAGTGATCCAGTCCAGTTCGTCTCGCCAAGCGATTTCCACGTACAGCGATGCATCCTCAACGCTGCCATGCAGCCAGCGGCTAACATCGACGCGCGCGTCCGTCTTCGGGTACTTCGAGGTCATCGACAGATCATCGAGGACAGCAGGCGTGAGCGCAGGTGGGGGTACACGTACTTCAAGCAGACTCCGGGCTTGACTACCAGCCAGCAGGCATCCAGGAAGGGTTCCAGCCGACCCGCACAGCGGGCCGTTCTTTGCGAGCTCCTGGAGACGCAAGAACACACGGCCTGCGGGAGTGTCCTTATCGGGCTTGCCGACGACGGTGACGGCCGATCCGGGTTCCTTGCGCAATCCGAGCCGGTTGACTCTTCCAAGGCGCTGAATGAGGCTGTCGGCGGCGCAGACTTCGGTACCGAGATGATCGCAATCAATATCTGCGCCAACCTCAATGCATGAAGTGGCTACAAGAAAAGCCGGCCGTTCGGAGAGGACAGATCGATCGCGACCGCAGCGGAACCTGCCGTACTCCTTTGAACTTGTAACGTCATCGCGATCCCATCCACGCATGCTGCCAGTGATAGTCACCAGGTCGGCGTTAGGTAATCTGATCTTGAGAGTCTCGGCACAGCGACGGGCTTCAGCCACAGTGTTCAAGACAATTCCAACCGCCGCGCCGGACTCCTCGGTCACCTTTTCGACGGCCCATTCCGCAAGTCGCTCGCCCGCGCCCCCGTCCGCTTCGATCAACGTAATCCACTTGGGTGCAAGCAGTCTATCACTGACCTTGTTCTCACAGATTTCATCCTCGCGCAGGCGGAATGGCTCTCTGGGTTTGTCTGCATGCTCTTGTGTGGCTCGCTCCACTGGTAAACCGGGCGTCCGTGACAACAGATCAGTAACGGGCGCCATCGTGGCCCCCATGCGGATAACTGCGAACGGCGCAAGACGGCTTTGACGACGTTCGATGGCTGCCAAGGTTGCGGCGAATGGAGAACAGAGATGCGCTTCGTCGAGCACCACGAGGCAATCCTGACCAAGCAGCCCGGCTTCGAGTGATCGGCTCCAGGTCCCAAGCCGACCGTACCCGCTGAATAACAGTCGGGAGCCGATCATGTCCACGGTTCCTACGACGATCGCGGGCCGAGATGGATCATCTCGCCATCGCGTGTCCTGCGCTCGCTGGCCGCGGAGAGTCGACGTTTCCAGCACACCCGGTGTGCAACCGGCATCACGTAAGGTAGCAGCGAACTCGTGCACCGGGTCGCCTGGGTCGTCCGCCGCCTTCTCCATCCGAGTGCGAACTTCCTCGGCGAATTCCGACGCCTGATCAACAACTACTCGGCGATCGACGATGTAAGCGAGGCGTCGAGGCACGCGGCAAGGTGGATGAAGAATCGCTCGTCCAAGGGCGAGTGCCCAGATGGCGATGATGGAGGTCTTACCCAGACCCGTGGCGAGTTCTATGTCGGAGGGGAACTTACCGGCTTCGAGTTCACAAAAAAGGCGATACTGCCAGCGGCACGCGCCATCGTGTCCTGTGAGAGCGCGATATGCGGCATCGAACTTCTCGAAGCCTATGCACATAAGCAGCTAATAAAGACGCCGATTATAACAGATGTGCTTGTCTGGCATCCCGCTTTCGAGCAAGCTCTCGAGCACGTTTCGAAGTTGTGCCTCAGACTCGAATCTACTGTTCGGTCATCCACCGACTACGCGCGACTCGCAGAACGGCTGGCGGCATGGTGCGTGCAGCCAGGGCCTCAATACGTTCGGCCTCCCGGTCGAGCGACAGTCCCATCGAGATGAGCGCCTGAAGCGCGGCGAAGGCGTAGACGCGGCAGTCGAGGGCCTCGCCGCGAGTCCCTTTCTTCCGCCGCCACTCCCGCACGGGAGCTCCGCGTGAGTAGGTTGTCACCCGGATTTCGGACAGCAGTTGCTCGAAATACTCCTGGCTCCGATCCGCCGGGAAGTGGCAGAAACCCGGCGAGGGCTCGACAATCTTCAGGCGTCCGTAGACCGTCGATTTGGCGCTGTCCACGCCGACGGTGTAGAGCAACGTGCCGTTCTTGCGACTCGGCCGCTTGGGCCACACCGGCAGCGGCCCGGCCTTGCCCTTGATCGCAAAGACCCGCTGGTGGAACCGGCTGCGCGCAAACTCGTAGACCTGCTGCGTGTGAAAGCCCGAGTCGATGCAACATGCGGAGACCGGCAGCGTGATGCCACGCTCATGAGGCCAGGGCTGCGCCAGCAGTTCGTCCAGAGACTGCCAGACAGCGGGCGCGGACGGATCACCCGGCAGCACCTGATATCCGGCCGACCAGGACTCCTCGCCGCGGCCCCAGCCGACGAACTCCACCTCAAGCCGGTCGGCCTGCACGTCCACGCCGCACGTCAGCACCGCCACTCCCGCCGGCAGCTTCGGCCCGTAGTGCTCCCGGCGGGCGAGCAACGTCGCCAGTTCCACGGAGGTGTGCGCCTCGTCGTCCCACGGCTCGCCCAGCGCAGTGTTGATGAATGTGCGAAGCGTCTCCGGGCTTTCCTTGGCATCCAAGAACTCGGCCGCGGTCTCGCTCCACTCCTTCCAGGGTGAGTACAACTGGTTGATCCAGAAGCCCGCGACCTTTGCCGCCGGATTTGCGGGTCGCCACTCACCGCGCGCCAGCACCAACGGTTTCTTGTACGCCGGGATGAGAGCGGCGCAGTGCTCGCAACGAT
>CAZXRB010000138.1:4339-6453 GCA_964642845.1 uncultured Nitrospira sp.
AGGCCGCCGCTGCGGGGTCGCCGTCCGGCCACTCGACATTGGGCCAGCGTAGGATCTGGAAATGGCCGCAGTCTGGGCACGGCACCCAGTATCTCTGCCGGTTCGATTTCAGCCAGGCCGCCTCCACTCGCGACGCACCTTTCACCGTGGGCGAGGATACCATCACGATCTTCCGATTCCAGAACGTGGCCGTCCGCTTGATGGCCAGCGAGACCGGATCCCCCTCGGTGCCGGCGCTCGCCGGGTAACGGTCCACCTCGTCGAGCAGGACGTACCGGATGGGGCGTGCGGCGAGACCGGCCGCGGAGTTCGCGCCGGCGATGGTGATGTGGCCTCCGGGGAAACGCTTGTGGAGCGTGGTGTTGTTGGCATCGCGGGTCCGAACGTCGGAGACCTTGCCGCGCAGGCACGGAGTGTCGCGTAGCATGGGCGCCAGACGGTCCTTGGACCACGACTTGCCGTCCTCGACGCGCGGCTGGACCACCAGCACCGGCCCCGGATCGCAGTCGATGATGTAGCCAACGAAGTTATTCAGGATCTCCGTTTTTCCCGATCTGTGAACTGCTCATCACCACGACCCGCTCGTAGGGGCTGTACGGCGAGAGCGCATCCATGATGGCCCTTTGGTAGGGTGCGCGGTCCGTGCGCCACTCGCCGCGCTCGGCCGACGCCTCCGATGACAGGCGGCGGTTCTGGTCGGCCCATTCAGAGACCGTTTGGCGCGGCGGCGGCTCGAGCGAATCCGCCAGGCGCGCCACGCACAGCTCAAGCCCCATGGCGGATGTCCTCGGCGAGGCCTTTCATGACGGCCGTCAACTCGGTGTCGAGGATCTCGCGGATCCGGCGCACGTCGGTCTCGGCGGCCAGTTGCGGCGCGAGCTTGCTGGCGATCCCGAGCACGCGGTCGCGGATCTGGCGGCCCAGCGTGTACCACTTGATGCTGACCTCGTCCGTCGGGACGAGCTTCCCGATCCGCGTCTCGTACTCCAGCTTCTTCAGCTTCGCGGAGAACACCTCGCGCGCCAGCCGCGCTTGGGCGAACGTTGTGGGCTGCTGGCCAGCGGGCGCCTCGTCGGGCTTGTCATCCAGCACGGCGTCCGACGCGACGGCATCCACCATGCGCCCGCGCATCACCAGGATGCCGGCTTTCGCAAGCTTGCCGATGTATTGCGGACTCTTGCCGCGATGACGGGCGTACTGCGCCTGGGTCATCAGGATGGGCTTTTCGTTCATGGGGTTTGTAACCTGCTGATATACTGGTGACAGGATCGCTATGGAGATTCACCTCGATTCGCACGGCGAACACCTGATCGAGCGGCAGCTACGATCGGGCCGCTACCAGTCTGCCGAGCAGGTGGTGGTCAGCGCCCTCGAGGCCCTCAACCAGAGCGACCATGCCCTAGCTCAGAACGATGAGCGGCGGCGGGCCGTCCAGGATATGCTGGCGTTCGCCGTGAAGCACGGCTTCACGCTCGGCGCGGGGCTCCACCTGAAAGATCTGATCCACGAAGGGCACAAGTACTGATCGATGCCGCCGTTCGTGGTGGATGCCTCGATGACGCTGAGCTGGTGCTTTGTGGACGAGGTCACCCCATACAGCCGGGCCGTGCTTGCAGCACTCGAAACCACGTACGCGGTTGTGCCTGCCCTGTGGCCATTTGAAGTCGCCAACGCCCTTGCGCTTGCCGAACGCCGGAAGCGGATCACCCAGGAAGGCATCGCCGATTTCCTGGAAACGTTGCAGAGGCTCCCGATTCAGGTTGAACGTCGAGAGGCGTTCTGGGTGTGGCAGGCGACAATAGCACTCGCACGCGACTACCGGCTGACAGCATACGATGCCGCTTACCTTGAGTTGGCAAAGCGGGAGCAACTGAGCTTGGCCACGCTGGATGGCGATCTTCAGAAGGCCGGTATCGCCCTCGGTGTGGCGGCCCTTGACCTCTGATCACTCCCTCGGCATCAACCTATCAACCCGTTTCCTTGCCTGCAACTGACTACAGCGTGCCATCGTTTCACCCGCCGCCCGGCTCGCGAAAAGGGTACCAACGCCGCCTGTCCCTGTGACGGGTTCGAGCCGTGACGGCTTGTGAGGGGTTTTTTCCCGAAAACGGTCC
>CAZXRB010000138.1:6463-7961 GCA_964642845.1 uncultured Nitrospira sp.
AGAATGTTTTGAGAAAAAGGCGTCACAACCCATCACGCAGCAAACCCGTCACACCTCTTCTCCCGAGGCGCAGCCTTGGGCGCGCAGGGCGATGCCGGCATAGACCGTGCCGTAGCGGCGGTGCTCCTTCGCGAAGCCGCGATCCTTCAGCCGTCTGCCGAACAACGTCTCGGAGATGGCGTTCTCGCCCGCGCCCTCGGCCCAAGCGCGGTAGCACTCGTAGAGTTGGCGGGCCTTGCCGCTGAACGAGTCGGCGAGCACGCAGCACTCCTCGATGAAGCGGCCGAGTTGGTCATTCTCCGCGCGCCAGTCGTTGTTGGCGGCCACGACTTCGGGCGGCTTGCCGAGGCCCTGCCGCCACCAGAGCTTTGCGCCCTCGACGGCCCAGGCCAGGATGCCCTCAGCTTCGGCGAGCAGTTTCCGGGGCAGGCTCTTGTCGATCTCTTCGGGCGGGATCGTGACAGTGAACGGGATCGGGTGCAGGCGGTTGAACGTGGCATGGTCGTCCGCGGCGCGGATCATCGGCTTGGCGTTGGTGTCCATCCAAAGCTTGTGCGTTTCGGGGAACTCGATGGGGTTCTCGTACTTGCGGGTGGCCTTGATCTTGCCCATGCCCTGCGTGATGCGCTTGAGCTTGCCCTGCGAGAGGCGCTGACCCTCCTCCGCCTCCGAGGTCATGACGAAGCGGGCGCCGCGCAGATCGGCCAGATCCGCCTGGGTGTTGTTGCTCTCCTGGCGCGCCATCAATGTGTCGGCCTGGAGCAGCACGGAGTACTCTTCCAACAAGAGCAGGAACGTCGAGAGCAGGGTGGTCTTGCCGTTGTTACCCTTTCCGAACGCGACGAAGACGGCCTTCTCTTCCGTCGTGCCGGTGAGCGAGTAGCCCAAGGCGCGTTGCAGATAGTTGACCATGCGCTCGGCGCGGTCGAGTTCCGGCTCAGAAGCTTCCGGATGGTTGCCCATCATCCGGGCGATCACGCTCAGGAAGAGCGGACAACCGGCCTGTGGGTTGTAGTCGTGGTGGACGAGTTTCGTCATGAAGTGGGCCGGATTGTGCGGCATCAATTCACCCGTGCGGAGATCCACGGCGCCATTGAGGAAGTTGATCAGGAACGGGTGCGTGTCGAGTTCGCCAGGCGTGATCACCAGTTCGCACTCGGCCATCGTCAGGAGGTTCGCGATCCGGCGCGCGTCGAGCGAGTGGTAAGCGAACGCCATGTGATCCTTGTCCTCGGCCTCCGTTGCTTCGGCAAGGTAGTCGAGCATGGCCTGCTTGGCCAGGCGGCGCGCCGCGCCTTTGTCATCGACGGCCCAGCGGCGGTCATCCCAGCAGAGCCACTTCCGCATCGCGGGACAGTAGCGCAGCCGTTTACCGAATTTGAGGATCAAGCGGCCGGCATTGCCCGTGTCGTTGCGCATGAACTCCAGCAGCGGAAATCTTGATGTTCCGCCTGTTCCGCCCCCGATTTCCTGGACAGTAAATTCACCATAATCATGC
>CAZXRB010000139.1:0-4547 GCA_964642845.1 uncultured Nitrospira sp.
GGGGCAACGTTTCCTCCGAAGTATCACGAACTCGCGATGGCGCACCATCAGGCGGCTGAGGACTTAGCCAAGGTGATTCCTTCGAAAGACCTCAAGATGATCCTGCCGCAGCTTGAGATGACCATTGCGGCCTGTGTTTCTTGCCACCGAGCTTATAAGTTGTGACGGTTGATTATGATCGACGAGAAGACCAAGGCCATGATCCTCGAAGCCCTCAACGATGAGTACAAGGCGCGCGCCTTCTATCGATTGGTCATCAAGACATTCGGCCCCATACAGCCGTTCGTCAATATCGTCGAGGCGGAAGACACGCATGCCCGCGCGCTTGAACGACTCTGTGAGCGATATGGGATTCCACTTCCGGTGGATGAGTGGGATCGTACGTTGCAGCCGCCCGCTTCAGTTCTCGAAGCCTGTCAGGCCGGTGTCAAAGGAGAGATCGAGAATATCGCCATGTATGACCGTTTCCTGAAGGATACCGATATTCCGGACATCCGCGCGCTGTTTCAGCGGCTGCAAGCCAGGTCGCGAGAGGCCCATCTTCCCGCGTTCCGGCGGTGCATGGCGCGAGGGGGAGAAGCGGGGCAAGGTCAAGGCGAGGCTCCTCCGCGAAGGACACGAGCTGGTTCTGGACCGACACGACGTCGAGAGGGGGAGGCATGACTTCGATCCTCGAAAAAGGCGGCGGGACCTTTGCAGGCATCAAGATGCTGCTCTGCGAGAACCCCCTCCCGCCGCTGGACGAGGCGATTGCTGCCGCGCAGGAGGAACTGGCCCGCAGCAACTACTACACGGAAGCCTACTCCGCGCCGCTTCGCCGGTTGCTGAGCGAACAGCTTGGTGTCCCGGAGCGACTGATTCATATCAACGCCGGATCGGAACTGATCCTCCGCCAACTGTTTGCGAGACTCGGGAAGCGTGTGCATTTGCTGACGCCGACCTATGTTCTCTTCCCCGAAATTGCTGTCTCGTACACGGAGACACGCCTGTCGCCCCAGGAAGATTTCACGTTCGACCTGACCAAACTCACCATTCCGCCGGGCACGACGCTCGTGACGATCGTGAATCCCAATAATCCTAACGGCGGCACGTTCGACATGGCGCCGCTGCCCGATTTGCTGGCGCGTCATCCCGACACGCATTTCCTGGTGGATGAGGCCTTCGTCGGCATGGCCGGCCGGTCGGTGGCATCGTGGGTCCCGCGTTATCGAAATCTGCTGGTGACACGTACGCTGTCCAAGGCCCATAGCTTGGCCGGTTTTCGCGTGGGTTACGCAATTCTTCCGGAACCGCTGGCGGACGATCTCAACGAGAACAATGACGCCTATCCGCTGGCCCGTCCCAGCGAGGCGGCAGCCATCGCCACGCTGCGGCACGAAGACAAGATTCGTGCGCGGGCCGTGGCGCTGCGGGGATGGGCGAGGGACCTTGCGCGCGAATTGGAGCAACTCGGAGTCAAGATCTTTCCTTCGGAGACCTATTTCTTCCTCGCCGATGTGGCCCCGCACGATGCGGGTGTCGTCGCCACCCGATTGCGCGAACACCGGATTTTGATCAAACCGCTCAACGATCCGACGTTGGGTCCCGGCTACATGCGTGTGACGACGGCCTTGCCGGAGGACAACAAGGAGTTCCTGGCCGCCATGACGGAGGTGCTGAGAGAAGCGTGAGGCCGAGCGGGGGCGTCATCGTCTCATGGAGCGAGAGCAAGGCGAAGGATATGGAGATCATCGCCACAGGAGGTGACCTATGCCGACGGAAATCTGCTCACGTGATCGCATCCTGCAAGCTGTGCTCCACAGACCCGGACGTGTGATGGAGGATCTGCTGCTCGACTGTCCTGGTCTGACATGGAACCAGATCTTCTTCGAAATCGACAGGTTGAGTCGTGAGGGTAGGGTTCGGCTGGCGATGGAAGGTCCGGCTCGGTATGTCGTCACGCCGGCCGAGCCGGACACACGAGATGTCGCGGCGTGACAGAGTCACATTCACCATCATCTCAACAAGGAGGGAGGGTCATGGGCGAACTCATACCATGGGAGCCGTTCAGGTGGCGGCAAGGGTGGGATCCGTTCAGGGAACTTGAGGACATGGAGCGACGCCTCTCGACCTGGTTCGGCCGGCCGCTGCGCCGCCGGGAGGGCGGGGAGGAAGCGCTCACGGTGACGGAATGGGCGCCGCTCGTCGACATCGAGGAAAACGACAAGGAGTATGTGATCAAGGCCGAATTGCCGGAGATGAAAAAAGAAGAGATCAAGGTCTCCGTCGAGGATGACGTGCTGTGCATCAGCGGCGAACGCAAGCGCGAGAAAGAAGAGAAGGGCAAGAAATATCATCGGGTGGAGCGGAGTTATGGCTGTTTCGAGCGCAGTTTCACCTTGCCCGACGATGCGGACGGAACCAAGGTGAATGCCGAGTACAAGGACGGCGTGCTGAAAGTTCACCTGCCGAAGTCCGAGAAGGTGAAGCCGAAGGCGATCGAGGTGAAGGTGGGCTAAGGGGTGTGTTGAGGCGTCCGCGCTCCCAACTTCCGGGGGCGCGGAGGCCAACACCGGCCCAGGCCACGATCAGGCAGATCGACCGCAGGTCGCCCATGACAAGGGCGCACGGGTGATCGAAGAAGCGGGAAACGGGCGATCCGTCTCGGTCGCGCCGTAGAGGAGGAACACCATGACTTATGACCTTCTGTACATCGTGCTGGGGCTGGGTGCCGGAGTGCTGAGTGGCATGATGGGTATCGGCGGGGGGATGATCATCGTTCCTGCACTCGTGCTGCTCTGCGGCTTTTCTCAACATGAAGCTCAGGGCACCACACTGGCGCTCATGGTGCCGCCCATCGGTCTCCCGGCGGCCTGGGCCTACTATAAGAATGGCTATGTGAACGTCGAGGTGGCGATGCTGGTCTGCATCGGATTCTTTTTCGGCGGCTTCCTCGGCGCCAAGGCGGCCAATGTGATTTCTACCGTCATGTTAGAACGCGTGTTCGGCGCGGCGATGCTGGTGATCCCTGGGAAGATACTCCTGGCGCGATGACGAAGACGAGGCCTTTCCGGAGCGAAGAGTATCAGCCCGTTCGGGAGGTGCTTGGATGGAATTCAACAGCCTGTCTTTTGATTGGTCGCCGCTTGAGAAGGTCCCGCAACCGGATCCGGCCCTGCTCTATGACCTGTTGATCCTGGGAGGCGGTCCGGCGGCGATGGCGGCCGCGCTCTATGCCGCTCGAAAAATGCTCAAGCTGGCGCTGCTGACCAAGGACTTCGGCGGCCAGATGACGGAAACCACAGAGATCGACAACTACCTGGGGTTTCAGACCGTGACCGGCCGTGAGCTGGTCGAGCGGTTCCAGCAACATGTCTCGCATTTCAAGGTCCCGATTCACCAGGGCGATCGGGCCAAAGAGGTGAGCAAGGAGGACGCCCAGTTCAGGGTGCGCTGCGAAAGCGGAGCGGAGTTTCGTGGACGCACGGTGATTGTGGCCACGGGCAAGCGGGAGCGCCTGTTGAACGTGCCGGGCGAGCAGGAGCTGATCGGGAAAGGGGTGGCCTACTGCGCCACCTGCGACGCGCCGTTCTTCAAGGACAAACAGGTGGTCGTGGTGGGCGGAGGCAATTCCGCCTTTACGGCAGCCGTCGATCTGCTGAAAGTGGCCAAGCAGGTCACGCTGATCAATTTTGCCTCCGGTTGGCAGGCCGATGAAATTCTCGTCCACGCGGTCAAGCCTCACGCCGGGCTGCTCGATCATCAGGCGGTCACCAGGATCGAGGGAACCGAGCGGGTCACGGCGGTGAGGATCAAGGATCGGGAGTCCGGTGGGGAGACGATCATGCCGGCTGACGGCGTGTTCATCGAAATCGGGCTCATCCCGAACACGGAGCCGGTGCGGAATCTCGCCAAGCTGAATGAAGCCGGGGAACTGATCGTGGACTGTCACTGCCGCACAAGCATGCCGGGCCTGTTCGGGGCCGGCGACGTGACGACGGTGCCGCACAAGCAGATCATCATTTCCGCCGGCGAAGGGGCAAAAGCGGCCCTCTCTGCCTATGACTATCTCGTGCGGGGCGAGTCGGCGAGCCGATCGCTGTAACGAGGAGGAGTGCGATGCCGTTACTAAAGGAAAAAGACAAGGAAGCGCTCAAGAACATGTTCGACGCGCTTCCCCACGACGTCACGCTCGTCATGTTTACGCAGGAGACCGAGTGTGACACCTGCCGGATCGCGCGCGAGTTGGTCGAGGAGATGGGGAGCTTGTCCGGGAAGGTTCGCGCAACGGTACGCGATTTCGTGAAGGACGCGGAGCTGGCCAAACAGCATGGCGTGGACAAGATCCCGGCCATCCTCGTGACAGAAGGCAAGAACGCCCGCGTCCGGTTCTTCGGGGTGCCCGGCGGCTATGAATTCGCCTCGCTGGTCGAGGCTATCCGGCACATGGGACAGCGCGATTCCGGACTGTCCGCCGAGGTGCGAGGACTGCTGGCCAAAGTCGATCGGCCGGTGCACATGCAGGTGATGGTGACGCTCACCTGCCCCTACTGTCCGCAGGCGGTGGC
>CAZXRB010000139.1:4581-7859 GCA_964642845.1 uncultured Nitrospira sp.
CACAGCCGACATGGTCGAGACGACCGAGTTCCCCTACCTGGCGGTGAAATACGACGTTCAGGGCGTGCCCAAGACGATCATCAACGAGACGCACAGCGTGCTCGGGGCGCAACCGGAGAGCCTCTTTGCCCGAGAAGTGCTGAAGGTGCTCGGGAAGTAAACGGTGAAGCCTGAAAGGAGGGGATATCATGGACACACAACCTGCACAAGAGAGGCGAGGCAAGTTCCGCCGGGTGGCGGGTGGGAAAACCACGAGCCCAGACGCCGTCGCGGCATCAAGCAAACCCTCAGTGTCCGTCTGCGACGACATACGGGTGCTGATCGCGAAGCGAGCCTATGAGCTGTATGCGAAACGAGGATATCGAGACGGCCATGCGCTCGATGACTGGTTGGAAGCGGAACGGGAGGTCTTGAGCCGGATCCCGCCGGCGGCCCAACGGTAGCAGTCCGTGAGTTGGGGATGGTGTCACTCAAGAGGAGGGGGCTATGACGATTCGGCGATGGAGTAGTGTGTTTGGCGCGGTGGTCTGTCTGGTCGTCGCGGTGCCTTTGGCCGGTCTTGCGGACGAGGAGCACGGAGGCATGATGGGAGGCCGGATGCACGAAGGCCACAATCAGCATGAGCAGGAAGAACACGGGGGCCACTATCTGAAGCATCTATTGAAACACGCGAAGGAGATCGGGCTCACCTCGGAACAGGTGAGCAAGCTCAAGGCCATGCAATTGGACCTGGGGCGAGAACAGGTCAGGACGGAAGCCGACGTCAAGGTGGCGAAACTCGAATTACACGCCCTGATAGAGGACGAGCAGGCCGACCTGGCTGCGATCCAAGCCAAGGTGGATCAACTCAAGAAAGCGGAAGGCGGGCTCCTCCTTGCCGGGATTAAGGCCAAACGCGCGGCAACGGCAATGCTCACTCCGGAGCAACGGGAAAAGGACCGTGCCGTTCACGAAAAGATGACGCGCGAGGGCAGGGAAGAGCGTCGTGGCCGCATGGGCGGGATGCAGTCCGGTATGGGCATGATGGGCCGCGGCGGAGGACGCGGGGATCATGGCGGGGATGGGCACGAGGCCGAACGTCCCGGCGGGGAAGAGCACAAACATTGAATGATGATGCAAGGGGTCAGGCACCCTTCCGATCGGCGCCTGATCCCTTGCGTCCAGCAGGAAGGAAAGGTGTGGCCATGAGGAGGGAGAGGCTCGGCTATCGGAAAGCTTTGGCAGGTATTGCAGTCGTCTTCGTCCTTACCATAAGTACCGCGCAGGCCGACGTGACCGAGCGCGAAAAGGCCGCCGCCGAAGTGGCCGGTGTATTTCTGAAAGAGCTGGGCGAGGCGATGACAAGGGAAATGAGCACGGGAGGCCCGACGGAGGCGATCAGGGTCTGTGCTGAACTCGCGCCGGAAATCGCCGGCCGGCTGTCGCGGGAGCACGGCTGGCGGGTGACGCGCGTGGGGACGCGGGTGCGCAATCCCTTGCTTGGGATGCCGGACGCATGGGAGCAGCGAGTGCTGGCCGAGTTTGCCGAGCGGGCGTCCAAAGGGGAAGCGTTCGCGGACATGAGTCGGAGTGAAGTCGTGACCGAACCGGGCGGCCAATATTTCCGGTTCATGAAGCCGATCGCGGTTCAGCCGAAATGTCTGCTCTGCCACGGGCCGATTGATCAGATACCCGAACCTGTTCGCTCGACGTTGAAGCAGCATTATCCCTTCGATGCAGCCACCGGGTACAAAGTGGGCGAGCTGCGTGGCGCGGTGAGCATCAAGCAGCCCCTCGACTGAACTCGGGGCAGGCCCTTCGACCGGGGCTCCCTAGCCTTCCTGCGGCCCACCAGCGTAAGGTGCTCCCGCGCTCCGTAGCAGGGGCGATCGAGGGGACCGTGTCGAAGGGATATATGCGGGATCACTGCTGTCCAAATTAGCCGGAGTTGAGCACTGGGATCCTCGGTTTTGTTGTGGTTTTGGACGGGTTGAGCATCATCGGGAAATCAGGCCCCCTGGTTCTGCTGTCCAACTTACCACGCCAATTGCGCCTGTGATGGCGCAGCGATCGGGTCTGGTGGGGGTTCAAACGGCTGATGCAGCCACGCCCACAGGTCCCGATGGGTGAACAGGTTCATCCGCAACAACGCCACCAGATTCGAGAGCGACCAGGCAAACCGCGCCTTCAGTTGCAGATACCGCAGGATCAACAGGGCGATCAGGGCCGTCCAGACCTGGATCTTGACCGCGTTCGCGCTAGTGCCCACAAAGGTCTTGATCTTCAGGTTCTGTTTGAGCGCCTTGAAGAACAGTTCGATCTGCCAGCGATCCTTGTAGATCGCTGCGATAGTGGTCGCTCCCAGCTTGAAGTGGTTGGTCAGGAAGACCAGCACTTCCTCCTTCTCCGGATTCCAGACCTCGACCCGGCGGAGCAGGACGGGACACGTGACCGCTGCCTTGGTCCCGGTCAGACGGATGGTCTGATCCTTGCGGATGGGCCGATGTTGCGGGACGGGATGCTCCTCCACCACCGTGTAGCGCGCGTTGTCCTTCATCCGGGTCACAAACCAGACGTGGTCAGCGGTCCAGCGGGCAAAGAGCCGGTAGTCATTGTACCCCCGATCATCGACCACGATCGTGCCCGGCTCAAACGTGAGGCCCTGGGCGACCTTCACATCGGCGACCTTGCCCTCGGTGACCACCGCGAAGCAGGGCAGATAGCCATCATGATCCAAGACCAGATGCAGCTTGATCGCCCCTTTGGTGCGGCGAAAGTGCGCCCAGTCAAACAGGCTGACGCACAGATCAATCACCGTCGAGTCCAGGCTGACCAGCTTGTGCTTGAAGCGGAACTTGCGGGGGAGCGCGACCGCCGTTCGGCAGCGCTCCAGCAGGCGGTAGAAGAGCTGTTCGTAGAGCGTCCAGGGCCGGTGCTCGTTGGCGTAGGCCAGGCTGGACCGCTTCGGGGCCTCAATGCCGAGGTGGCGGAGCTTGCCCTCACAACTGGCCAGCCCGCCACAAATCTCCCGCAGCGAATGGGCCCGGCCGAGCTGACAGAAGAGCATGGCGACGAACTGGCCCCAGCAGGTGACGCCGCGGGCATGCCGCTCGGCCCGGGTCTCCCGAACCATGCGCTCGAACTCAACGCGCGGGAACAATTGCAAGAGTTGACTGAAGATGCTACACACCGTAGTCATGGTTGAGCCTCCTGGGCGGTTGGGTGAATGGCGTGGTGGCTTTCACGCCGATCATACCCCAGGAGGGCTCAACCTCTAATCGCTAATTTGGACAAGAGTG
>CAZXRB010000140.1:0-752 GCA_964642845.1 uncultured Nitrospira sp.
ACTCTTCGCCATCGAACAGGACTTCACGCCGGACGCGCAGAGGCAACGGGCCGGGCTGGAGTACCTGATCCGCGCCGCCGACCGCGCCGCGGCGCTGGTGGCGCGCGACGCCGCCGGGGGCGTCATCGGCATGGTCACCGCGCAGCTGGTGATTTCCACCGCCGAAGGCGCGCCTTCGGCGTGGATCGAGGACATGGTGGTGGCGAAGCTGTATCGCCGGCGAGGCGTCGGGCGCGCGCTGCTCGACGCCGCGCTGGCCTGGGCCAAGCAGCACGGCGCCACTCGGGCGCAGCTGCTCGTCGATCTCGACAACGCCCCGGCGCTCGCGTACTACGAGCGGCTTGGATGGACCGCGACGCGACTCGCGGCGCGGCGGCTGAGTCTTCTACAAACTCGACGTTAGCCTGTCCATGGCCTGTTGCGCTCGCGCGCCTTCCCGTGTTTTGGCGAAACGAATTGCGCAGGCGGCGGGCGGGTGACGGCCAGCTTAGCCGGCGTTCTCTTTCGCCGTGAGCGAATAACGGAAGCGTTCCGGGTCGAGGCTGTCGAGTCGCTGGCCCCCAGTTTCCGCTTGCGGGTACATGAGGAACGGAATCGCAGGCCCCGAGGAGCCCGGCAGCTTGATGTCATGCGCCACGTTGTATGCGAGCCAGTTCATCTCCCACGCGCCGAACAGCGCGCGCCGGGCCGACTCGACCTTGGGGTTGTCCAATGGCAGGTTCTTCGGCGGCTCCTCCAGCGCGACCTTCCGC
>CAZXRB010000140.1:774-7705 GCA_964642845.1 uncultured Nitrospira sp.
AGCCGTAGCCGGTCAGCCAGACTTCCGCGCGGCAATGCTGGGCCTTGGTAATGTCGGGTCCACTGGCACCCAGGCTCTTGTAGCCGAACTTTGAGGGCGCCACGCGAACGCCGTACACGTCCCGCGAGGGGAGCCCGACGGACCGCGCGAGCCCGACATAGAGCGAGTTGAGGTCAGCGCACTTTCCGCCAAGGTAGCCGGTTTCGAGCATCGCCTTGATGTTCCCAATGCCGCACCCGCGCGTTTCCGGGTCCCTGAAGGTGTTGACGACGATCCAATCGTAAAGCGCGCGGGCCTTGTCCAGGTCGGTTGTCGCGCCTTTCGTGATCCCGGTCGCGGTCTCGCGCACGATGCCGTCGATAGGAATGAGCTCTGTGGCGCTGAGGTAGAGCGCCCGCTCGTCCGGGGAAAGCGACGCGGCCTCGGCCGGCTGGCCGAACGCAGTGGCGCGGTCGCGGGTGGAGAAACGGGTGGTGACCTCCAGAACCGGCTGCGCCGTCCTTTCTTCCCATACGGCGTGGATCATCCGAGCGCCGTACTTGCCGTCCTGCTTGAGTGCTATCGAGGAAGCGTTGCCAGCGCGCACGACGCTGAGCGGCTTGAACCAATCCGGCTCGACCAGGCTGGGTACGGGTACCCATGCCTGCGTGGTGCCAGCCGCCTCGCGAATCTCAATGCGCGTGACGACTTCAAACGTGCGCCACCCAGCCGATGGAGTCGGCGAAAAGTCTGCAGCGGAAGCGAAGCGCGAAAATGCTGCACCGACACCAAGCATAAAGCCCGATTTCAGGAATGCACGACGTTCCACCATGAACCTCCATGAGATTTACGCTCAGTTAGGGGGCGAATGGCCCCTCGGCGACGGTACCGGAGTCAGCGTCGCTGGGCCAGTTGGAAAAGCTGTTGGCAGGCTAGCGCCTCCAAAGCCTTGACGCTGTCAAGAAATTTGCGCGAAGCACAGAGTCGCTCCATGCCCACGCAGCCTCTCAGCACCAACCAAGGAGCCGATGTGGTCCGCATGACTTGCGCATGCGGAAGCAGTGAGGTTGCCGTCCTCGATTCTAGACTTGGTTGAAACTGCCTGGGGAGGACCCTCCACGGCGGGAGTTCTCGGCTGCCGCAGGGCGGATGTCGTCTTAGGCGGCTGCTCGCGCTACGTCACCTGCAAGAGCGGCGGGCAGCGTCTTTTCGCTGTACGCGGTCAGAGCACGTTCATACCCTTGCAGAGCGCCCAGTCTCGGCCGCAGGGCAATCTGGCCGTCCCCCACACGCAGGTCCGCGCCGGAGGCCGTCCACGCCGGGCCCGCAGTCATGGGATCTCGGCATCTCACCGCGTAAGCCATTATTGAAGCGATGCTCCATGCTTGCTGCCATCGCCGTCTACGCCGATCGGTAGCCGATGCCGAAACCCGGTCAGGGATGGGTCACGGTGGTTCGGCGCCTGGAGATAACGTGCGAAAGCCTGGCACGTTTTGCACGATCAATCGAACATTCCAGGCGGTTGTCCCCATTCAGGGTGGATGACCGAGACCGGCCACGCTGACAAAGTCCAGGTCCTCACATCCCGAAAGGCTCTGGCTTTCTACTATAGCCCTTTCACTCCACGATGGTGACGATCTGATCTGACGCGACATCAAGGCCGGACGCTGAGACGATTTGTTGCGAGAACACCCGACGGACCGCTCTCCGCCGAACGCAAGAGCGCCCAGCGCGAAGCACAGCTCGTTTGGACAGGACGAAGCGGGATTCGCCTTTTGCGAGGCGGGACCCAGGACCAGCCCCTCAATCGGTCGGGCCGTGCAGGTTCCATCACGCCCTCAGTCTGCGGGTGCGCAGCGCTTCGCCAGCATGACTTCGCGCGGCTCAGTGACGTTTTAGCTTCCCGCGGCATCGTGCGCCGGTCCGGGCTGCACTAGCGCAAGTTTCGCCAGTTCGGTTCCCCCTTCAGGGGGAAGATCGCTCGGCCCCTGTAAATTAGTTGACATACTTCACGGTGGGCTTGCCAGATCATCTGCTCAAGTCAATAAAGGTTCCCGCCAAGCAAGCGGCAGTAGGTGGAGCAGGGGCCGGAGATCGTTTATGGCCACGTCTCCGGCGCTTCGCTAGCGACGGCTGCGAACCACACAATGGAGGAGCGTCATCATGAGAAACGCGCGGGTTCGACTTGCACGCGCCGCTTTTGCGGCGGCCGTTGCGCTGACGGCGGGATTTGCGATCGCGGCCGAGCCGGTCAAGATCGCCGTCGGATACCAGACCTGGTACGCCCAGACCACCACCGCGATCATCATCCGCGAACTGGAGTTGTGGAAGCAGTTCCTGCCCAAGGGAACCGAGGTGGAGTTCCAGGCGAGCATCCAGGGGCCGGTCATCATCAACAACATGCTCGCAGGCAAGGTCCAGGTCGGCTATTTGGGCGACATGCCAGGCATAGTGGCGACCACCAAGGAGAAGGTCGCCGATATCCGTATTGTCGGGACCTCCGGATTCTCCTCCGGCCAAGTCTGTCATCTGCTGCTCGTTAGAGCGGATGCGCCAAGCTTCGCGACGTATAAGGAAGCAGTGAAATGGCTGGACGGCAAGACGGTCGCCGCGCCCAAGGGTGGATGCACCGATCTTTTCTTTCGGCACGTGATGAAGACCGAGGGCATCAAGCCCAAGGAGTACCAGCATCAGGGCGTGGAGACAATCATCACCAACTTCCGTGCCAAGAAGCTCGACGGTGCCGTCATCCCGGAGTTTCCAGCGACCCGGATCGTCGATGAGGGGACCGCGCGGCTCGTTACCACCGGCCACGCCTATGGGCTCCCGGACGCGGGGTTGATCGTGATGCGCAAGGATTTCATCGACAGACACCCTGAGGTTGCCAAGGCGTGGATGAAAATGGAAATGCACGCCCAGCAGGAGTACATGCTGAATCCGTCGAAGTGGAAGCAGATCAGCGAAATGGCAGCGAAGCAGAACCCGGGCTACACGCCCGATCAGACGTTCCGGTCAAACTTTGCGCTGATTCCAGCTGCCCAGGGTGGCGGGCCAGCGCGGCAGGTGTTCCCCTTCGTGATTGACGAAGTGCTCAAAAAGAAAATCGTCGAAGGTTACAAGTTCCTCAGCGAAATCAAGGTCATTTCCGTCGACGCTCCGCGGGATGGCGCGATTGACGACAGTCTTGCGCGCTCCGTGGCATCGGAGGCCAACGTCAAGCTGCCGTTGGGCGAGATCCGCGGCGATCCGGCGAAATAAGCCCTAAAGAACCGACGCAATAACGGGCGGGAATCGCTCCGCAGCTTTCCGTCCACGACACCGCTGAGGAGCCAGATGGCAGCCGTATCCGAAACGCAAGCTGTGGAAGCGCGCGCCGGGACCGTCGCCCCGTCGCGCTACCGGTACGCGCTGTTCCGGTTCGGGCTGTGGATAAAGAGTCCGCGGCCATACTTGATGATCCTTGGATTCGCGCTGTTCCTTGGATCCTGGTACTTGGCGGTCGAGGTATGGAAGCTGCCCCGCTTCCGCGACATGCCCGGGCTGACCGTGGTGGTGAGCGAGCTGTTCAGCCGCGACCCGGTTTTCGGCCTCTCCATACACACACCGGAGTACTACACGCACATCCAGATCAGCATGCAGCGGGTTCTCATTGCCTTCGCCGTGAGCAGTGCGATTGGGATTCCGCTGGGGCTGTTCCTCGGCTGGAGCCCGGTATTCAAGCATTACGTTTTTCCGATATTCGAGTTGTTCCGCCCGATCCCCGCGTTGGCCTGGATTCCGTTGTCCATTGTCATGTTTCGCGGCTCGGAGACGCCGATTATCTTCCTCACATCGATCGCACCGTTTTTCGCCACGACGCTGAACACCATGCTCGGTGTCCAGTCGATCGACGACTCATACGTTCGCGCAGCCGCGTGCCTCGGAGCGTCGCGCTGGCAGACGTTTCGCCACGTGATCATTCCCGGGGCATTGCCCTATATCTTCACGGGCCTGCAGATCTCGATGGGCCTGTGCTGGTTCTCCCTGGTGGCGGGCGAGATGCTCTCCGGAAACTACGGGCTGGGGTACCTGATCATTTTCTCGTTCATGAACATCAGCTACCCCAACATAGTGATCGGCATGATTACGCTGGGTGCGGTGGGGTACGTTACCAGCGCCTTGGTGCGTATGGTCGGGAACAGACTCATGCAATGGCGCGTTCGCGAACTTGCGCTGGGGGGCCGCTGATCATGGGTACAGCCGTATCGGCACACCGCCCGGCGGCGGACCGGGGGTCGGCCACCCGGGGCGCGATCCGGATCGAAGACGCCGTCAAGATCTACGACCCGCATGGCGCAGCGGTAATGGCGGTGGACCATTGCTCACTTGAAATCGCCGCCGGAGAGATTTGCATGATCGTCGGGCCATCCGGCTGCGGCAAGACCACGCTGCTCAATGCTATCGCCGGATTCCACGAGCTGACGTCGGGCTCCATCTACCTCGACGGTGAAATGCTGTGCGGTCCCGGCAAACCACGCGCGGACCCGGGTCCTGATCGAATCGTGGTTTTCCAGAACGGGGCCCTGCTGCCCTGGAAGACCAATCTCGACAACGTGGCGTTCGGTCCGATTATGCAGGGTTCGATGTCCCGGCGCGAAGCGTACGAGAAAGCGCGCGGAATGATGGCGGACGCGGGGCTTTCCGGGATGGAGCACAACTACCCCGGCGAGATCTCCTCCGGCGTGCGCCGGCGGGTGGAGATCGTCCGGGCGCTGATGAACGACCCCAAGGTGCTGCTGCTGGACGAGCCCTACCGGGCGCTGGATTCGCTCACCAAGTCGGTCATGCACGAGTCGCTGCTGGAAATCTATTACAAGAACAAGGTGACCATCTTCTTCATCACCCACGACCTGGAAGAGGCGATCTTCCTCGGCCACCGCGTCGTGATCATGACCACGCGCCCCTGCAAGCCGAAGAAGATTCTGGACGTCGACATTCCCCACCCGCGGGACTACGGAGTTCTTACAAACCGGCGGTTCCGCGACCTCATGGACGAAACCATAGAGGCCGTGCACGAGGAGGCGGTGAAATCCTTTGCGGCGGGCGAGAAGGAAGGCTGAAGGAGGGGCGATGACGGCACGTGCGATCCGTTTCAGTGAGTCGTTGCTGTCGGTGGAGAACCGACGAGCCGCAACGGCGATCGTCGTATTTCTCGTGCTTTGGGAGATATCGTCTAATCCGCCGGCAGCACTGGGGTGGAAGGGAAGCTGGGCCGACATCATGCCGCCCCCATCGGCGGTGGTCGCGACCTGGCTGCAATTGATGACGGAGCCCACCTATTGGGAGAGTTGGTGGCTCAGCGTCGCACGTGTGTTCGCCGGGTTCACTGCGGCCGTACTGATCGGCATTCCCCTGGGGCTGGCGATGGCAATGAGCCGGACCACCTACGGCGTCGTTTTTCCCACGTTCGAGGTATTTCGCCCGATCCCCCCGCTGGCGTGGGTGCCGGCATCGATCATTTTCTGGCCGACCCAGTGGCTGTCCATCAGTTTTGTGACCTTTCTCGGTGCATTCACCACCATCGTCATCAACGTTATCGGGGGCGTCCGCTCGGTCGACTCACGCTACATCAGCGCGGCCAAGTCCATGGGCGCCAGCGACTGGAATGTCTTCCGTCGAATCGTGCTGCCCGGGACGCTGCCTTCGATCGCGGTGGGCGCCGAGGTGGGAATGGGGATCACCTGGGCGGTGGTGGTGGCGGCGGAGATGATCTCCGGCGGCGGCAGCACCGCGGGCGGGGCCGGCGGCGGCCTCGGATACTTCATCTGGAATTCCTACGTCGGCGGCAAATTTCCCGAGATCGTCGTCGGGATGATCAGTATCGGCATCGCCGGCTACGTGGCGAGCGCGCTGATCCGAAAGCTGGGCCAGTGGATGACGCCGTGGCTGAGGGTCAGATGACCGCGCCGCCGGTTGCGCGTTCGCCAGCGCCGGGCGCGACGGGATCCGATCCGCCCGCAGGGCGCATCGAGGTAAAGGGCGTGCACAAGGCCTACGGTGTCGGGGAGTTCGCCAAGACCGTGGTGGAGGACTGCTCCTTCACCGTGGAGGCCGGCAAGCTGACGGTGATAATCGGCCCGTCAGGTTGCGGCAAGAGCACCCTGATCCGTCTCATGGCCGGATTTGAGCGGCCGACGGCAGGCACCATCACGATCGACAACGTCCAGGTTACGGGGCCGGGTCACGATCGGTTGGTGGTTTTTCAGGAATCCGCGCTGTTTCCCTGGATGACGACCTACGAGAATATCATGTACGGACCGCGCTCCCGCGGCCAGCGGGACAGGGAGTCCAAGGCCCAAGCGGAGTTCCTTCTCGGCAAGGTGGGTCTGACCGCGTTCCGCGACAAGTATCCGGCGCAACTCTCGGGGGGCATGCAGCGCCGGGCCGAGTTGGCTCGAGCCCTGATTAATGAGCCGCGGGCGATGATACTGGACGAGCCGTTTCGCGGACTGGACGCCATGACCAAGGAATTGATGTGGGAGTACTACGCGCGTCTGTTTGAGGAAACGGGCAGGACCAATCTATTTGTCACCACCGACATCGACGAAGCCATCTTCCTGGCGGACCGCCTGCTGATCATGAGCAACATCCCGACCAGTGTCCGGGCCGTGATCAACATCGACGTTCCGCGGCCACGCCGGCTGGTTGATATCTTCGAGAACGACCACGCAAACGAAGTGAAAATAGAAGCGCTTGCGCTGCTGCATGAGGAGGCGATGAAATCTTTCGCCGGCGGCAGCCGGGCGGCGTCGGACTTTGTCGATGCCTATTCGCGGCGGGTACGCCCCGGGTGAGTCGCCGGGCGCGGCCGGCCTGTCAGATCGGACTTGCCGGCAGCGCGGACCACGCCTCCCGAAATCCTGCCTCATCCTCCAGGCACCGCAGGTCGAACCAGAGGGCGCCGTCGTCGATC
>CAZXRB010000141.1:0-7636 GCA_964642845.1 uncultured Nitrospira sp.
CGCGCGCCCTTTACCGGTGACGTGATCGAGCGGAATGCCACGGTTGGCGAGGTTGTTGATCCCAATACAACCCTGTTTACGGTTGCGGACCTCTCGACCGTCTGGGTGCGTGCCGACTTCCCTGAGCAACAAGCCGGCCTGCTGAAGACCGGGCTGACGATCGAACTCCGTGTGTCGGCCTATCCGGACCAGCTGTTTCGAGGCGCCATTACCTATGTGGGGGCGGTGATCGATCCCACCACGCGCACGGTCACAGCGCGTGCGGAGGTCGCCAACCCAGATGGCCGGTTGCGGCCGGAAATGTTTGCCGAGGTCACGTTGACGACTGCCGAGCAGTCTGTCTTGAGCGTGCCGCGCGCAGCCGTGCAGCAGATGGGGAGTCGTACGGTGGTGTTCATCGTGCGGGGACCGCGGCGGTTCGAATCTCGTGTGGTGACCGCGGCCCAGGCTTCGGGTGACCACCTTCAAGTGATCGCGGGCCTTGCGGCCGAAGACGAAGTCGTGACGCAGGGCAGTTATGCCCTCAAGTCGGAGTTGCTCCGCGAACAGATGCCGACGGGAGGCCCGTTATGATCGAACGGTTGATCCGCGCGGCATTAGAACAACGGCTCATTGTGCTACTGATGGTGTGCGGCCTCATCGTGAGCGGTGTGGCGGCGTTCCGCCATCTCCCCATTGATGCCTTTCCCGATGTCACGCCGGTCCAAGTTCAAGTGATCACCCGGGCGCCCGCTCTTGCTCCATCAGAAAGCGAACGCCTGGTGACCTTTCCCCTCGAAATCGAGCTGACCAATCTGCCCGGCAAAACGGAGCTGCGGTCGGTGTCGCGGTTTGGCTTATCGGTCATTACGGTGGTCTTCGAAGACCGGATGGACATTTATTTCGCAAGACAACTCGTCCTGGAACGGCTGGTCCAAGCACGATCCCGTCTGCCGCAAAGCGCCGAGCCAGTGCTGGGACCGGTCAGTACGGGACTGAGCGAAGTCTTCATGTATCTGGTCGATGGGCCACAGAGCCTTATGGAATTACGGACCCTTCAAGACTGGATCATTCGTCCGATGCTGCGCGCTGTCCCGGGATTGGCGGATGTCGATACGTTAGGTGGCTTGGCCAAGCAGTATGAAGTGCTAGTCGACCCCAATCGTCTGACGAGCTTGGGACTGACCTTGCGTCAAGTCCATGCGGCCGTTGCGGGAAACAACCAGAATGCCGGGGGCAGTTACATTGAGCAGGGCGGAGACAAGCTGGTCGTCTATGGAGTGGGACTGGCCCGCTCGGCAGCCGACCTGGAACAGATTGTCGTGGCGGCGCACAAGGGCACACCCATTTATCTCCGGGACGTTGCCCAGGTTCGCCAAGGGAACGCGATCCGGTTGGGGGGCGTCACGCGAGACGGAAAGGGTGAGGTGCTCGAAGGCATTGCGGTCATGTTACGTGGCGGCAACAGTCGAGCGATTGTGTCGGGCGTGAAAGTCAAGGTGGCACTCATCAACCAGGTCTTGCCGGCTGGTGTGACCATCATGCCCTTTTACGATCGCATCGAATTAGTGGCCCGCGCCCTGGATACCGTCGAGCGGGCCTTGCTCGAGGGGGCAGTGGTCGTGATGCTCGTCCTGTATCTGTTTCTCCGAAATCTCCGCGGCGCGCTCGTAGTCGCCCTGACCTTGCCGCTGGCCACTCTGGCGACGTTCCTGATCATGCAACAGGTCGGCCTGTCGGCCAATCTCATGTCCCTGGGCGGCTTGGCCATCTCGCTGGGGATGATCGTCGATGCCGCCATCGTGCAGGTGGAGAATGTCGAGCGCCATCTGAGCGAGCAGACCACGGGCCGGGCCCTCTTACTCGCCGACCGTCTGCCCATGGTCTTGCGCGCTGTTCTGGAAGTGCGGCGGCCGAGCCTCTTCGGGGAATTGATCATCGCCTTGACCTTTGTTCCCCTTCTGACGCTCCGAGGCATGGAAGGCAAGATGTTCATTCCACTGGCTCTGACTGTGGTCATCGCGCTCCTCAGTTCCTTAATCCTCTCGATGACAGTGGTTCCGGTGCTGGCGGCGGTGCTCATGAAGCCGCGCGTGACGAAGGAGGGTGGACGTCTGCTGGAGAAGGGCCGACGGCTCTATCGGCATATGTTGGAAGGCGCCATGCGCAGGACTCGTCTCGTGGTCCTCGTGGCGGGGGGCGTGCTCCTCGGCGGAGCGGCCCTCGTCCCTTTCATCGGTCGGGAATTCGTCCCGATCATGGATGAAGGCACAATTGTTGTGAATGTGATGCGGCTACCCAGCATCGGTCTCAGCGAATCGCTGAAGATTTCGGGAGAGATCGAACGACTCTTACTGGAGATGCCGGACGTGCGCTCGGTAGTCTCGCGCACCGGGGCCAATGAACTCGGGACGGATCCGATGGGAATGGAACTCAGCGACATGTACGTCTTGCTCAAACCGGAGTCGGAGTGGCAGGCGCCGTCGAAAGCCGACATCGAGGAACACATCCGACGGCGGCTGGCGCAAGTACCCGGCATCGCCTTTGGGTTGTCCCAACCCATCGCTATGCGGGTAGACGAACTGGCGTCGGGAGTGCGATCACAGGTTGCCGTCAAATTGTTCGGCGACGACCTCGATACGTTGCGGACCAAGGCGGACCAGATCGCCCGAGTCTTGCGGCAGGTGCGCGGCCTGTCGGATCTCCGGGTCGAGCAAGTATCGGGTCTGTACTATCTCAAGATCGACATTGACCGTGCCAAAATTGCACGGCATGGGATCAACGTGGCCGAGATTACCGAAGTAATCGAAGCCGTCGGCGGTGGGATTGCTGCGGGAGAGGTCTTTGAAGGACAGTGGCGCTTTCCGATCATGGTCCGATTTCCGGATGATCGGCGGGCCAATGTTGAAACGATCGCGGCCTTGTGGGTCACTGCGCCGGATGGGTCACGGATTCCGCTCAGAGAACTTGCCGACATTCGAATCGTGGAGGGCCCGGCGCAAATCAGCCGCGAGCAGGCGAGCCGTCGGATTGTCATCGAGGCCAACGTGGTCGGACGCGATCTCGTCGGTGCGGTGGAAGAAGCCCAAACCGAGGTCGCGCACACAGTGCAGCTTCCCCCGGGTTATTATCTCACCTGGGGCGGCCAATTCGAAAACCAACAACAGGCGATGGCACGCCTGGCCGTGGTCGTGCCTCTGGTCATTGGACTGATCTTTCTCTTGCTCTATGTCACGTTCGGCAACCTGCGACAGGCGGCGCTCATTCTCCTCGCGATTCCGTTTGCGATGGTCGGCGGTCTCCTGGCACTCTGGGTCGGCGGGCTGTATCTCTCGGTTCCGGCCTCTGTCGGCTTTATTGCCTTGTTCGGCGTGGCGGTGCTCAACGGCGTGGTGAAGATTGCCTACATCAACCAACTGAGGGAACAGGGCATGGCATTGGACGAAGCAGTGCTGACCGGTATGGTCCTCCGGTTGCGGCCGGTTCTGATGACCGCGATCGTGGCGATGATGGCGCTCATGCCGCTGCTGTTGGCGACCGGCCCGGGTTCTGAGATCCAGCGGCCTCTTGCGACGGTCGTCATCGGGGGGTTGTTTTCATCCACGGCCCTGACCTTGGTGGTGCTTCCCGTGCTCTATCGGTGGGTCGAGCAACGCATCGGGCAACGGCGCGCTTCGGACACAGCCGTACTTGAATTGGCTTCTGAAGGAGAGGTCGCAAAATGAGAGAGTGCAAGAGGCGGGAAGCATGAAAGCTATTCTGGTGGTCGATGATGATCCGGATATCCGGCTCGTCTGTCGGGATCGGCTTGAGCACTTGGGCTACCTGGTGCATTGTGCGGATAGTGGAGAGCACGCCTTAGCTGTGCTTTCGACGCACGACATCCATGCCATGGTGCTCGATCTGCACCTCCCGGGATTGCAAGGAGCTGAGGTGCTCCGATTGACCAGAAAGCAAGGCCTGGGGCTCCCGATTTTACTGATCAGCGCATCTCACTCCGGACAGGTTGACGAATTGCTGACTGTACAAGGGGCGCAAGGTTTTCTTGCCAAGCCGTTCGCGAATGAGGAGTTCGATCGGTGGGTGACCCAATGGGTGGGATCACCATAGGGAGGGGCGTACTTGGCCCAGCATTCTCAGCCTGTTCCATCATCAGGTCCGTGCTGCTGGCTTTGGCTACTCAGGTATGTTTCGACTGTACTTTCACGCGACAAACGCGGGGATCTCTTCTGCCGAAGCCGTGATCGGTCCGTCCAAACAGTTAGGAGATCCAGTGCGGAATAATTGAAGGGCAAGGGGAAGCGTGGATGAAAGAGATGGATTTGTCCACTGATCAGCCGGAGACTCCCGGGACAACATCGGGAAAGCGTCACAGCGCCAGGCTGAGCTGGGCGCTCGGACTGACCGTCGCCTTTCTGATCCTAGAAGTGATCGGAGCAATCTGGACGGGAAGTCTGGCATTGTTGGCTGACGCCGGCCATATGCTGACTGACGTGGCAGGGATCAGTCTCAGTCTGCTCGCCATTTGGTTTGCTTCCAAGCCGCCCACGCCGATGAATACCTACGGATACGTGCGCCTGGAAATTCTGGCCGCGCTCGCGAACGGCGTGCTGCTCTCCAGCATGGCGGCCTTCATTCTTTATGAGGCGTATCGACGCATCTGGTCGCCTCCGGAAATCTTAGCCAGCCCCATGTTGACCATCGCGATCATCGGGTTGGGGGTCAATCTCGCAAGCATGCGGCTGCTCCACAAGGGAGCCGATGAGAGCTTGAATCTTCGCGGCGCCTACTTCGAAGTGCTGAGTGATGCCATTGCCTCGCTGGGCGTCATCGTCGCCGCGGTGATCATTCAATGGACAGGATGGAGACTTGCCGATCCACTCATCAGCGGAGCGATCGGCTTGTTCATCCTGCCGCGGACCTGGAATCTGATCAAACAGGCGGTACAGATTTTACTGGAAGGCGTTCCACCGCACCTGGACGTACGAGAGATTGAGACAGCCATGCGCGCGTCTCATGGTGTCCGAGATATCCACGATCTCCATGTCTGGACACTGACCTCGGGGAAGGAGGCGATGAGTGCTCATATCCTTGTGGATGATCTGTCCGATGGCCAGCATGTCCTCAAGGATCTCCAGGAACTCTTGCGTCAGCGGTTCGGTATTGAACACACGACGGTTCAGTTGGAAAGTGATCGGTCACCGCTGCTCAAGATCATCCCCACGTTGGAAGATAGATCGTGACCGTCTTCTCAGGAATTCAGGTAAGAGGAAGTATTCGAAAAGGTAAGGAGAGAAATGCGCGATAAGTGGAGTGAAAGAGCAGAAATGTCTTCACAATCAACAGCTGGTAGAGAACGGGCAACCTTCCTGCAACCAACGTTGATCAGTGAATTGGAGGAGCGTCGTGCGAGCATCCACAGACGCGGCCGACGGCTGGAATACTTTACCATCGCCTATAACAGCCTCGAAGGGTTGATATCGATCGTGCTGGGACTGATGGCCGGCAGCATCGCCTTAGTCGGGTTCGGCATTGATAGTGTGATCGAGGTCACATCAGGCGCTGCCTTGCTCTGGCGGCTACACAGAGATAAAGACGACGCACAAAGTGAACGCAAGGAAAGAATCACTCTTCAAATCGTGGGTGTCTGTTTTCTGGTCCTGGCAGTTTACGTCAGTTATGAAGCAGTGACCTTTCTTCTCAATCGAGAAGCGCCCGAAAGAAGCGTTTTGGGCATCATCCTAGCCATCGCTTCCTTGATTGTCATGCCCTTGCTCACCCGCGCGAAACGACAGGTCGCTCGAGAAATCGGCAGCGCGGCAATGACGGCCGATGCCAAACAGACTGAGTTTTGCACCTATCTCTCAGCGATCCTGCTCGGCGGTTTGGTCCTCAACGCGCTCTTAGGATGGTGGTGGGCTGATCCGGTTGCCGCACTGATCATGATTCCCATTATTGGAAAAGAAGGGCTCGAAGCGTTAAGAGGGGAAACTTGCTGCGTTGAGTAAGTGTGTGCGGCTCTGACCACTTTCATTCTGGCGGGTAGAAAGTGTTCTTCCTCTTTCGGGGGCATGTCTGGACCAATTCCCTGTTCGCCTTGAGGAGTCAATCCCGTTCTTAGTTGAAATTCCGAAGCGGCCTCCTCTGAGGATCGTGTCCGATTCCCTTCCCTATGAGGGGCATCGGGTGTGCGGCTGAAAAAAACGGCCTCCGTATTGGCTTCAGGATCAACGATCGTCATGCCGTCCATACCTAACCTGGGGTCCTGAGATCAGGCGATTCGGGGTTCGATCCCCTCATCGCGTTGGCTCTCCCGCTGGAGCGCCGCCTGGAGCTGAGGCAGATGCCGATAGCCTTTGATCCGCCGCAAGCGGGGTTCGATCGCCAAGAGGGCGCTCGCCACCCAGCGGTGCTTCTGCTCCGACGTGCGCCAGCGGTCCACCTTGTCCGTTAGTTGTCCGAGTTGGGCGTTCAGCGACTCCAGACAGTTGGTGGTCTTCAGACTGCGGCCCAAGGCGCCGAAGACACCCAGTCGATGCAGCGTCAAGGTTTCTTCCAAGCCTTCCTCCAAGCTGGCCACTGCCGAGCGGTTGACGAGCCGCAGCTCGCGCCGGATCTCCAGCAAGGCGGCCCGCGCCTCGGCATAGGTCGGGCACTCGTAGGCCTGCTGCAGTCGTCGGCGCCACGCATCCTGCTGGCCTTTCGGCAGATAGGCCACCACATTTTCTCGTTTATGCCACTGACAGCGTTGCACCACCGCCTGTCGGCCGAACACCGTCTGAATCGCTTTGCGCAAGCCCTTCGCCCCATCGATCACGCAGAGCAGGCCATGGTCTGTGCGCAGCCCCCGTGTGACCAAGCCCCGCAAGAACTCGGCGCAGACCGCTTCATTCTCCGTGGCCGTCTGGATGAAGCCCAGGATCTTCTTTTCCCCCTGGCGCGTGATTCCCAGAGCGATCACAATCATGTCGGCGGCGAAGGTCTTGCCGTCGAGGATGAGCACGACCACGTCGTCCTGCTCCAGCCGGCGCTCGCTGAACGTCTTCAGGGTTTTGGCGCTGGCCCGGATGAACCGCCGCGAGACACTGGAGGCGCTCAAGCCGAAGGCTTCGGGCACCGCTTCGGCGCAGGCTTCATACCGGCGGCAGCTCAGCCCGTGCAGCACCTTGCGGAACAGCCCGGCATCGGCCGCCCGTGGCGCTTTCAACAGTTCATAGGTGGCCAGAGGGGCTTCCTGGTTCCGGGCCAGATCTCGCACCCGCGGGTAGACGATCGGCAGTTTCTGATCGAGCAGATAGACCGAGCCTGGCTGGTGCCCCCAGCGGACCAGCCCGGGTTGCCCACCGGTCCGGCTATACCGTTCGCCTGCCAACTCGGTCACCTCGTGCTGCAAGACGTCCTCGACGGCTTGCAGCCCCAGCGGGATCACCGCCTGGATCAGGGCCACCAGGCTCGCCCGGTCGTCCACCGCCGGGATGCGGTCCAGGGCCCGCCGGCGGATCGGTCGCACCTTGCCTTCTTTGGTGATTCGGATTACGTTTCTCATGAAGCGGCTCCTTTCGTTGGTGTGGGGTGGTGGTTGTCTGATCCACGGTCACCGCACAGCACCACAAAGGCAGCCGCTTCGTCAATTTTCAACTAAGGATGGCACACGCTC
>CAZXRB010000142.1:0-7552 GCA_964642845.1 uncultured Nitrospira sp.
AGTCCACGAGATCGATGAACGTCCGCCCGGGGAGGAAGTTCCGCTTCACATACTTGACGCCCGATTCGACCTTGCCCTTGGTCTGCGCCCGATAGGGCCGACAGACACGCGGCTCGAAACCCCAGTAGTCGGCAAACGCTTTGAAGGTGGGATTCCAGATCCGCCGCCCGGAGTCATCCGCATAACACACCGTCCGCGGCCGGTCATAGAGATGCTCGCGGGTGTGCCCGCCAAAATGGGCAAAGGCCCGTTCATGCGCCTCGAGAAACTGCGCGAGCCGTTCATCGGCACAGGCGTAATAGAACCCGCGGCGGCTGAAGCCCAAGGTGAGCACGAACACATGCACGATGGAGGCGCCAGTCCGAAAGGGCACGGTGGCTTGGCCCCAATCAATCTGACTTTGCTGCCCGGGCGGGGTCTCGAACCGGAGGAGCGTCCGGTCCGCTTGCAGCTGGACGCCGCGGAGCGGCGCCACCAATCGCTTCACCGTCTCGTAACTGCCCGTGTAGCCCCGACCAGCCCGCAGTTCCTGATACAGAATCCGCGCCGAGTATCCCACCTGCGGGGCGCGGGCCCGCACAAACTCGGCGTGGGCGGTCAGCAATGTCTCGGGCACCGCTGCCCGGCGGTAGGGATGCCATGTCGTTTGCCGCAGACTGCGTCGGACCGTCTTACGATCCACATCCAACCGCCGCCCGATCTCTGAAATGGACACCCGCTCCTCATGGAACAATCGTCGGATCTCCGCCCACCGCTCCTGATCCACCATGCACGCCTCCCCAGATTGGTTCTCCTGGACGCGCATGATCGTCGACGCGCTCGTCTCGTCAAGTCCCATCTCTCCCTCCTCCTTCTGGTAGAGGGTGGGGAAAATTCAATGACCACACCTGGGGATTATTGGATGACCGCTGACAGTGGGATGCCCAGTTCGCGAGCAATCTCGGCGGCGGGACGTTGGCCCGCATTCAGAAGTTGAACGGCCTGACGCTTGAATTCAGGAGTGAACCGTCGGCGCTGCCCCATGTTGCACCTCCCCGGAGGCCTCATCGTGCCCCCTTTTGAGGTGTCCGTCAAACCCGGGCCAGCTCATCTTTTCTGACCCGCATCAGGAACCCACGGACACGTTGATCGTCGATTCGAATTGACGCTCCGCTCCATTGAGTCAGGAACCCAACGCCACGGGCCTGGAGCGAAGGCCTGGCGCAGTGCTGGTACCTGCATGGAACGACCCGCTATACTCGCCACGCATCATGACGCCTCCCTGCTCTGATCCCGAGACCTCCGAGCCCACGCGCCTGCACTGGCTGATTTTAGGCCTGCTCTTCTGCATCAGCGTCGTCACGTACATCGATCGCGTCAACATCTCCGTGACGGCGCGACAGATGATGCCGGCCTTCGGCCTGGTGGACCAGCAGATGGGGTGGATTTTTTCGGCCTTTGTCACCGGCTATGCCCTCTTTCAAATTCCCGGCGGCTGGCTGGCCGATCGCTGGGGCGCCCGCGCCGTGCTCACCGTCGCGCTCGTGTGGTGGTCGCTCTGCACGGGCTTTACCGCAATGGCGGCCACGTCGCCGCTGGCGGAGGGCCTGGGAATCGTGGGCGCGCTCATCGTGGTCCGTTTCACCCTGGGCATGGGAGAGGCCGTGGCATTGCCATCATTCAATCGCGCGGTGGCGAATTGGATGCCGCCGGAGGCGCGCGGCGCGGGTATCGGGATCGCCATCGGCGGTATCGGCCTGGGCGCCGCTGTCACGCCGCCGATCGCCGCCTGGATCATGGTCAATTGGGGCTGGCAGACCGTCTTTTATCTGTCGGCAGCTGCTGGACTGATGATGGCCATCCTGTGGGGGGCCGTCGCCCGCAATCGACCCGAAGAACATCCTTGGCTACATCCTGCGCGAATGCCGAGCCAGGTCGCCGATACGCGGGGTCGCACACCGTGGAGAACCTTCGCCCGCAGCCGCACCGTCTGGTGGTTGGTCCTCAGCTACAGTTGTCTTGGCTACGCGGCCTATTTCTACATGTCCTGGTTCTATCTCTATCTCGTGACGGTGCGTGGGTTCGACATGCTTAGCGGCGGCCTCTACGCTTCCGCGCCCTTCCTGGCCATGTTGATCGCCTGCCCCCTCGGCGGCTGGGTGACGGATCGCCTGGCCGCCCGCCACGGCATCACGACGGGGCGAGCCGCTACGGGCATGGCGGGTATGGTGGCGGCCGGGGCGGCCATCGGGATCGGCGGCTTCGTCGACTCTCCGCTGATGGCCGTCGCGAGCCTGTCGCTCGGCGCCGGCTGTCTTTACTTCACGGTCGGTGCCTACTGGGCTTCGACCACCGATCTCTCGAACACCCATGCCGGAACCCTGTCGGGCCTCATGAATACCGGCGCCAATCTCGGTGGAGCCGTTTCACCGGTGCTCACCCCGTGGATCGCCACGCACTGGAGTTGGCCGGCATCATTCGCCGTGGCGGGCTCCATCACGCTGCTCGGTGCGATGCTCTGGCTGTGGATCGATCCAGGGAAAGGGCTCAATGATAATGTTCAATGATGAATGTTCAATGTTCGATCGAAGGCGCTCCGTTTTTTCAATTGCACCTTGAGCATTGCGCATTGATCATCGAGCCAGCCAACATTGAGCATTGAACATTGTTCATTGAAAATTTATTTTCTGGCCTGTTACATTCCCCGGCATGACGATGCAATTCCAAAAGAAAGATCCCCGCGCCACCATCATCACCAAGTTCGGGGAGATCAAGATCCGCTTTTACCCCGACGATGCGCCGCGGCACGTCGAGAATTTCGTGAACCTGGCCAAGATGGGGTTCTACGACGGCACGACGTTTCACCGCGTCGTGCCGGGTTTCATCATCCAAGGCGGCGACCCCTTGAGCAAGAACCCCGACCGCACGCTCCATGGCACCGGAGGGCCCGGCTATTTCCTTCCCCCGGAGCCCAACGACCGCCCGCACAAACGCGGCGCGGTGTCGATGGCGAAAATGCCGCGCGAGAGCAACAGCACGCGGGACTTCAACGACAACGGCTCGCAATTTTTCATCTGCGTCGCGGACAATAGCGGGCTCGACCGGCGCTACACCGTCTTTGGCGAGGTCTTCCGGGGCATGGAAGTCGTCGATCAGATTGTCGCGGCGGCCCGCGATTCCGCCGATAACCCGCTCGAGCCGATCACGATGACGGTGACGGTGAAAGAATGAGGGCGTGCGCGCCTACACGAACGTGCGCGGACGCACAGTTCCGCTATCCAATCTTTTGCAGCGGTCCCTTCTCCTTTAAGAGCGCGCCTCTCCTCCGGAGCGACGCCGGTGCGATTCTGCTGCGACTGAGCGGCGGCTGAACAGCGGTACCCTTCTTGCTGAGACGACTTGTAACGAATCCTGACGAGAGGTCTCATGGAAGCGCTCCCAGCCCTCATCGCCATCCTGGCTCCGCTGGTCGGCAGCGCGGTCATCGCGCTGTCCGGCCAGAGCATGGGTGAACGCGTTGCGCGCATCGGAATCGGCGCGCTGGTGATCTCGGCCGCCGCGGCCCTGTTGTCACTGTACCAGGCGATACAATCCGATCCCGTTCTGTTGACCGCTCCCGGCCTTCCCGCGTTCATCGCCCCCACGCTCCTCGTGGACCGTCTCGCCGCCGTCATGCTGGTGCTGATCACGGGCGTGAGCCTCGTCATTCATGTGTACTCGCGACGATACATGCAGGGCGATCGGGGCTATGTGCGGTTCTTCGCCTTATTGAGTTTTCTCACCTTCGTCCTGTTGGGACTCGTTACGAGCGGTCACCTCGTCTGGCTGTTCGTCGCCTGGCATGCCGTGACCTGGTTGCTGACCACCTTGATCGCATTCAACAAGGAGAGTGCCGCGGCCCGGAGAGCCGGGCGCACGACGCTCCGCGTCCAGAGCCTGGGCGATGCCGCCCTCTTGGCCGGCATCGCCCTGATCTACACGACCTTCGGGACGTTCGATCTGACGACGTTGTTTCAGACCCTGGCGGACTCCACGGCGGCGCCGCGGCTGGGTGCCGGCACCTGGTGGAGCGTCGAGGCGGTCAATGCCGTTACGGCACTCCTTATCCTGTCGGTGATGACCAAGTCCGCGCAATTTCCGTTTCATGTCTGGCTGCCCGGCACGATCGAGGCCCCCACGCCCGTATCCGCCATGCTGCATGCCGGCATCGTGAACGCGGGCGGGTTCCTCGTCAACCGGCTGGCGCCGCTCTTCGGCTCGTCGCCGACGACGCTCTATATCTTGTTCGTAGTCGGCGCATGGACGGCGCTGATCGGCGCCTCGACCATGCTCACACAATCCAGCGTCAAGCGGACCTTGGTCTATTCGACGATGGGCCAGATGGGTTACATGGTCATGGAATGCGGCCTGGGCGCCTTCGCCTTGGCGATCTTTCACCTCTGCGCCCACGGGCTGTTCAAGGCGACGCTGTTCCTCAATTCGGGCGCGAACATTCACAAGGCGCGCACCGAGTTCAAGCTCCCGGCGCAACATGCCGTCGGCGCCGCGCCGGCTTTTTCTCTCGTGCCCTGGGCGACCGGGCTGGCGATCACGCTCGTGCTTCCGCTGCTCATCGTGCTGATCGCCCATGGGCTCGTGAACATTCCGCTCTTTGAATCTCAAGGCACCATGATCTTCCTGTTCTTCGCCTGGGTGACCTCGTCGCAAGCCATCTTCAGCCTGTATCGGCTGAACGCCGTGGCATCGTGGAAAGTCTCCGTCACCATGATCGCGACGCTCACGTTCATCGGCTTCACCTATTTGTGGGCCGGTGAGTCGTTCACCCACTTCCTGTACCCGGCGCCGGGCCAGGTCGCGGCCTACTTCCAAGCCGCCGCCTGGCATCAGGGACTGTTCGACGCCTTCGTCGCGCTGGCCGCGCTCTTCATCGTCGCGGTCTGGGTGATCTTGTACGGCAAAGCCCACGGCTATGCCTTCGCGCTGCCGCCGTGGCTCGGCCGCATCCACCAGCGCCTCTACGTGGCCTTCCTCAATGCGCTCTATATCGAAGATCTCCTGCAGGCCGTGAGCCCGTCCTCCCGGCGCGCGCGCTTCCCGGAGCAGCGCACGACATCGTGAAGGAAGAAGAGGCCCCATGACCAGGCCGTCGCCCGAACGATACACCGACGCGCAGCGGATGGAGCTGCGCTCCTACGTCGAGCTGGCCGGCGAAGTCATTGCGCAATACTGGCCGATGCGGACCTTCATCCACCACAATCCGCTCCATGGCTTGGAATCGCTTCCCTTTGAACAGGCCGTCCAGCACGGCGCGCACCTGTTCGGCGGGCGGGGCTACTTGCCGAACGAAGAATACCGGCGCCATGTCGCGAGCGGCCGCATCAGCCTTGACGATCTGCGAGCCGCGCTGGAGCCGCTGGCGCTCGACAAACACGTCACGGTGGCGGGCCGGCGTTTGAGCCATCTCGAGGTCCTGACGATCTCGATGCTTCACGGCATCACGGACGCCGACCAGCCCGCCGCCGGGGCCGCACAGGAAGAAGACGGACGCATCGCCGAACGGGCGCAGTGGCTGGCGCACGCCACCGCCGCGGAAGAGCCGATTGTGCCGGACTCCCAGCCTGGGGACACCGACGAGCTGCCCCTGCGCGAGACCGTCGGCACCTGGTGCGACCGCACCATCGGAAGCAGGATCGTGGAAACGATCAATCGGGAGCTGGTCAAGTGGTGCAGCGCGTTCCTCGACGAAGGGGAAGCCACCTGGACGATGCCACACCGGGAGCAGACGTTTTACCGGGCTTGGCGCGCACTGGCGCAAGACGATCTCACGCTGCGGCTCGTCGGGATCCGGGACGCGGCTGACAAATTACGCGCGCTTCCCGACCGTCCCGAAGATGCCCTGCTGGACCTGTTGCGCAGCATGCAGATTCCGCGAGCCGCCTGGGAACAGTACCTCTCGCAGCATCTTGCAGCCCTCCCGGGCTGGGTCGGCTACATCAAATGGCGCGCGCATCAAAGCCATCACCCGTGGCAGGAGGCCTATCCGATCGACCTCGTGAAGTACCTCGCGGTCCGGCTCTTCTATGAGCGGGAGCTGGCGGAGGGCGCCTGCCGCGCGCATCTGGGCCTCGAGGCGGCCGACGATGCGCTGCAGCGGTACATGCACGACTTTCCGGCCGGCTACCGGCTGCGGCGCGCATGGGTGGCGGGACAGGTGCCGCCGGATATCGACAAGGATGTTCGCCGGCTGGCCCGATCGAGCCGGCGGCACGACCATGCGGCTTGGGACACCATCGGCCGGCGCTATCAGGAGTGGGCGCGTGCGCAAGAGACGGACCGGCGCACCCGCACAGCCGCCCGGCATCTCGTGCGGTTCGCCCGCACCCTCTCGCTCGATGCACCGGCTCTCGACGCCACCGCCCCGTCCGATATCCGCACACTGCTCGCGTGGCTCGAGGGCCTGCCGGCGTCACAGCAAGGCCCGATCTGGCTGCAGGCCTTCGAGACCGGCCATCGCCGTCAAGTGCTCCGCACGCTGTCGGCCGGACTCACGGCCGGAGAACCCGCGGCCACGGGCGACGCGCCGGCATCGAGGCCGCTGGCGCAGCTGGTGTTCTGCATCGACGTACGATCGGAAGTGTTCCGCCGCCACGTCGAGCATTTGGGCGGGTATGAGACCTTGGGGCTCGCCGGATTCTTCGGTGTGCCGTTGGATTATCAGCCCTTCGGCGCCCATCAAACCGTGCCTCACTGCCCGGTGCTCCTCAAACCCAAAAACCAGGTGCGGGAAGTGCCGCGCAGTTATCACGGCACGCTGGCGGAGCGCCACAAGAGCGGGGCGCAGCTCAGCATGGCCGCGCACGAGCTGCTGCAGGACCTGAAGGAAAACGTCATCACGCCGTATGTCATGGTCGAAGCGCTGGGGTGGTTCTTCAGCCTGCCGCTGTTTGGCCGGACGTTGCTGCCGGTCTGGTACGACAAGATCAAGCACTGGCTCACCAGGCTGCTGGTGCCGTCCATCGCGACGACGTTGACGGTCGAAAAACTGGGCCGTGAAGAGGCGGAGGAGATGGTGGCGGCGGAGCAGCAGGCGGTCATCCGCGAGGTGGTCCGCGACCGCTTCGGTTTGAGCGGCGCCGCGCTGTCCGCGACGCTGTTGGACAAGATCCGGAAGAAGGCGATCGGCAACGGCGACGGCGGCAACGGCGACGTGGCGAAGGCCCTGGGCCTCACGCCGGAGGCGGAAGCGGCGTTCTACGAGGAATTGCGGGAGCGCTACCGCATCAGCCTGCGCGGCATCTCCGCCCGGATGGACCGTTTGACCCATACCGGCTTCTCGGTGTCCGAGCAGGCCTATTTCGTGGAGGCGGCGCTGCGGTTGATGGGGCTCACGTCCAACTTCGCCCGCGTGGTGGTGTTCTGCGCGCACGGCAGCACGTCGGACAACAATCCCTACGAATCGGCCTTGGATTGCGGCGCCTGCGGCGGCAATCAAGGACTGCCGAACGCGCGCACCATCGCGGCGATGGCCAACAAGCCCGCCGTGCGTGACCTGCTACAGACACGCGGGATCAAG
>CAZXRB010000143.1:0-7458 GCA_964642845.1 uncultured Nitrospira sp.
GGTGGGGAAAATTCAATGACCACACCTGGGGATTATTGGATGACCGCTGACACTTCGATAAGTTCCATGTGGCCAAACATCTCCACGAGGCCGTGGACCGGGTCCGCCGCGCGGAGCAGCGGACCCTCAAGCAGACGGGCGATGACCGGCTGACGGGGACCAAGTACCTCTGGCTCATGCGTCCGCAGGCCATGACGGCCGAGCAGCGGGCGACGTTCCGCGCGTTGCAGCGCACGGACCTCAAGGTGGCGCGGGCCTGGGCGCGGAAGGAGCGCTTCCGCCAGTTCTGGGACGACACCGACTGTGGGGCCGCCCAGAAGTTCTTCGCCCGCTGGTTCTGGCGCGCCACGCACAGCCGGCTGCAGCCGATGGCTGCGGTGGCTCAGTTGATCCAGCGGCATCTCCCCAACGTGCTGACGTATCTCCAGCACGGGATCACGAACGCCGGCCTGGAGGCGGTCAACGCCACGATTCAGTGGGTCAAGAAAACGGCTCGCGGCTTCCGGAACATTGAGCATTTCAAGACCGCGATCTATTTCCATTGCGGAGGGCTGGATCTTTATCCAACCCACACGAAAGCCTGAAGAGCCGGGAATGTAAACAAGCCAATAGTCACTGCTCGTCGAACAGCCCGCCAACAGAGCACCAAGCACTATGAAGTAGCAGGGCTTCTTCATAATAGTAGCCTCCACGGTGAGCTGCCTATATACCGAGATTCCCGAGTCCTGCGATGGGGAATAGACTGCCGGTACACTTTCTTTGTCCTGAGTGCTGGCTATGCGCATGCAACGCGAATAATGTCCGACGGTGAGCGGCAGGAGGGTATCACAATCGAGATGCGAAAACGACAGAGAAAGAAATGAAATACGTGCATTACGATGAAGAAACGGCTTATGGACACGGCAGCAGCGGCACACTCCTCTGAATGGAGGTTGCCGTTATGGTTGCAGGCTTTCGTGCTCGTGAATAATTCTCCAGCCGGCTGGGGTTTTCTTCCAGACCAGTGTGCTCACACCTTTGACTTGACGGGCGAACGGCGTCTCGGGGTTTTCGGTCATGACAAGCGGCGTGACGGCCACCGCCTATCCGCTGGCAAACGGAGTGACATCGATTGACCTCAGATCGAACTTGAACTTAGCGCTCGAAAAGACTCCCGGTACATTTATTTTCTTTCGGGTTCGTGAACATCTATGACAACACCGACCCGCGCCAGCCAAAGTTTCTCCAGGCCATTGCGGCCGCGCCGGGTGCGCATCATACGGTGTTGTCCCCGGACGAGCGCTATCTGTTCGTGCAGAACAGCTTGCTCAACCTGGACGGCATGAGCGACGGCTCCATCACGGTGATCGACTTGGCGAAGGAGGGACAGGTGCTCGGGAGCATCGACACCTTGAAGGCGCAAGGGTTCAACCCCAACTGCATCATGCTGCTGCCCAATCATTTCCAGAAACGCGAGGCGGGTCAGGCCTATCCGTCGGATCTCTTGGATGTGTCCGTTGAACGCCGAGTGCACGAACGCGACTGGGCAGCAGCGCCGATGGCTGAGAGCTGATCGCCAGCAGACCAGACGACTGGATAGACCAGACAGGCCAGACAGATCAGACAGACCAGACTACTCCGTCCACGGCGCGGCGCGGTCTCGGCCGGCCGGGTCCATTTCAACGGCGGGGATGCGAGGACGTTGCCGATCTGCTCGAGGAATTGCTCTTTCGAAAACGGCTTCTGCAGGAACGGCACGCCGTTCAGCACGACGCCGAAGTCGGCCAGTTCGGCCGGCTCCGAGGCCGACATGAGTATCGCCCGGAGCGCTTTGCGAATGGCCAGCATGTCCTGAATCAACTGCGGGCCGTTCACGCGGCGGACCTGGGCCTTGACGCCTTGCCGGCATGGCTCGGGCAGGGTCAAGACGGCATCGATCACGGCCACGTCGATCCGCGGCTCCGTCACGCATAACTTCATGGCCTCGATGCTGTCGGGCGCGTGCAAGGCATGATAACCGGCGCCGGCGAGGATCCGGCTGTAGAGCACCCGTTCGCCGGCGTTGTCGTCCACGACCAGCACGGTATGGGAGCCGTCGCGCGCAGGCGCATCGTGAGCGTTTCCCGTCTCCGAGGGAGCGACGGACTCGGCAAGCTCCGGACCCCGATGGGCGTTCGACGGCCGGCTGATGAATTCGACGCCGAAATGACGCGCCTTCACCCACCGCACACGCGCGAGCTCGACCTGGATCGGCGCGCTGGATTTGGGCAGATAGAACCGCAGGGTGAGATACCGCCCGGTGGGGAGGCTCGTGGCGCTCTCGATCTGGCAGCCGTTCTCGTTGATGTCGAGCGTGTGTCCATGGCCGGTGAACGTTTCCTGCTCCGACGAGCACGAGAAGTCCACGCGGAGACACAACTGCTTGCGGGGTTTGCGCTGCACGACGGTCGGCCTCCTCGATGCAGACCATGAGCCTGCTGCAAGTCTGCCAGCATAGAGGAACTCTTAAAATCATCAAGCAAAAAATACGTTGATTTACCGGTTGGCACTGTCAGATGACAAACAGATAAAACATCATCTAATAATTGATGAATGATGTATAAGCCAATGCATCGCATGGTCTCTGTGCAGCCTCATGGGTGCCGTCATGGCACTGGTTTTGCCCGCTGCCGAGACCTGTCGAACCAGGTAGACTCACGAGCTCACCCTACCTTCTTCCCGGTGGGCCTCCCCCCCTATCCCCGTGTGACCGGTCGGAGACAGAAGGGACACTTCTCCGGCGGCTGGTCGGTGTAGTAGCGGCGGGCGCAGGCGGGACATTCCCAGATGGTTTGTCCCTTGGGGACGTTGGCGGTTGCTTGCTTGTGGGACTGATCGGCCGTCATAGATCTTTCTCCGGTTCAGGCATCTTCGACCGCGTCCGGCGCAAAGACGCCGTCCAATTTCAAGCGGGACGACGCGGCGTCTGGCGTGCGCCGCCACTGCCACTTCAAGGCCGCAAATCCCTTCACGTGCCGGTCGCACAGCGGGAGCCGATGGGTTTCCCGGTCGGGGTTGAGCTCCATGTGCGTGAGGCGCACCTCGCACATGACGGCGGACGGGTGCAGGCAGCCGTCCACCGCGCACCTCGGCGAGGGTTGCTGCGCCGGCGCGGCAACCGGCGTCTTGCTCACGAGCACCGTCTCGGCTCTTTCTTCCAGCTCGTCCACCACAGGGCCTCAGCGGTTATCCTACACTACCAAGTGGTTGATTGGTTTGTTCAGTTTGTTCGAGCCAAGAACACCGGACAGACCAGACAGACCAGACAGACCAGATCAACCAGTCTTACGGCTTCACCACCAAATGCCCGCGGCGGTTTTGCTGATAGCAGGGTTCCGACCGCTCGCGGCAAAACGGGCGCTCTTTGCCGTAGCTCACGACGGTGACCCGCTCTTTCGGGATGCCCAGTTCCATGAGATAGTTGCGCACGGCCTTGGCCCGCTTTTCCGCCAGGATGAAGTTATAGCTGGAGCTGCCCCGCTCGTCGCAGTGCCCTTCGACTTTCAAGGTGACCGACTGATGCGCCCGCAGCCATTCGGCGTCGCGGGCCAGCGCCTGCCGGCCTTCGTCGCTGATCACCCAGCTGTCGTAGCCGAAGAAGACGTCGCGGAGGCCGGCGGCCGCCGTGGCGCTCTGCTCCATCTTCGCTTCCTCCTGCTGCCGCTTCCGTTCCCCGGGGTCCACTTTCGCCGCGGCGATGACGGGCGCGACCCGTTCGGCCCCCGGCGGCAGATCGCTCTCGGCAATGTACGGTGCCTTCTCGCTCGGCGCGGTGGTCTGTTCCCCCGCCGATTTGACGGCCTTGCTCGCGCAGCCCGCGTTTCCCCACGCCACACACCCAATCGCCAGCAGACACATGATTCGAATATAACGATGCATTCCAAGCCTCCTTGTGACAAGCCCGGGCGGATGACACAGTATCCGCTCGCGTGGCGCGGGAGTGTAGCAAGGTGAGAAGGGAGGAGCAAGAAAAGTGCGGAAAGAGAATGAGTCTGTCTTGTCTATTTGGTCTATCTGATCTATCTGGTCTGTCTGGCCCCCTCGGGAGCTTAGATTTTGGGAATGCGCAGAGTGGCGACACAGCGCTCATGGTGCCGGTCGTCCTTGTGAATGAGGGCGATCTTCGGCCGGCGTCGACCAACACCATCGTCAGGGTGGTTTCCGAGGCTTGACGGAGAGCATGCGTCGAAAGGTTTCTCCTGTGCGGAGGGATAAATCTGCCGTGGCATCGATAATAGGGCGGACGTCCATGACCGTGACGGCGGGCCGGTACTCCACTCCTCCGCAACCGGCCCCGGCGGCCAGGATCACGAGAAGCGGCGCGAGGCTCCGCAGAGCGGCTGTTCTCCCGCGCTGCACGCTAGTCGGCGATCCGTTGGATGGTGGACGCATAGCCGTCTTCGGAGACGTAGGCCTTCACCTGGTCGCCCACGGCCACGCGGTCCATCTTCGTCCGGTCATCCACGCGCACGCGCATGGTGTCGCCGTCGGATTCCCGGATGGAGACATGCCCCGATCCGATGTCGTGCACCTTGCCGGTGATGGTGTCCTGTTTGAACCGTTCCGACATCGTCGGCGACGCGGAACGCTTTTCCACCGCGTTGCGGGCGCACCCGCCGGCAGACAGGGTCGCCGCCAGCACCGCCATGACGGCGAGCATGATCCAAGGATTCATCGCGCACCTCCTCTGTAGGGTTTGTGATGGCTTCCTGCTAGGGGCATCCCCCCTGGAGGCTATCCTACCTGTGAGACGGTGCGGCCTTGCCTGGGAACGTCCCTAGCGACGGCCTGGTTTCGCGGCAGGTTGCGCCGCAGCACGGTGCGCGCGGAAAGGAGAACGGTTTTCAGAGAGGGCGAAGAGGCTCCAGCCCGATCGCCATGGCGACCGCCGCATTGGTGAGGCAGATCAGCGGGAGCCTGGTCCCTTGGCGCAGAGGGAGACTGGTGCGGATGACTGAATCGAGGATAGCGAAAAAGATGAGCGGAATGGCCAAGGCCCGCAGCAGCGTGACGAGAAGCAGCCCGGCGCAGCCCACGTGCTCGTTCTTCAGGCCGCCGAGATAGGTCTCCTGGCCGAAGAGCATGCCGAGCGCCGCTCCGCAGACCACGGCGATCATGACCTGAAGGTAGAGCGGCGGCAGGCCCCGGCGGCGCGTACTGTGCATGCCAGAAGGAAAATGTCTGTCTGGTCAGTCTGGTCTATCTAGTCGACAGCGCTCAGTCTCGTTGCGCTACCCCAGACAGGCTTTGCGGATTCGTTGCTCGTGTCGAAATTCTATCTTGTCGAGCAGATAGACCAAACAAACCAAATAGACCAGATAGACGAGACAGACCCGATCGGCCAGCTTCGTCTACTCCGCCGCCGGCCGCGGACTGCCCGACTTGATGAACCGGTCTTCGGGCATGGTGGCACGCAATTGGAGGGTGACCAGCCGGCGATATTCCTCCCGCTCGCGTCCCACAATGATCAGCTCCTTGCTGTCCAGCAGGATGCTCAAGTTGTCTTCGGACGCCAGCATCCGTGTCGGTTCCCCCGTATTGATGCGGTACTGAGTGCGGCCGTCGGGGTTTCGCTGCGGCCCGGACACCAATTCGGTCAGGCCGTCGATCACGCCCTCGTAGGCGTCATGCCGGTGGCGGACGCGCGTGCCGTTGGGGATGCGCAGCCATCCGGTGCGGGAAGCGGCCTGTTTCGTGTGAGTCATGTGCGGGTCTCCTTTTGCATGATGTGTCGGGCAGGGACTGCCGGGTTCATGGCAACAGCCCGGCCCGCGGACCGGGCCAGATGAGATACGGCGGCTTTCTCATGACCGCGGCCGCATTCGGGTACAGGCGGAGCGCATAGCTGTACGCCTGTTCCTGAGCGGCCAGGCAAGTCGCGGCTTCCAGATGATTGGCGACGACGCGGAACGCCGCTTCATCGTCGGGGCGAAGCACCGCGGAGTAGAGGGCGCAGGAAAAGGCCCCCTCCCGCGAGTACTGCGTGCTGATCACGAGGTGCGAGCCGTCCGGAAATGCGATCAGGGATTGGAAATTGCTGCGGCTCATGCTGCTCGCTCCGTTTCTCCCGGCTTTCTCATGAGGTGCGCGAGCCGTACGTCGTGACGTGGAGGCGCAGGCAACAGCCGTTATACCGCGCGCCGTCCCGTTCCACGACGGCGCGCAAGGCTTGCTCGCCGGACGTCATTTCCACGAGCACGCGCCTGCCCGCCGCAGCCTCCGCTCGTCGCGGTTCCGTCATCGGCCGCCTGTCGCCTGATAGGGTTTTCGATCCGTGTCGTCCCTGCGACAACTGTGCTCGGCAATCATCCGCTGGCCGCCGGAGGCGTCCTTCGGAATTCTGGCCAGACAGGCCTGGAGCGTATCTTCCACGGCGCCGGAGGCCACGGCGTTGATGGATCCCGGCGCGGCCGGTTTGACCGCCTGGGGCGCGGCCGGCCCGGCCGCTAAGGCGCCCGGTGCCAGGCTTGAGCTGAACAGCAGGATACCGACGGTCAAATACAGACCACGACGGATCATTTGGTAGTGGTGACGCATGATGGGCTCCTCCGGGACATAGGGCGGATGGGCTAGGCACTCGTCGCAGCCCTCGGCGATCGAGTGGTCAGGACCGGTGGTCCTACAAACCCGGCTCGGCGAGCCGGAGCGGACGGAGGGACGAGCGAGGACGCCGTGCACGTCAATCGCGCAGGAACGGCACGAAGGAAGCGAGGGACGAAACCGAAACTATGAAGACTGCAGTCAGGGTACCACATTCGTGGGACGATAGCGACTCATTCCTTCGGCGCGTGCGGCGCTCACCAATCCGCGCCCAGCCGGTCGATGACCACCTGATGCACGACGGCGGAAGGGCCCAGCATTGCGAGATAGACGGCGGTTTCGGCCACGTCGAACGGATCGATCTTCTCGCTGCGCGCGATGTCGTCCGGGGAGGCGTCCACCAATTCGTCGGCGACCGCGCCCGGACAGATGGCGCTGGCCTTGATGCCATACGCCCGGCCTTCATCCGCCAGCGCCTTGGTGAGCGCCATGATGCCGTGTTTCGACGCGCTGTAGATCCCCGTGCCGGCCCAGGCCTGGACGCCGGCGACGCTCGACATGTTCAGAAGCAGCCCGCCGCCCTGCCGTTGCATCTGGCGGAAACCAGCGCGGCAACAGAAGAAGGTGCCGCGCAGGTTCACGTTGATGACGGCATCGAATGCGGCGGTTGTGGTGTCGGCGACCCGCCCGTGTCCCCCGATGCCGGCATTGTTCACCAGGATATCGAGGCGTCCGTAGCGCGCGACCGTTTCCGCGATGAGCCGTTCCACCTGCCGCTCGTCGGTCACGTCGGTCTGAATCGCCCAGGCCGCCCCGCCCCGCTCCCGAATCTGCCCGACCGTCTGCTCGCAGAGCGCCAGGCGCCGCGCCGTGACAACGACCGTGGCTCCTTCGGCGCCG
>CAZXRB010000144.1:0-1298 GCA_964642845.1 uncultured Nitrospira sp.
TACACTGACGCCCAGCGCATGGAGTTGCGCTCCTACGTCAACCTCGCCGGCGAGGTCGTCGCACAGCTGTGGCCGATGCGCACCTTCATCTCGCGCAATCCGCTCCACGGGTTCGAATCCCTGCCGTTCCACGAAGCAGTCACGCGTGGAGAACAGCTGTTCGGCGGGCGCGGGTACTTGGCTGCGGACTGGTATCGCGAAGCATTCCGGCAGGGCCGTATTCGGGCCGGTTCAATCGATCAGGTCTTGCAGCCGCTCGCCACGGACAAGCAGGTGCAGTTCGGGGACCGCCGCCTCTCACACCTGGACGTGCTCCGCGCCGCCCTCCTCCATGGCCTGACACTGCCGCCGTCGACCGAGGACGCGGCGCAGAACGACCAGGTCGGTGACGCCGAGCTCATGGCTCGCCTGCGTCCCTGGGCCGAGCAGGCTCTGCCGCAGGAGCCTGACGGCGATTGGCCGGATGTGCGGGTGCCCGATCAATGGCTCTATCAGGAAACGATGGCGGCTTGGTGCGATCGCACGTTGGGCACCAGGCTGGTCGAACAGATCAACCGCCAGCTGATCAAGTGGTGCGCCGCGTTCTGCGACGAGGGCGAAGCGGCCTGGCCCATGCCGCATCGCGAGCAGACCTTCTTCCGGGCCTGGAAGGCCGCGGCGCAGCACGACTTCGCGCTTCGCCTGTTGGGCATCCGGGACGCCGCACAGAAAATCCGCGCGTTGTCCGATCGCCCAGAGGACGCGTTGTTGGAATCGCTCCAGCAGCTGAAGATTCCTGCCCCAGCCTGGCAAGACTACTTGTCGCTGCATCTGGCAGCATTGCCGGGCTGGGCCGGCTTCATCAAATGGCGCGCGGAGCAGACGACTTATCCCTGGCAGGAGGCCCATCGCATCGACCTGGTCAAATATCTCGCCGTGCGGCTCTTCTATGAGCGCGAGCTGGTCGAGACCACGTGCCGGCGAGAGTGGCGTTGCGGGGGCGATGCCGTGACGCTCCACGATGCCGTGCGCCGCTATCCCTATGCCTTCTGGTTCCGCCGCGCGCTCGTGGCCGGGCGAGCGCCCGCGCAAGCGGCAACGGAGGCGGCCCGCCTGCTGCGCCGATGGCGCCGCGCTGAGACGCCCGACTGGGATGCGCTCGGCCGTCGCTGGTACGAGCAGAACCGTCACCGGCTCCGCGAGCAAGCCCTGCTGGCGCAATGGCGCGTCCTCCTCCGCCTCGCACAGGCTCTCGGAATGGAGGCGGATCGCGTGGCGGAATCGGCGCCCAGCGACCTGGCCATGCTGCTGGCCTGGAT
>CAZXRB010000144.1:1320-7421 GCA_964642845.1 uncultured Nitrospira sp.
AGTGGCTGGAGGCGGCCGAGTTGTCCGCGGAACAGACCCTGTTCCAGAGGCTGAACATCGCGGGGCGCCGGATGGACCACGAAGATCAGCTCCTCGCCACCCGCCCGTTGGCGCAATTCGTCTTTTGCATCGACGTGCGCTCGGAAGTCTTCCGCCGGCACCTCGAACAACGAGGAGGCTATGAGACGTTCGGGTTCGCCGGCTTTTTCGGCCTGCCCGTTTCGTTCCGCTCGTTGGACGAGCCGCATGAGTGCGACCTCTGCCCGGTGTTGCTCAAACCCAAGCACGTGGTGCGCGAAGTGCCGCGCACGTACGATGGCGCGGCCGCTCAACGCCGGAGGACCACCGCCCGTGCGGCAAAAACCCTCCAGGAGCTGCTGCATGACCTGAAACACAACGTCGTGACCCCGTACGTCATGGTCGAGGCGGTGGGCTGGTTCTTCGGCTGGCCGCTGCTGGCCAAAACCCTCTTGCCCCGCTGGCACCACCGCCTCGGCGGATGGCTGCGTCAGGTGTTGGTGCCGCACGTGGCGACGACGCTCACGGTGGATAAGCTCACCGCCGCCGAAGCCGATGAAATGGTCGCCGCCGAGCAGCGCTTGCGGCTCCAGCGTTGGCTGCGGGAACGGTTTCAGCTTGAAGGGGCTGTCCTGACGCCGCAGGCACTGGAGCGCATTCGGCAACAAGCCTTGGAGCGCTTGCCCGAATCGACCGTGACGCCGGGTGAGCTGGGCCACGTGCTCGTCCTCGGCAAGGAACACGAACGGCAGGTACTCGAAGAACTGCGCCGCGAGTGCCGGATCAATCCGCGGGACACAGCGGCGCGGATCGAGCGCATCACCCGGACCGGTTTCACGCCGACCGAACAGGCCTACTACGTCGAAGCGGCGCTGCGGCTGATGGGCTTCACCTCCTCGTTCGCCCGGCTGGTGTTTCTCTGCGGCCACGCCAGCACGTCGCAGAACAATCCGTACGAATCGGCGTTGGACTGCGGGGCCTGCGGCGGCAGCCAAGGCCTGCCCAACGCGCGAATGTTCGCCACCATCGCGAATCGGCCGCAGGTACGGGAGCGGCTGGCCGCGCGTGGGCTGGTGATTCCATCGGACACGCATTTCGTCGCGGCCCTGCACGATACGACGACCGATCGCCTCCATGTTGACGATCTGCAGGACGTGCCCACGACGCATCGGAAGGAGCTCGCCCGAGTGTTGGAGGATCTCGACATGGCCGGCGCAGCGGCGGCCGCCGAACGCCTCGTGCGGCTCGCGCCGGGCGGAACGGGACGCCCCGACGCCCGCTTGGCGGTCGAACACCGGAGCCGCGACTGGGCCGAGGTGCGTCCGGAATGGGGGCTGGCCGGAAACGCCTGGTTCATCATCGGAGGCCGGCATCTGACGCGAGGGCGTAATCTGGAGAGCCGGTCGTTTCTTCATTCCTATGACGCGGCCATCGATCCGGACGGAAAGTTGCTGGAGGTCATCATGACCGCTCCGTTGATCGTCGCGCAATGGATCAACAGTGAATACTACTTTTCCACGGTGGCGCCGGACGTGTATGGCAGCGGCAGCAAGGTGTACCACAACGTCACCGGGCGCATCGGCGTCATGACCGGCAACCAGAGCGACCTCCGCATGGGGTTGCCGGTGCAATCGCTGTTCACCGGCGCGCATCCCTATCACGAACCGTTGCGGCTCACGGCGATCATCGAAGCACCGCCGGCGAGGATCGCCGCGATCATCGCCCGCCAGCCTCTCTTGCAGACGCTCTTCCATCACGAGTGGCTCCGGTTGATCGCCCTGGACCCCGCTGAGCGCCGGTGCTACCGCTACGTCGCCCGTGGCTGGGAACCGCTCGTCCCCTCAGCATCGCCGCACGAAGGAATGAGCGCCCATGCCTAATGGCGACAGCGTGAAACTCCCGCCCTACCAAGCGGTTCCCTTTTCGTCGTACCGCGACGTCGCCGCATTCCTGCGCGAGCTGGAAACAGCATCCATTTTGGCCGGCCGTCCGTCCGACGGCACGGTCAGTCTGGAGGCGATCGCGCGCTGCCTCCATGAGCTGGGACGCCCCGATCGCGCGTACCGCTCCATCCATGTCACCGGCACGAACGGAAAGACCACCGTGAGCCGGATGATCGCCGCCCTGCTGCAAGCCGGCAGCCGGATGGTCGGGCTCTTCACAAGTGCCACGCGCGGCCAATTCCGCGAACGGATCTCGCTCAACGGCCGCCCTCTCACCGAACAGGAGTTCGTCGACGCCTGCAGCCACGTGAAGCGCTTCATGGACTGGCAGAGCCTGGAGCTGACGTCGTTTGAATTTTTGGCGGCCACCGCGTTCTTCGCGTTCCGTGCAGCCGGCGTCGAGTATGCCGTCATCGAAGTGGGCGTCGGCGGCCGTCAGGACGCGACGAATGTGATTGCGCCGGACGTCTCGCTGATTACGACGGTTGACTACGACCACATGGACGTGCTCGGCCATACCCTCGAGCAGATCGCGGTGGAAAAGGCCGGCATCATCAAGCCCTGGACGCCGGTCGTCTGCGGACCGATGCCTGGCGCGCCGCGCCAGGTCGTAACCGCACGCGCCGCCGCCTTGCAGGCGCCCGTGCTGCTCATGGGGCAGGACTATGAGGTCACGACCGTGAGCCGCCATGGATTCACCAGCCGCTGTTCCATCCGCGTCAACGACCGATCATGGACCGAAATCCCGCTCAACTCGCCGGCTGATTTCATGGCGGTGAACGCGGCTCACGCGCTGGCGGTCTATGAAATCGTGCGGCGCCGCGGGCTCGCGCCCTCCCTGGACGAGGCGGAGGTCCGTGCGCTCTTCAGCCGCGCCGATCTGTCCGCCAGTTGCGAGGTGCTGCCGGGCCATCCCACCGTGCTCCTCGATGGAGCACACAACGCACCGGCCGCGGCCACGCTGGCCGCAGTTCTCCGCCGAACATTCGAAGGGCGCCGTACCGTCTTGTTGCTGGCGCTCTCCGGCAAAGACCATGAATCGATGTTACAGTCGCTGGCAGACGCCGGTGTCGACCGGGCGGTCATGACACGCGACCTTCAGGAAGGATCGGTCGAGCCCCAGACCCTCGCGCAAGGCTGGCGCCGGTGGACGTCCGCCGCCGCGGAAATCGTCCCGGCGCCCGAGGAAGCGCTGGTGCGGGCCATCCGGGCGGCAGGCCCTTCCGGCGTGGTTGCCGTCACAGGCTCCCCTCACCTGGCGGTCTTTTGCCGCCTCCGCGTTCAATCCGCCGTGGCTCAATCCCTCATCATGCCGTAATGGCCGCGAGCGGGTACGCACGCTCCGCACCCCGCTCGGTGTATGGATGCACGCGCACTGGAGTGACACCGTTGGCTGCCCGCCGGACCTGGAACGGAAAGGCGGTTTTTCCGCCGGTTGCGACGCTCCCTCCACATGCAATGACGTTTCTTTCATACCGGTTGCGTGGAATCGCGTTTGCACAGGCAAGTCTGCGAAAAGGGCGAACGGATGGTCCGATCCCCTTGCTGCTTAAGGGAGGTTGAGGATGGCCAAGCACGTGGTGACGATGATCCCCGGGGAAGGCACCGGCCCGGAGATCTGCGAGGCGGTGCGGATGGTGATCGACGCGAGCGGCGTCGACATCACGTGGGAATACGAAGACATCGGCCTCGATTGTCTTGAAAAATACGGCACGCTGTTGCCCGACAAGACGATTCAGAGCATCGCGAAAAACAAAGTGGCGCTGAAGGGTCCGACCACCACGCCGATCGGCACCGGGCACAAGAGCGCCAACGTGACGTTGCGCAAGGTCTTCGACTTGTACGCCAACGTGCGGCCGGTACGGCTGATCCCGGCTTTGAAGCGGCCCTGGGACAAGCTGGACATCATCAATTTCCGTGAGAACACGGAAGACTCCTATGCCGCCATCGAGCACATGGTGTCCGATGAAGTGGCGCAATGTCTCAAAGTCATTACCTGGCCAGGCTCGTATCGCATTGCGGACTTCGCCTTGAAATGGGCGCGGGACAACGGGCGGAAGAAAGTCTACTGCGTCCACAAGGCCAACATCATGAAAATGACGGACGGGCTGTTCCTCGAGGCCTTCCGCGCCGCCGCGAAGAAATATCCCGACATCGAGACGGGCGACATCATCGTGGACAACTGCTCCATGCAACTGGTCCGCAACCCCGGCCAGTTCGACTGTCTCGTGCTGCCGAACCTCTATGGGGACATTCTGACGGACCTCTGCGCCGGCCTCATGGGCGGCCTCGGATTCGCGCCGGGCGCGAACGTCGGCGACAACTGCGCCATCTTCGAAGCCGTCCACGGCTCGGCGCCGAAGTACGCCGGGATGAAAAAGGTGAACCCGTCCGCCGTGCTCATCTCCGGCGTCATGATGCTCCGCTGGCTCGGCGAGAAGGAGGCGGCGGACCGGATCGAGAAAGCCATGTACCAGGTGTTGGACGAAGGCAAGCGGGTCACCTATGACGTGGGCGGCACCGCGAAGACCGATGAATATGCCCAGGCGATCATCGACAAGATGCACGCCCGGATGAAGTAAGGAGGAGCCGATGCCGACGTTTACGGAAGAAGCGATCGCGACGAAAAAGAAGAAAAAGATCGAACTGGTCGGAGTCGACCTCTACATCATCACGGACAAGGGCATTCCGAAATTTGCGGACGGAGAGTTCGGCCCGTTCAAGTGTGAATTCATCTCCAACCGCGGCACCAAGGTCTGGCCGGGGTTCGTCAGTCCGGATCTCTTGATGGTCAATTGGTACCGCTGCCGCTTCATGGCGACGCGGGCCATCAAGGATCACGAGGTGGCCGATTTCCTCGTGCAGCTCGGCAAGAAGTGGGAATGGTCCGCGGCGCAGAAGCTGTGGAACTACGACGGCGAAGCCGGGTACAGCAAAGCGTATTAATCGTTGACCACAAGGAGGACGGGCATCGGGGGTGCGCCGGTCCGCCGGCGCACCCCGATCCGCTCGGGACAGTGGAGTGGTCTTATGAAGCTTTTGCAGGATGATGACGTGGGGATGGCTGGCCGGAACCTACCGGAATTTCCGCGGATTTCCTCGGATCGCGCCTGCCCCGGGCAGGAGGCGCCGGTGTGGTGGAGTCAGGAACTCGACGACTTCATTCGTGACCGCTTCAGCACAACGTTGGAAGATCCCCAGACAGGACGCCGAGTCCGCGGGTAAGCCTCAAGGGCGAGCCATGACATGATCGGAACCAGCCGCAATACCGCCGAAGTCGAATATGCCGTGATGCTGGCCGTCCTGAACTTTCAGACCCAGTTCATGAAGTCGAGCTACCAGCGGGCCAGAGTCCAGGTGCGGGACGACGCGATCGACGTGACGCTGACCAGGACGGCCACAATCCCCGCCGAAGACAGCCTGGCACGATCAGAAGAAGGGCGCGACCTGCTCGAACAGGTGCACGGCGAGCTGTTCCGCTCCGGGGAGGCGCTGCTGCGCGGCGAGATTGAACGCGCTCTCAACGCCAAGGTCGGCGCCATCACCAGCCGTCTCGACGCGGCCGCCGGCATCACGACCATCACGATTCATCTGCAGGAAACCGTCAAGGGCTAAAGTCATTCCCTCCGGCTGTACGTGCCTCCCTCGTTCCCGCCTGCTTAGCCACAACAATGGCGCGATTACAACTATCCTTTGTTCGGTCGCATCAGCCCAAGCGCTTTGAGCGACTCCCTGGCCGCTGCGCGCGCTTTGATGGCCGGATTCAGCAGCACACCTGGATCGCCATGCACCCCGATTTGGGAGACGCGCCGGCATTGCCGGATGACCTCGTTTAACGGGGCGTGGAGCATGGCGTCCTGCTCAGAGAGCCGCTTCAGCTCTGCCGCATGACGGCTGGCTTCTTCGCAGTGATGGACGATGGCTTTCGCATCACCCATGCCGCCATGAGCTAGCATCTCTTCGACATTTTTCATGAGAGCGTCACCGCGTTCTTGCAGTGTCGGCCGAGACGCTTCGGCTGCTTGCGCGATGCCGGAACTCATGCCGAGCAACAAACCAGCCGCCATAATGGTCTGCGCGCGGTAGCCCCATCTCACTTGCTCGCATTTCACATGCCGCATTTATATGTATGCTTCCTAG
>CAZXRB010000145.1:0-7368 GCA_964642845.1 uncultured Nitrospira sp.
TTTTTCAACGGGGTCTCGTGTTGCCTGTTGACAGAGACCCTATTCATGGGAGGGATCTCATGGCGACCAAGGCGTACATCCTCATCAAGGTCAAGGCGGGCAAAACCAAGGAGGTGGTGCAGGCGCTGAAGCGCATTCCGGGGGTGGAACAGGCGCATTCCTGCTTCGGACGGCCGGACATCATTATGTTCATCGGCACGCCGGACGAACGCGCCTTGTCGGACGTGGTGATCACCAAGATCCACTCGATCGAAGGCGTCGAGGAAACCGATACGCACATCGTGGCGGAAACGTGAGAAGAACGCTGAAGATTGCATTCATTCGACAGAGCATCAGATCACCAGATCGACAGATTCATCCATTCGCCGCCAGCGGCAATTTGACCGCGGCTCCTGCCTCGCGCGCCGATTGATAACAGGCTTCGGCGAGTTCCACGGCGCGGAATCCGTCGAGCGCCGTGATGGGCACGGGACGCCGGTGTTGCACGGCGCCCAAGAAGTCCCGCAGCGCGTCGAGCACGGTGGCGGAAGGCTTGAGTGCGCGTTCTTCGGATCGGCCGGCCGGGTCGGTCCACCGGAGGCGTTGCTTTACCCAGTCGGCCGTCAACGTCCCGTCGGACCCGGTCCATACGGCGGTCCCGATGCGCTGCGCCGCCACGCGCTGGACTTCCGCGGTACATTCCGTGCCGCCGTCTGTCGTGAGGACCACCGACGCCTTCGTCTCCTGTTCCGCGGGCGGCAGATGATCCATCGTGCACCGCACTTCACGCACCTCGTCGCCGGTCAGGTAACGGACCAGATCCAGCACGTGCACGCCGAACTCCAGCAACGCGCCGCGCCCTCCGTATCCGTCGGCCCGATAGGGGGCCCGGCCTTTGACCTCGATGTGGCTCGTCATGAGCAGCGTCCGCGAGCGCCCGATCCGATCCCGTTGTTCCCGCAACGCTCGAATGCTCGCGTCGTAGCGCAGCGTCTGCGCGGTCATGAGCGGCACACCCGCGCGGGCGGCGGCATCCATCATCACGCGTGCGTCCTCGGCACGGGCGGCAAGAGGCTTTTCGATCAAGAGCGGCTTCCCGGCCCGCACGGCCTGCACGCAGACTTCGCGGGTATGAGCGGGTGGAATGACGACGACCAGGACGTCGACCGAAGGATCGGCGATGAGCGCTTCCGCCGTGCCATACATGCGGATCGCGTCGGCACCGGGGAGATCGAGTCGTTGATCGGGATGCCGGCGGCAGACGGCGACCAGTGTGGCCGCCGGCAGGTCCTGCACGATGTGCCGCGCGTAACGCATCCCGTGACGCCCCGCGCCGATGAGGCCGATGCCGATGGAAAGAGCCGTCATGATGGACTGGCACTCTAGGCCGGCAAACCGGCTCGGGTCAATGACTTCTGCGTCGATATCTGCCGGCCGTCCGTTGACATTCTCGCGACCCGGTTTCTATAGTACGCGACACGTCGCGTACGTCTGATGAAAGGTACGGCTCATGACGACCACCCATAGCGCCCCCTTCACCCTCGACCAGATCGGCACCGGCACCGCCCGGTTTCCCAGCGGCGTGCCGATTCCGACCCATTCGGACCAGATGGTCGATCCGTATTTCAAGACGCGGATGCCCAAGGAACACCAAATCGACAGCCTCCTGTTCTGGCCGCAGGTCAAAGGGGTCTACCCCGGACTCGTGTTGCTCCACGATTGGTGGGGGCTCACCGGGCAGATGAAGGACTTGGGCGCCCGCCTGGCTTGCGAAGGCTATGTGGTCATCATTCCGAATCTGTACGGGCGGCTCGGGGGCATGGTCACGGCCAACGACGAGGTCGGCACCACGCTGATGAGCCGACTGAACGACGCCCACGTCATCACCGATATCAACTCCTGCTGCGAATATCTCAATACCCGCGACTTCGCCAAACGCAATATCCACGGCGTCGTGGGCTACGGCATGGGCGGTTCCTATGCGGTGCGGTTTGCATGCCATCGCAAACGCCTGCGCGGCGCCGTGTCGTACTACGGCAAGATGGTACAGCCGCGGGAGCTGATGAAGGACTGTTTCGCGCCGGTGCTGTACCATCGGGCCGGCTTGGACACGTGGGCGGCCGCGGAGGAGGCCGAGCAGCTGAAGGCGGCGGCGGACGAGTACGGCAAACGCGTGGAGGTGTACGACTATCCGGAGGCCGCCCACGCCTTTACCAATGAGATGAAGCCGGACGTCTATCGGCCCGAGGCCACGGCGCTGGCGTGGGAACGTACGGCGGCGTTTCTGAAAACCTGCTTCCAGGGCACCTGATACAAACCGCCGCGCAGCCTGTACAATCTCCTCCATGACTGGTGTACCTCGCTGGGCGTTCCGTTCCCGACCAACCCTGCGCTCCCTGCGTCACGGCGCGCTGAGCGCCGCGCTGCTGCTCGCCCCCCTCGCCGCCTCCGCCGATCCACCGGCGTCGTTCCCGCTGCCGGACGTCGTGAAGCATCAGGGCGCCCCACTGGCCGCGGTGGACAGCAACGCCGCCGCATTGACCGCCTTCTCCGCAACGATCGGTCCCGCGGTGGGATTGCGCGATGCCGCCGGGACGGTGGCCGCGAAGGGCATTCCCGCGAAAATGGCCACGGAGCTCGGAGTGGCGGAGTTGGCTTCGTCCGCACAACGGCTCATCGCGGCGCTGGCGGCGTGGCAATTGGCGGAGAGCGTCCTGCAGGCGACGGAGCCGGCTCCGACGGTCGATCAAACCTCCATCGCGGCGCCGAGCGCGGCTCGTGAGGAGTGGCTGGCGGCAAACGGTCCCTGGCACGCATTGCCCGACCTCCTGCGCCTCCTCAAAGAAGGCGCGCGGGCGCCCACGCAAGAGCTCGACCTGGCGGCGGCGCGGCTTGCTCTGGAAGCGTCGCAGCGCGCCACGGCCTTATGGTGGGACATGTACGGGTGGAAGGACCGTGTGCGCAATGCCCGCGGCCGCGCACGGCTCTGCGGCACCTGGCAATGGGTGATTCACAACCATCAGAACCACCAAGAGCAGAAAACCAGCCTGATGTTTCTCCCTCCCGGCGTGGAGAAGCCCGGCGTTCCGACACCGGCCGAGATGGTCATCTTGGGGGACAGCGTTTATTTGCGGTGGGAAATGGACGGCCGCGTGCAGGAAGACAGTCTGCTGTTCATCAAGGACGGCACGAGGATCGAAGGCTCGTTCATCAACAATGCCGGCGGCTGGGGCTCGATCACCGGCAAGCGCACCGCGGACTGCAAGCCTTAACGGTTCAATTGTCGATTGAGGCATTGAATCATTGAACCAATGGCTCAATGGTGGAATGATTCAATGCCTCACCGCCCGCCATCCCAGCAGCGCCCAGCCGACAATGAACGCCACGCCGCCAAGCGGCGTGATGGCGCCCAGCCAACGCATGCCGAGCAGCGAGACGGCATAGAGACTCCCGCAAAACAGGACCGTCCCTCCTGCGAACACCCAGCCGGCCAGCGCGAAGCGGGCATCGTGACAGATGCGTGCCGCCACGCCGGCCAAGAGAATCCCGAAGGCATGATACATCTGATAACGCGTGGCGGTGTCGTACACCGCCAGCATGGAAGGCTCCAGCACGCTCTTGAGCATGTGGGCGCCAAACGCGCCGGCCGCCACCCCGGCGCCGGCCAAGATCGAACCGAGCAACGTCAACCGGCGAAACGCCGTCTCCGATGTCATGGCTGCCCACCCACCCCGCCCTCTCCCATTGAGGGAGAGGGATCGAGCAAAACTTCGCAGATTCAAAAATGATTTGTGCTGGCGGATCGGGGCGCATTCTAGCAGACTATTCCCCGATATGCCTGTCGAGTGTCCCCGCTGTCTGGAAACCAATCCGGACTCCCATCTCGCCTGCGCGTGCGGATACGACCTCACCCCGCTCATCCGGCGCCGTCTTCTGCTTCCCCGCCCGAATGAACCGCGACCGCGGACAAGAGAGATGTCCTATTGGCATTTCTTCCTGGGGCTCACGCTCGTGTGGGTGCTGCTGTCGATGGGAGAAGGATTCCGCCTGAAGCTGGATCTCGCATCGCGCGCCACGTCGCAGCTCGTCGGCGACAGTGTGTTGATCGGCGCGGCGGATCTCACCGGCGCCCTCGTAGCCGGCGCGCTCGCGTGGATCGGCGTCTGGGTCGTCCGCGCCTATGAGGCCGTCCGCTATCGGCCTTGTCCCAAGCGGACCACGCTCGCCGTCACGATCATGGCCGCCGCCCTGATTTTTGTCGTCCGCCTCTTCCCTTCCGGAGTGGTAACGGAACACGTCCTCCAAGGTCTCATCATTCTCAGCCTCGTGAGTCTCGCCTATTTCGCCGGCTCGCGGCGATGGCTGGGCCGCTGGTGACTTTGGGTCGTTGCAGGGCGGTCAAAAAGTCCGTCCAGCAAGGCCGCAGCCGTTGAAAGCACCGGAGGCGTAGCTTCTGGGCTATATTGAGGATGCTTTCAAGGCGAGAACGAAGCTGGCGGGCTTTTTGACCGCCCTGCTAGGAGCGGCAGCGGCCGCGGCCGCGATTGAACGCCGACGCTTCCACCCATTTGTCGGGCGGACACAGCGCCCGCGCGAGCGCGTAGGCCGTGAGCTCCCGCATGTGGTCGCCCGCTCGCTCGATGGGCAACGACCACCGCGCTGTACCTTCCAGCACCACGGCCCCATTGTTGACACCAAGGGCGCGCACCGCGACTCGTTCATCGTGCAGGTACGTCCGGCCGACCGACCGCTGATGGTCCAACACGAGAGTATCCGTCACTTCGACGATCACCACATGGTCCGCGCCGGCCTGCTTGCCGAGCGCGAGAAACGCGTGGTCGCGACCCGCCCGTTCCGTGGGCGGCCCGTGGCGCTCTGCCGGGCGCGCTCCCGCGGATGATGGCTCGATCACCGTGATCCCGCCGCGCCGGAACACATCTTTGGCGGCTTCGACCGCGGCAGCCGCCGACGGCCCGGTCTGCGTGCTCGCGATCACCACGCGGGCCAACGGCGTGCTCGGCGCGTAGGAGCTGCCGGTGGTGACGGGATAGATGGGACGTACCGGTTCATCGGCGCCGGCCCGCATGGGGCCGGCGGCTGACGCGACGATCAAGAGCCAGAGTGAAGAGAACAACGCCAGATGCATGGTGAGGGAACGGAGTGGGTGGCGACGCGCTGGTTGCTAAGATTCGGACGATGATTCGGATGGCGCCGCGGCGGACTTGGTACGCTCCGCTCCGCAGGCGACACAGACATAGGTGCCGGTCAAATACCCCGCATCGGTTGACAGCAGCGCCAGCCTATCATGCCGGCACAGTGGATGTCCGGCCGCCATCCAGGCTTCCCGTAACGATCTGGCCTGCCCCTCCGTCAACGGCCGCGCTCCCCGTACAGGATGAAGGTCGAAGGAGACGGCAAAGCATGCCGAGATGCCACTCTCTTCATCAATGGATAAATCCCCGAGAGGCTAGCTAGAAAATGTACAAAATCACTTCTGAAACGCCCCCAAGGGACTCGTATCCGTAAATCATTTTCCCGGCCAAGACTAGGGATGTCCCCAGCAAGGGCCGACCCCCATTCTTCTCTATCCTGGTGTTATCACTAACCAGGAGGTGTGCCATGGCAAGTTTTAATTCCGGACTCGATCCCGAGCTCGAATATCGCCGGCAGTTGCTCGCCGCGGCGCGCAAAGGCAAGGCGGCGGCAAGAGAAGAGCTGCAGCGTGAATATAATGTCCGCATTTATTCGGCCGCCGAACGAGACCAATTGTATTACGAGGCGATTCCGCCCATGAAGGGCCGGCTCTCGAAGCGGCATCTACACATCGGGATGGAGTGGGCACAGAGTGGAGAGCTTGAGGCGATCGAATAGGAGAGCCTTTTCTGAGCAGGGGGAGGGAGCGAGCTTCTTCCCCCGCCACCGTTTCGGCTTCACCAAGTGCTGCTGGCCGGCCCCGTTCTGAGAGCGATCACTTCTTCTCCATCCTGCAGGAGAGCCCCGGATAGCAGGGGCAGGCGGTTTCCTGTATTGCGGAAGGCGTGAAGCGCGAGAAAGTCCGCATTGGTGTGACGGTCCGTGCGCTGGTATCCTCATGTGCCGATCGCTGACGGCGAATTCCAATGACGCAAAACCCGCATGACCGACCTGGGCATGGTCTCCAGTTTGAATCTTCTTCGAAGAAGACCTTTCATCGTTCGTACTGGCGACGGCAGACGAGATCGCGCAGTATCGCAACCCGTACGGAAGACGGCCAACTCCAAAACCGCTTCCTCCTCCCGACGCAAAGAAACGCACTCTGAATCAATTGCGCCTCCCCTTCGCGGATGCCGACTAAAACGCTCAGCTCCATCATGGATGATGATAATGTGGATTTATCGCAGGGTCCAATACAGCGCTGCTAGACGTGACTTGGACGGTCGATATACACGACTCCTGGAAGGTCCTTGAGAGCTGCATCGCCAGTCACAACTTCAGCTTCCAGATCTCTCGCCGTTGCATACACAATGGCATTGGCCATTGCCAAACCGTGTCGCAGGCTTAAATCCGCTGCCAGTAAAGCGATCGACGCCGTGAGTTGAACAACCTTCGTTGCACTAAGTCGTCCCGTAAACAGCAAGGCGGTTTCCTCTCCACGTTCCCGCTTGATCTTCTTATAGACCTCGTACAGTACAATCGTCGGGGTAATGAGCTGGTATTTTGAAGTAATGTAGGGTGCATAGCGGCCCGCCAGCGGTCCATCGGTGAAGAATTCGATCCAGCCGCTAGAATCTACTAATACTTTCACACCCGATCCTTTTTCTCTCTAAGCTCGGCCGCAGACATGCCCTTAAGCGCTCCCCTCAGTTTTTTCAAAGGCATTTCCGGCACCAGGGTAATGACTCCTCCCTTTTCCACAACCTGCAAGCGCTGGCTGGGGGTGAGATGAAGCTTTTCCCGCACTTCCTTAGGGATTACAACTTGAAATTTCGAGGAGATTGTTGTTGTAGCCATGGAGCCTCCTTACGCTCAAATGATCGATCATCATAGCGTCTTACTTCTGACTGGTCAACGCTTGATGACAGAGCTTGCTGTCGTCTTTTCGCTTCTGGAAAGCAGACCTTGACGATTAGACTCGGCGGAGCTGTCGTATCGGATGAATCCCCATTCAACGTGGCGTAGAGCCCGACTGTCTCACGGCAATAAAAAAGCTCGGCGCCTTTCGGAGTCGAGCCTTCTACTCCAGAGCTCGCAATGTCTCCATTGTTCGCATCTGTCGTGAGTCTACTTTGGCAGAGATGTGGTGAGAGTGGTACCGGGAAACCCCGGTAGTGTGGACCAAAGCTCCTGGATGCGTGCTCTTCGATTACAAAATTTCAGCAGTACAAAGGCGGATTACAACTGGACATTTAG
>CAZXRB010000146.1:0-7107 GCA_964642845.1 uncultured Nitrospira sp.
TACGACGGCAACAACATCACCACCGGCAACGGATGGGACACGCTCTCCCGCTCCGACCGCGGCAACCGCAAGGGGTATGCGGGGTACGAAGGACTTGCGACGCCGCTGGCGAGCTCGGGGACGGGGGATGTGGCGCCCTCAATGTGGCTGGCCAGGCACCGGTGGTATAGGGCGGGAACGGGAGCGTGGGCTAGTAGGGATCCTGCCGGGATTATCGATGGTGAAACTCTATATCAGTACGTCGCAGCGCTCCCAATGGTAGCCATTGATCCATCCGGATTGATTTCCTCCTCTATGACCGGCGCGCCAGCCTGTTCCACATGCCATCAAACCGCTGGCTCCCGCGACCCCGCTCTCGCAAACATCCAGAATCAACCCCTCGCAGGCAACTCGCCAGTGTCAATAATTCCACTTGGTGAGATCCCTCAGACGTGGCGTCCCGTAAGTTGCTTGGGACGGGTCGATGGGTGCATGGTGCGGACATGCTCACGTTTGTGCGATCGGAGAAAAGGCGATTTTCAAGTCCGGTGCTTTGAAAATGCCTCCGGCGCCTTACAAATTGTTTGTGGCTGCAAGTACCGCAAGTCGCTTTGTGATCCAGCAACTGACAAGCAGCTCGACGATGACGTTGGGAAATGGTGCAAAAGAAAGGGATTTGAATACTCCTGCTCATGGGAGGATGATTGCGACGAGCTATCCGACAAGATCACGGCCAATCGCAAATGCTTGGCTGCTCGCAAGCGTCGAGATTATCAGTGCTGGGGAAATGGCGACGTAGACCATGCTTTACAACGGTGGCAAGTGCAAAGAACCCTGACTGAATGCCAAGCCATACACTTCATGAAGTGCGCAGTGTGGAAACGATGGCTAGAACCTTACCTCTAACGTTGTCGACCGCCTCGATGGCCATTTGCGATGCACTCAGGCTATTGGGCGAGGCGGATCCAAGTGACCTAGAACGTATAAGACTCGCCACCCGAAGCGACAAATGCATTCATGGCGCATTTCATGCGTTGAGGCATCCTGAAAACCTAATGACCGTACAGGGAATGAGACAAGTCTGTCAATTTTTTGAGGAGTGGAGTCGGATCGGCTACTGGGATTGCACTCCGAATACCCAATTGCTTATTGCCGCTTCTGTTCTCGCGTTGAGATCAGATTATTCGATATCTAGAGACGCCGTCCGAACTTCTGCAATTGGTGTCATCAGCACCGTTGGCCAAACATCGGAAGCCCATGTCGGTATTGCCGCGACATTAGTAGCCCTCATCGCTACGAAATTGGAGAGTACGGGCGATGCCGACGCTATTCGTGCATTAAGAATTATTCGACTAGGCTGCTCGGTTCGACAAGTTACGTTTGATGGCGCTTCGCTGGAGATCGATGCCGAGCGTCGTCGTCAGCACTTTGGATTGCAACCCGCAGCCATTCCTGCTGCCGCAATAGCCGGGATCGCATCAACGACCATCGGTCACAGCTTGGGCCAGGCATCCGACCAGGCTGGGCTCAACTTAGCGATAAAGATGATGGTCGCGCGGTTGCGATCTATGGACCTATTACAAAACTCGGAGCTTGGGCGTGGCCCGATTGCCTAACACAGAATATTGCTGTGAACAGTGCGGCTATTGCCTTGACGGACTGGCGCGGCGTGGGCGATGCCCTGAGTGCGGGACGCCATTTGATCATCGCAACCTAAAGGGCATTATTGCGTACAATAAGATTGGATGTATTCCATCGCTCATTACCCTTGGAGGAATCGTCATCGCAATTGGACCACTCATTTGCGGTGCATGTATCGTGTTGCCGTCATTTGTGCGGAAGTTGCTGCTTATTATACTGTGCGCGTTGTTGGTTGGCGTTTGGTACAGTAGACGGTTGCCATAAGGTAGGGACGACGCGTAAGTCTATAATTTATGGCGTGAAATCGGGCAGCAACTGCCTTGTTGCTGGCCTGGCGATCTCTACTCCGGAGCTTCGAGAATCCAACTCGAATAGTGTACACCGATCGCGGCCTGGTGACCTGCCCTGGGAAATCTGAGCCAGGCTGAGTGAGAGCCGGCGGGGCAGTGGTCTTGACCCCATCTTCGGTCCAGTTCGGATGAGAGCCAAGGGCTTCAACCGGCCAGGCTAGCCTGGCCGGTTGAAGCGAACTCCCTGGGGGCCAAGTTGCCCAGGGCGCTGTGGGGTCGCTGCTCATTGTAATCCGTCCGCCACGCCTCGATTGTTTCCCGGGCTTCTTCCAGCGATTCGAACCAGTGCACGTTCAGGTGACCTGCCCCCCAAATCCTGATCCAGTGCCTATGAGAGTCCCAACGGGCCGCGGTGCGGCCCAGGAGACTCTCGAAGATGAAGCGGACAAGGCATTCGGCGGAACAGATCGTGACCAAGCTGCGTGAGGCGGAGGCGATGCTGGCGGCGGGGCGAACCGTGGCCCAGGTCGTGCAGGCCTTGGGCGTGAGCGAGCAGACGTACCACCGGTGGCAGACGCAGTTCGGCGGGATGAAGGAGGGCGAGGCCCGGCGGCTCAAGGAGCTGGAGATCGAGAACGCGCGGCTGAAGAAGCTGATGGCCGACCAGGCGCTGGACATGGCGATCCTGAAGGAGGCCAACGACTTTCTGGGAGAACATCAACGCCGGAAGGAAGGAGGCGGGTCGTGACGCACGTGCGGGCAGCCCTTGGCGTGGAGCACCGGCGAGCATCCGAGCGGCGCGTCTGCCGCGTGCTCTCGCAGCCGCGGTCGACGCAGCGGTACGTGTTCGTTCCCCGCGACGGCGACGAACACCTGATCAGACGCATGCACGACCTGGTGCGGCGTCATCCCCGCCGCGGCTACCGGATGGTCTGGGGCATGCTGCGATTGGAGGGCTGGCGCGTGAACCGCAAGAGGGTGCACCGGCTGTGGCGGCAGGAAGGCCTCAAAGTGCCTTCAAAGCGGCACAAACGCACGCGGCTTGGCGATTCCCGCAACGGCATCCTTCGGCGCCGGGCCGAGCACCGCGACCATGTCTGGGCGGTCGACTTCATCCACGACACCGACGCCCGCGGCCGGCCGCTGAAGTGGCTCAGCGTGGTGGACGAGTTCACACGCGAGTGCGTGAAGCTGGAGGTCGGACGCTCCATGACGGCCCGCGGCGTGGCCGAAGTGCTGATCGATCTGTTCACGACGCGGGGTGTGCCCGTGCACATCCGCAGCGATACGCGAGCGTGCGGGAGCCGTGCACAGAGTTGCGGATGCGGATCAAGGAGCTGACGGCGTCGCGGGTGACGTGGGGGTACCGGCGGGTACATGTACTGCTGGCTCGTGAAGGCTGGGCGGTGAATGCCAAGAAGGTGTACCGGATCTATCGGGAAGAGGGGCTGTCGATGCGGGCGAAACGGCCGCGTCGGCACAAAGCGGCCCAGGTGCGACGGATGCGGCACGTGGCCGGAACGCGGTGGGGCACGCGGAGGTACCTGGACATGAACAAGCTGCGGGAGATGGAGGCCGCGGAGACGGCGGCGGAGCGTGTGGCGGCCGCGTAGCCCCCGGGGGGAGGGGGCGGGCCGGCGGCGCCCCGCGGTGGTCAGACTCCGCCTGCGGCCTCCGCCCTTCGGGCTCCGGCCTCCGGCTCCGTCCGACCACCGCGGGAGAACAGATCTTCAAGTCCTTCCTGCGGAGAGGCTCTTTGGCAATGTGACACTATGAGCAAGCCTGACATCCGGGAGTACGGTGCTCCCGGGGCGGTGAAGAACAGGAGGCTTGCCATGTGGTACGTCGGATTGGACATCCACCAGAAGCGTTCCTCGGTCTGCATCATCAACGAGCACGGAGAGCGTGTGCGTGCCCAGACGGTGATCGGGCCGTGGGCGAAGCTGTTCGAGATGCTCAAGCTCATCGAGCAGCCTTTCGCCGCGTGCTACGAGGCATCGATCGGCTACGGCTACCTGTACGAGCGGATCGGCGCCATCGCCCGGAGCGTGACGGTGGCACACCCGGGGCAACTGCGGCTGATCTTCCGGTCCAAGAAGAAGAACGACCGGGTGGACGCCGAGAAGCTCGCCAAGCTGTTGTACCTGGGAGAGGTCCCCACCGTGCACGTGCCGCCACTGGAAGTGCGGAGCTGGCGTTCCATAGTCGAGCACCGCCAGCGGCTTGTCGCCAAGCGCACCCGGTGCAAGAACAGCCTCCGAGCCCTGCTCAAGAGCCACGGGATCGTGCCGCCCAAGGGGCTCTGGAGCCGGAAGGGCCTGGCGTGGTTGAGCGCCATGGAACTGCCCACCGACGCCGATCGACTCCGCCGTGACCTCTCGATTGAGGAACTCCGCGACCACACCGCCAGAATCACCCGGGTGGAGGAGCACCTCGCGGCCGACGCCTCTCGCCATCCCGGCGTGGCCCTGCTGCAGACCATTCCCGGCGTCGGCGTGCGCACGGCCAGCGCCGTCGTCGCGTACATCGACGACCCGCGGAGGTTCCGGCGCAACCGCGCCATCGGCCGGTACTTCGGCATGACGCCGAGCCAGGATGCCAGCGGGTCGGTCAACCGCCTCGGGCATATCACCCACGAGGGGCCGTCCACGGTCCGCCACCTCATCACCGAGGCGGCCTGGCACGGGACGCGGCTGTCGCCGACCATCCGCGCGTACTACGAGCGGATCGTGCTGGAGAATCCCGAGCGCCGCAAGATCGCGCTGGTCGCCACCGGGCACTACCTGCTCAGGGTGATGCACGCGATGCTCCGAGACGGCACGCCCTGGCATGAGTCCACGCCGATCGCGACCAACGCCGCCGCGTAATCCAGAGGGCACGGGAGAGACAGCGGGACCAACGGGCCGGACGCCGGTGCTTGCGCATGGCCGCTCAGAGGCCGACAATGTGAATGGCGCCGGCCCGCATTGATGTATTGGCGGCCCTGCGTTCGCGGGCATGCCGGATGGATGCTTGGAAGATCCCGCCCTGCACCCCGTCTCCCCCGCGGGCCGTTCCGGGCCGGCTGTTCGTCGGCGTCCCTCCAGCGTGCGCTGTCGGGAGCGCCGACACAACATTGTACAGGTGGCTGTTCATCCGACGGCCCCGGGAGGAACGACACCGAACAAAGCTCTCTCCCAGACATTTCACTTGACGACGGCTTGCTCATGGATGCGCAAGTTGACGGACGCTTCCTCGGGTACAAGCGCACCCCGGCGTCATCCCCCGGGCCCTCCAGGACCTCTGCCTCGCGCAGCGTCCGGATGATTTCTTTCGTCCCGTCCCCGTCCCGCGCCCTTTCACTCATCCGGCCAGTCTTTGTTCGATGAGTACTCGAGAGGGCGCAGATGTCGAGGAAACTGTTCCCAGTACTCCACCCGCTCCGTTCTCGATTGTGGTTCCGCTGCTTCGGCAGCAATAATCACTAGTGCTTCGCAACCTGATGATGACATTACAAACATCATAGTTAAACTCGTTGTCAGCCAATTGAACGAGCAGTATAACTTTGATGTGCGAGACAGATGACCACATTCAGGACAACGATCCGATGTAATACCATTGAGGCAATAACCACATGCCGAACACTCATTGCTGCACCGTCGCATATGGGCTCTCATCGACAAGCACGCCATTTGGCACGCGAACACTATCATGCACCAACAGATGATGTTTCCCATTAATCCGAACCACAGCACTCGCGTGGGAAGAACTCCATACCAAGGACGCGATCCACTTTTGCGCGCTGCGATCCGAACTCCGTGGATCGGACGAAACATCGGGGATGTATTGTCAATAACGCTTGACATGCCCTTGAACGGCCAACCAATCTGAAACTCACAGAAACCATTGGGTTGACTACTGCCACCGCCTGTGGTATGTGCTAAAGTTGCGGGCACCCGTCGGACTGTCATGAATCGATACGCCAGACTTGCGTCAGACTTTCTGATGCCACTCCATTGCAGTTCAATTGCAAATCGTACGGGACGCCGAGTCCATTGAACCATAGCCACATCATCGAAGTATGGACTGGAACTCCGCGCCGCGTTCAGTTCGGCCGTCGTCATTGGCGAGTCATTGAGTATTCGCCAAACCGTAATCGAGAATAATACGATTCCTACGGCAAGAACATTGCTTATTGCACTTCGGAGCCTGATTGTTCTGCAGTTATCGACCATGACGCTCATTCTAGTAGGGGCAGAAATGGCTCCCATGGCTTGTCCGGATGGGGGTTGGGTTCCTCCTTAGGAACTAGGGGTGGTAGTACGGATGGCTGTTCCGGAACTTTGTTGTCGGGCGCCTTGCCGCACTCGATCTTGATTCGGATGCGAGTTGGCGTGATCTCCCACTTCCATCGGCAATTGGGCCCCAATGGGTGCCACTTGTAAGGAAGGATTGGCAAGAGGGGAAAATCGTCACCTGGAATTAGTGGCTCGATGAACCTCTTGATGGGACCGGGCACCCACCAGGGCGGTTTGAAGAGTGGCGTTGGCTTGTCTCCGGGAATGAAGGGGGACTTCTGACGACGGATAGGTATGCGCTTTTCTTCGCAACGCGACTGGCATCCGGTGACCCAACTTCCTACCTTTTGCAATAAGTCGGGGTCTCTACCGAGGCCGGGATTGATGTTGTATGTGCCAGTAATGCAGCCCATTATTGATCGACCTGCAGCTTCACAGCACTGCTTGCATACGTCAATGCCTACATTCGCACCATTGCATTGATTCGATAGAAACGTTGCTAATGGGCCCCAGCAATATCCATACGTTTTATCGTCCAGCGGATCGGGCGGGTTTATCAATGACGGAATGTGCGGAGTCGCGGGATTGGGGGGTTGGAAGAAATCAGGCGGCCCGTATGAGCCACAGCCGCTGGTGCATCCTGAACCTCCGGCTTGTGCATAGGCGATCAAGCCCATCGGGTCGATGTAGGTGAGTGGACTGGCCACGCTATATGCGTATAGATTGACGCCTCCCCAATAGCCAATAGGATCTCGGGACATCCATTTCGCTAGTTCGCAATCATAAAAGCGGTATCGGACGAGAGTCTTGGTTGTCAAAGCAGCATCATGCTCATACCCCGCGTACCCCTTGCGATTCCCGCGATCTGAGCGGGAGAGCGTGTCCCAACCGTTGCCGGTGGTGATGTTGTTGCCGTCGTA
>CAZXRB010000147.1:0-7091 GCA_964642845.1 uncultured Nitrospira sp.
GCAGCTGGCCACCGGCACCACGACATCATACCCCTGTTCCACCCACGGCTGCAGGGAGGCGACGTTCGCGACCGCGGCCTGCTGAATCGACTGCGTGTCTCCGATATCGAAGTGCGGCATGCCGCAACAACGCTGCTCCGGCACGACCACCGTAACCCCGTTCTTCTCGAGGACCTGGACTGTCGCTTTGCCGATATCCGTCGCTTGATAATTCACCAGACAGCTGGAGAAGAGCGCGACCTTTCTGGCCGCGGGAGCGGCCGGCTTCGGCTGCGGGCGACGGGCAAACCAGCGGGGAAACGTGTCGCCCGAGAAATGCAGGACCTGCCGTTCCCGGTGGACCCCGGCGACCTTCTCGACAAGGAGACGGACCAGCGGGTTCCGTAGCAGCCAGTTCGTCAGCGGCGCTGTGAGACTTCCCACGGTCCCGATGAGATCGGCTTTGATCAGGAGCCGGTCGCGCCAGCGCACGCCGCGTTCGGCGGCCAATCGCTTCTTCCAGAGAATCATCAGACGGGGGAAGTCGAGGTCGTATTGATGCGGGGGCGTATAAGGGCAGTGATTAAAACACAGCTTGCAGTAGTAGCACTCGTCGACCACCTGATGGTGGTCGGCGGGGGTCAGCTTCGCCACATGGCCCTCGTACTGGTCGATGCGGTCCAGCAGCGTGTTGAACGACGGGCAGAGGTTGAAGCAGCGCCGGCACCCGTCGCAAATCTCGTAGATCCGCAACGTCTCCTTGTCGAGCTGCTGAGGATCGACGGGATGGAGAAGGCTGAGGGTTTTCAACTTTCGCCCTCCCCTCCCTAGCCCTCCCCTTTGACGGGGGAGGGAGGGGTGGGGGTTACGCCATCTTCAGGCTGTCGAGGCCCTTTTGGAAGCGATTGGCGTGCGAGCGCTCCGCCTTGGCCAGGGTCTCGAACCACTCCGCCAATTCCGCAAAGCCTTCGTCCCGGGCGGTTTTGGCCATGCCGGGGTACATCTGGGTGTACTCGTAGGTCTCCCCCTCGATGGCCGACTTGAGATTCGCCTCGGTATTGCCGATCGGCACGCCGGTGGCGGGATCGCCGACTTCCTTCAAGAAATCGAGGTGGCCGAACGCATGGCCCGTTTCGGCCTCCGACGTATCCCTGAACAGCCCGCCGACGTCGGGATAACCTTCGATATCGGCCCGGCGCGCGAAATAGAGGTAGCGGCGGTTGGCCTGCGATTCGCCGGCAAACGCATGCTTCAGGTTCTCATGGCTCTTGGTTCCCTTCAGACTCTTGCCCATTGCACTCCTCCTCTATAGATCGCAGTAAGAATGTTCCGGTCCAGACTCCCCTCTGGCGCCCACAGGCATAACATAGCCATCCTCCAAGGATCAACGGCGGGCTTCGACCCTCGCCTCTCCCTGCCAATCCCTGCCAAGTCGCCCGCAGGCAGGTCGGCGGTGCCCGCTACGCCGATCCCTCTGGCCCCCTGGTCCGGGGATCGACGATATCGGGATCGTCGGGGTACAATCGGCCCAATCGTTCGATGAGCGGCTGCGCGGCCGGGGTACTTTGGCGGCTCGGCTCGCTGACCGGGTGGTCCCAGGTCACGATCGTGATGCCCGCTTCCGCGAGCAGGCTGCGGATCGTGGACACACAGGCGTCCAACGTCAGCTCCGTACCTCCGCGAAGATCGAGCACACGCTCTTTCGGATCGGCCGGCGGCGGCTCGGTGTGCAGGAGGGCCCAGCAGCGGTTGAAGATGGTCCGGCGCAATTCGTCCGGGATGTTGATCGTCTGAAGATCGGCGGTGCAGAGCGCCGACATGAACAGCACGAACTGCAAATCCGGCATGCCGGGGTTATAAATATCCACGGATTGCATAGAGGCGATATTATCGGCAGCCGGCCGTCGCCGAGTCAATCCGGCCGCCGGCAAGGAACGTCCGCCATGGTGACGATCATGTTGACGGGACAACTGCAAACCGCCGACGGTGAACGGGACGTGGCCTGCGAACTCACCACCCCGATGACCGTCCGCCAACTCATTCAGCGACAAGGGGTGCAGCTTCGCCACCTGCTCCAGTTGCTGCGGGAAAAGAAGATCCTCGTGACGATCAATAAAAAAATCGCCAGCGAGGATTCTATGGTCCAGGACGGGGACGCCATCCGTCTGGTGGGCCACGACGGGATGGGGGGCAGCGGGCTCGGCCCTTCGCATCTCTGAGCGTCCGGCTTCCACACATTCCTGAACGCATCGCTCAAAAAAGCTTCGGGCCGAAGCCCTCTAGAGGACTTCGGCCCGAGCTGATCTCATGTGCGCGGCTGAGGCGTCGGCCTCAGGGCGCCACAGCGGGGGAGACGGAACCCTCCGATTACTTCTTGCCGAGGATCGCGTCCTTCGCCACCTTGGCGACCCGGAACTTCACGACGCGCTTGGCCGGAATCTTGATCTCCTCGCCGGTCTGCGGATTGCGACCGATGCGGGCCTTGCGGTTCGCCAGTTTCAGCTTGCCGATGCCCGGGACGGTAAAGACGTTCTTCGCCTCGCGATAGGCGAGCGCGGCCAGGTCGTCCAGAATCTGGACGGCCGTTTTCTTCGTGACGCCGGCCTTCCCGGCCAGATGATCCGCAATCTGCGACTTCGTCATTGATTTTGCCATTCGAGAACCTCCTTGAAGGTAAGGGATGATGGGAACTCAGTGCTGTTGTGGACTCGCCGTTTCAACCACGCCCGGACGTGAGGTCTGAAGACGTACGTAAACAGAGCGTTTGGCGAAAACCCGCGAGAGTGTAGCCAAGCGCCCGAACCCTGTCAACGAGAAAAACGCAGGCCTGGCGTGGGGAAATGCCTACGCCTCCCCCTTGCGAAGCCGGCGGACGGGGCGGTACAGTAACGCCTCGCAGCGTGCCCACACCGGCTGGTGTGAGGATGTGAAAGGAAACCCCATGGGTAAGGAACTGCCGATTCTTCCAGCCGGCAGCCAACCAGCTGCCGCCGAACAGGCCGAAACCTATACATATTCCCGCGTCTTTTGTCAGAAGGAAAACTCGCCGCCGCTGCGGCTGCTGATCGAGTTCCTCAAAGCGCGCGGGCAAACCCCCATCCTTCCATCGGGAATGGAGGAGGCCGCGTTGGACGAATGGGCCTGGGTGCAAGTGGCGCTGGGCTACGATCGCGACCGCAAGCCGATTCAGCTCTTCTGCGTCCGCGATCGCGGCAGCTATCAGGACGTCTACGAGCAGGAGAAACGGCAGTTCCTCGATCTCTTGCGCGCGCACGACGATATCGAAGCGCAGCTGGCCCAGGAATACGTGAATCGGTCGCGGTTCATCCTCACGACGCGTTTCGTCGACAAGGACATGACCGACGAAGGCTACGATTTCAACGGATGGATCCTCGAATTCTATCAGGAGCAATGCAACGGCATCGTCCAGATCGACAACCAGGGCTTCTACTCGCCCAAGGGCGAGCTCATCGTCGATATGTCGGTCGCCGTGGAAGAATGATGTGTCCGGCCCTCTCCCTCCATCGACCGGGTCGTCGCTGTTCGACCGCACCAGCCAGTGGTTCGAGCGGGCGCGCGCGTCGCTCGTAGCCGAGCTTCCCTGCCGGAAGGGCTGCCACCGCTGCTGCATCGGGCTGTTTCCCGTGACGGTTTTGGATCGGCAGGAAGCGCGGCGCGGCCTCCGGACCCTCCCGGCTCGTGAGCGGCAAGCCATCGAACAGAAGGCGGCGGATCACGTGGCCCTGCTCACCGCCGCAGCCCCCACCCTCGCCGATAATCCGTTCATCGACCACTGGCCGGACGACAGGATAGACGGGATGGTGGACCGCCATCGCGATCTGCCCTGCCCGGCCCTGGCGGACGACGGGAGCTGCGCGATCTATGCGCACCGGCCCCTCGCCTGCCGGTCGATGGGCATTCCACCGGAGCAGGACGGCATCGTGCACGGTGCCTGCGAGGTGCAGACCTTTGTCCCGGTGCGGCGGCTCTCGCCGGCGTTGCGCAGGGAAGAGGACCGGTTGGCCGAACAGGAAGCGAAGGAGTTGGCCCTGGCGCGCCGTGAGAGCCAGGCTGCCGGCGAAGAGTTGTTCGTCCCCTATGCCTTCTTGCCGGCCAAGGTTGCGACCTAGACAGCGACTTTGGGCCTGTGTTAAGGTGGGCGACCGTGCTTGCAGGAGCGCCTGTAGCTCAGCTGGATAGAGCATCAGCCTCCGGAGCTGAGGGCCACAGGTTCAAATCCTGTCAGGCGCACCACCAGCAGGTGGGCGAGGTCTCCAGTCGTGCCTCAGAAAGAAGCTACATACCCGGTGGGCCGTTAGCTCAGTTGGTAGAGCAGCTGACTCTTAATCAGCGGGCCGTAGGTTCGACCCCTACACGGCCCACCAAACCGAACTTCTTGCGACCTATTGATCATTTGGAATCTGCGAATGACTGCGCTATCCTCACGCCGTGAAAGTGAGTGATGTCCTAGGTGCGTTACGCGGTCGTGATTGAGAAAGCTCCGTCGAATTACGCCGCCTATGTTCCGGACCTGCCGGGCTGTGTTGCGACCGGTTCCACCGTGGCGGAAACCGAAACCCTCATTCGAGAAGCCATCGAGTTTCATTTGGAGGGCCTGAAAGCAGACGGCCTCCCCATCCCTCCGCCGAATAGCCGAGTCGAATACGTCGATGTCCCAGCCTGAGACCGCATCACGCCACCAATGAGCAAACAGAGCCGGTTAGCACGCGCGATTCTTCCAAATCGAGACACTACAAACAAAGATTCCCGACCCCTTTGTTTTGGACGACCCCTTTGTTTTGGACTCCGACCCCTTTGTTTTGGACTGGACGACGTGCCGCTCTGGCGAGGTCAGCATGTTGAGGTCCGCCAACTTGTCGAAGACTTCGCACGCTATCTGTACCTGCCACGTCTGAGAAGCCCTGAAGTGCTTGTTGATGCGATACAGAACGGATTGGGATTGCTGTTGTGGCATCACGAAACGTTTGCCTATGCAGACAGCCTCGATGAAGCCAATGCGCGCTACCGAGGGTTGCGATGCGGGGAGCGCCTGTTGATCACAAGCACTGATCCCGGGCTCCTTGTTCGACCTGACGTTGCAGTCAAACAGCAAGAGGCTGACGCGAAGGCAGCCGGAACTCGAGAACCCACAACAGGTCAGGGTGGGACGGCTCAGGCTGGAGGAGAAGCGGGAACCGGTAAGGAGGATGGTGCGAAGCCCAAGGCTGCGCGTCGACCAAAGCGTTTCCATGGAAGCGTGACACTCGATCCGACCCGCGTCGGACGGGATGCCGGCCGGATCGGCGACGAAGTCATCGCCCATTTGGTCGGGTTGGTGGGGTCCGATGTCAAAGTGACGTTGGAGATCGAGGCCGAAATACCAAACGGCGCACCTGAGAATGTCGTCCGCACCGTCACCGAGAATAGCCGAACGTTGAAGTTCACCGATCATGGCTTCGAGGAGGAATAATTTTGGATGATGCGACCCTAGATCGGGTTCAAGGCTGCTTTCAAACTAAGCGCTATGAGGAAGCGCTAACCATCCTCCGACACTCACTGTCTCGAGAAAAGGACTGGAACACTCTCTACCTGGCTGGTCAGGCTTGCCGCTTCCTTGGTCAACTTGAAGAAGCAGAACAGTATCTCAAGTCAGCCGTCGCACTTGACGACAAGCAGGTGCCTGTCCTATCCGCACTCGGTATCGTCTATCAACTCATGGAAAAGTATGAACAGGCAGTGGCCTGGCTGGAACGGGCGGTGAAGCTCGAGCCTGGCGCTGAGCTTGCTCAAAACAGCTTGGCGTTGACATATAAAAAGATGGGCCGCTTCGAAGACGCGCTTCAGCACTATGAGGCAGCCCTTACCGCTTTATTTCGCCGTCTGGCACTCAACCTTCACAATAGCCCAGAGAGTCCCCGGCTTCCTCACCGCGATACTGATGGAAAGCTTTGGACTAAGAAAGCATTCGAGATGATGCTTTTCTTGGCTGCATTAACCTCCGGTATCGACAAGGTAGCGTGGCCGAGCGGCGAGGAAGCGGAGCGAGAGGAGCGGACAGGTACAAATCGAGGGTTGCTCTACAAGCAAGTGATGGACTCATCCAAGCAGCGGGTACTGTACTTCCTGCCCAATTACTTCAATACCGTTCGCGAACGGCTTCGAGAAGAGCCGACCTATGCCATTCTCCTTAACAATATCGGCAGTATGCTGGCAGAGATGGGCCGCTGTGATGAGGCAAGACAGTGCTTCCAAGAAGCGATTGAGTTCACTCCTACTGGCATTAAATACAACGATCCTCACGAAGGGCTACGTGCACTAGCCGATAGCAGTGGCGATAATCGACTGGGCGGCGTTTCGTCTTCTGACGCAGCCAAGATAGCTGTCGGATATTTCAAGCGCACCCATGGGACAGATTGCGACGCTTCGCAACTGGAAGTCATTTCTGGAAGCACATCGGATAGTCCCTATGCCGCGTACAAGAATATCATCGAACCCTGCACGGCGTGTTGGATAGTGGTATGGCCGTATGGACTAGGGACCACGTTAGATGGGCCTGTCACGCTCGTATGGATCAGCAGACAGTCCGGAAAGATTGTCGCGACAGGTTCAGGCCAGAGTGGTGGATAGATGGCAGTTGAGGGTTAAGATGGCGCGCCCATATTTTAATTATTCCACTGAAGAGCTAGAGAAACTTTTCCGCGAAGACAAAGCTTGCTTGGAAACGCTGCTTCTCCTTTGTGAAGAACTGACCAATCGAAAAAAGCCGAAAGCAAAAGCGCTGCTTAAGCTCGTGGAGAAGGGAAATGTACCGGAGAAGGGAAATGTACCGGGAGTCTTTTCCAATGGCACGCCACCGTCGCCATGCCTGCCACTCATTCGCCCACTCCAATTGCTCCTCCGAGGTAACACCAAGCACACTCCGGAGCCGTGCTCCTGCAGCCACAGGGGGTTCGGACCGATGCAGCGCGAGATTGAACTCTGGCACGGTATGGTCCAACTCCCCGCTCAATTGAAGCGCCACTTCCCGCCGTTGGGACATGACTCGAATCGCTAACCGCTGTCAACGATCACGTGAAATTCCCCCTGGTGCGATCATCTGAAATTCCCCCCTC
>CAZXRB010000148.1:0-6933 GCA_964642845.1 uncultured Nitrospira sp.
CGCTGCTTTCCGCGGCCGGGGCGGGCGGCGTGGTCACCGAGGCGGGGGCGGACGCCGGCGCAGGGGGCAGCGGGGGGAGCTGGGACAGCGAGGGAGGCGGCAGCGCCTGGGCGGCGGCGATCTCCTCCTTATATTGCGTGACCATGGCCTGCAAAGATACACGCTCCTGCTTGGCCTCGGCCAGCTCGCGGGCAAGGACGCGATTCTGATTCAAGAGAGACGCCACCTGCGTTTGCAGCGCCGCCAGCCGTTCATCGGCGCGCCGGCGCCACATCGCTTCCTGCTCCAGTTCCCGCTGAATCGCGGCGCGCGCCTCGGTCGTCGCCGCATCCAACTGTCGATTCGACACCTGCAAGGCCGTCACGCGTTGATCCAAGTCCCTGATCTCGTTTCGCTCGGCCTCCACTGTGCGGGCCAGTTCGTCGCTCTGGGCCCTGACGGTGTCATAGGCGTGTTGGCTCACACAGCCGGCGCCGAGCGCCGTGACGGCGAGCAGCCCCAACACCAATCGCGTGTCGCACATCCACACAGACAGGGAGATGGGATGATTCATGGAGGCGCATCCTCGTCAGGAGACCGGGCGGCCTCCGCGGTGTTCTGGTGGGCCAGCCGGTCGGGTGAGTAGCTGTACGTAGTGTCGCAGAAGCGCGCGGTTCTGACAATAGAACGGTGGAAATCCGTGCGCGGCGGTCCGGCTTGGCTTCCCCGGACCGCTTCGGTATAGTGCCGCCCACGATGGCGCCCCTCCAGGAATCCGATAGGTGCCGCTTGCCGGCCGCCTGCGAGCCGGCCATTCTCGAGCGTTTTCTGAAAGCCGAAGCGATGGCGCTGTGGGCCGTGCGCGCCGCGCAGCGTCAAGACATGCCGCCCAACGTGCAGGTGTTTCTCCAGCGGCATGAGGCCGACGAGCAGAACCACCTGCGTCAGTTCGAAGCCCTGGTCGGCCATGCCTCTCACCGCCGGGACCGGTTGCCCGCCGTGCCGCGCCAGTGGCCGTCATTGGCCGTCCATCTGTACGGGTATGAAGCGCTCGGCCTGGAGTTCGCCATCCTCCTGGCCGAGCTCCGGCCGGATCTCGCTTCTATTGTGGAAGACGAGGAAACCCACGTGGAGTTCTTCGAGCGGGAGATCCGTCAGCTCCTCGCCGGCGAGACGCCGCACGCCGGCCAAGCCCGCCTGTCGGCGCGCGCCTGGTGGCGGAAGCTGCCGCGTACGGTGGAGCGGTATCTCGATGCGGAGACGCTGACGCCCTGGAAAGAGACGCTCGCGCGTACCCTGCTGGCAGCCATTGAACGGCGATTCCGTGCGGTCCGGCTGCTGCCGTAACGACCGCGTCGTCCGCCGGCGGCGACCGAAGGTCGCCCGGAAGCATTCCCTTTCACGAGATCCTACCGTCGATGGAGCGCACGGAACGAGGAGAGCGGGCCGGTCCGGTGGTTTACGAGGCCGCGACGGGCAGACCGTTGACGGCGCCCATCTTGCGATATTTCTCATCGCGCTGTGCGAGCAGCTGTTGCGGCGACAGGTCCATGAGGCCGAAGAGGTGATTGGTCAGCGCTTTGGCGACGCGATCGGACACCGCCTTGGGATCCCGGTGCGCCCCGCCGAGCGGCTCGGGAATGATCTCGTCGATCACGCCCAGCTCCAAGAGGTCCTTGGCGGTCATTTTGAGCGAGGCGGCCGCATCCGGCACCTTGGCGGGATCGTCCCAGAGGATGGCCGCGCAGCCTTCGGGGGAAATGACCGAGTAGACCGCGTGCTCCAGCATCAGGACGCGATCCGACACGCCGAGGGCCAGCGCGCCGCCGCTGCCGCCTTCGCCGATCACGACCGAGACAATAGGAACGGTTAACCGTGACATCACCAACAGATTGCGCGCGATGGCTTCGGCCTGTCCGCGCTCTTCGGCCCCGATGCCGGGATAGGCGCCCGGCGTGTCGATGAAGGTGATGATGGGGCGATTGAACTTTTCGGCCATCTTCATCAGGCGCAGCGCCTTGCGATAGCCCTCCGGGTTCGGCATGCCGAAATTCCGCTGCATGCGCTCTTTCAACGTCTTGCCCTTCTGATGCCCGATGACCATGACGGTGCGATCGTTGAAGCGGGCGAAGCCGCCCACGATCGCGCGGTCGTCCGCGAACGCGCGGTCGCCGTGGAATTCGAGGAACCCGCGCATCAGATCGTTGATGTAATCGAGCGTGCTGGGGCGCTGCGGATGGCGGGCGAGCAACGTGCGTTGCCAGGGGGTGAGGTTTTGATACAGCTCGTGTTCGGTCTGCGCGAGCTTGGTGCGCAGTTTGCGAATCTCGTCTTGGGCCGAGGATTTGCCCGCGCCGGCGGCGGATAGCTTCTCGATCTTTTCCTCGATGTCGCGGATCGGTTTTTCAAATTCGAGATAGTCGCGCATAGTCGCTCATCCCCCCAACTACGTACGCTACGATAGCAAAGACAGCGCCCCTTTGCCTAGCACTTCTTCAACATCTGCGACGAAATGTTCGCTGGCGCTCACCCCCAGGTTCGGCAGCGGCGCCGTCTCGGCCTCCAACGCTTCGTCCGTTCGGAACGTCATGGAAACCGCCGTCGACCCGGGATGGCGTTTCAAGATCTCGAGCAGGCGCGGCAACTGCGCGCACACGTGGGGCCCGTCCATCATCCGGATCCGCACGCGCTTGATCGTCTGGGTCTGCACGTCCGCGAGTGGCTCGATCTTGCTGCCGCGGAGCTTGGTGCCTTTGTCGCCGCGGTCGATGGCGCCGGCGATCCGCACGAGGCGCTCGGGGGCCAGCAACTCGCCGGCGGTCTTGTAGAGATCGGGAAACACGATGACTTCCACCGTGCCTTGCAAATCTTCCACGGTGAGATAGGCCATCCGATCGCCTTTTTTCGTCAGCATGGATTTGACCGACGCGATGATGCCGCACAGCTTGACCTCCTTGCCGTCCGGCAGCTCGTTGAGGGTCGCCGTGGTGGCCGTGGAGAGCGCGCTGATGGTCGCCTCGTAGCGGGCGAGCGGGTGGGCGGTGATGTAGAAGCCGGTCAATTCGCGCTCGAACTTCAAGCGCTGCGCTTGATCCCACTCCGGAATGGCCGGCAGGGGCGGCGCGGCCAGCGACGGGGCGGCGCCGTGTCCGTCCGCCGGGTCGCCGAAAATGCTGGTCTGCCCGCATTCGCGCTCGCGCTGCGCGGCGGCCCCGTCCTCCACCGCCTGGTCCAACACCGCCATGAGCTGCGCCCGCTTGGCGCCGGTGGAGTCGAACGCGCCCGCCTTGATCAAACCTTCCAGCATGCGCTTGTTCACCTTGTGCAAATCCACACGCCGGCAAAAGTCGAAAAACGATGTGAAGGGCCCGCCCTCGTCGCGGATCGCCAACACCGATTCGACGGCGCCCTCGCCGACGTTCTTGATCGCCGCCAGCCCGAACCGGATCGCGCCGTCGGCGACGGCGAAGTCCTTCTGGCTCACGTTGACATCCGGCCCGAGGACTTTGATGCCGAGGTCGCGGCACTCGGTGAAGTAGCCCACGATCTTGTCCTGGTTGCCCATGTCGCTCGTCATGAGCGCAGCCATGAATTCGGTCGGATAGTGCGCCTTGAGATAGGCGGTGTGGTAGCACACGACGGCATAGGCGGCGGCGTGGGACTTGTTGAATCCGTAGCCCGCGAATTTGTGGATCAGCTCGTAGAGCTTCTCGGCTTTTTTCTCGGGGATCTTGTTCTGCTTGGCGCCGTCGAGGAACTGCGCGCGGAGCTTTTCCATCTCCTCGGGCTTCTTCTTGCCCATGGCGCGGCGGAGAATGTCGGCTTGGCCCAGCGAGAAGCCGGCCACCTTGTTCGCGATGGCCATCACCTGTTCCTGATAGACGATGACGCCGTAAGTGTCTTTCAGGATCGGTTCCAGTTCCGGCACCTCGTAGGTGATTGGAATCTTCCCCTGCTTCCGCTTGATGAAGTCGGGGATCAGATCCATCGGACCGGGGCGGTAGAGGGCGATAATCGCGATGATGTCCTCGAACCGGTCCGGCTTGAGGCCGGTGAGGAGATCGCGCATGCCCGAGCTTTCCAACTGGAACAGGCCCGTAGTTTTGCCGGACGAGAGCAGCTGGAAGGTCTTCGGATCGTCGAAGGGAATCTCTTCGATCTCGAGCGGCGGCCGGCCGGGGCGCCCGCGGTTGATCAGATCCACGGCGCGGCGGATCATTGTCAGCGTCTTGAGCCCGAGAAAATCGAACTTCACCAAGCCGATCTTCTCGACGTCGCCCATTGTGTATTGGGTGACGATTTCGTCGTTGGCCCCTTTGTAGAGCGGCACGTGATCGGTCAGCGGCTCTTCGGAAATGACCACGCCGGCGGCATGGGTGGAGGCGTGCCGCGCAAGCCCTTCCAGCGACTGGGCCACCGTCATCAGCTCGGCGATCTTCTGGTCGGGCTCCACCAGCGCGCGCGACTTCGGTGCCTGTGCGAGCGCCTGCTGCAGGGTGATGTTCAACTGATTGGGGACCAGCTTGGCGACCTTGTCGCATTCGGCGTAGGGAATCTCCAGCACGCGGCCTACGTCGCGGATCGCGGCCTTGGCGCCCAATGTTCCGAACGTGATGATCTGCGCGACATGATCGGAGCCGTACTTGTCGACGACGTAGTTGATGACCTCGCCCCGGCGGTCCATGCAGAAATCCATGTCGATGTCGGGAAGCGACACACGCTCGGGATTGAGGAACCGCTCGAACAGCAGGCTATAGACCAGGGGGTCGAGATCCGTGATGCGCAGCGCGTAGGCCACGAGGCTGCCGGCGGCGGATCCGCGGCCGGGCCCCACCGGAATCCCGCGCGAGCGGGCGAAGCGAATGATGTCCCACACGATGAGGAAGTAGCCTGCAAACCCCATGGAGCAGATGACCATCAATTCTTCGCGCAGGCGCTGCTCGTACACCGCGGTGGGAATCTTGCTCGGCCGTTCCTTGAGCCGGGCCTTCAACCCCTCGACCGCGAGATGCTCAACGTAGGATTCGCGCGTGTACCCCTCCGGCACCTTATATTGGGGGAGGTGGGTCTTGTTGAGGGTCAACTCGAGCTCGCACTGATCGGCAATGCGGCAGGTGTTGCTCACCGCGCCGGGAAATTCGGCGAAGGCCGGCGCGATCTCCTCCGTGGACTTCACATAGAGTTGATCGGTGTCGAACTTCATCCGGGCGGGATCGCTCAGGGTCTTGCCGGTCTGCAGGCAGAGCATGAGCTCGTGGGGCCGCGCGTCTTCCTTCTTGAGATAGTGGCAGTCGTTCGTGCCGGCGAGCGGGATGCCGAGCTTCTTATGGATTTCCATCAAGCCGGCGTTCGCCACCCGTTGGTGCTCGAGCCCGTTGGCTTGGACTTCGAGATAAAAATTACCCTTGCCGAAAATCTCCTGAAATTCGCCGGCCACCGCCATCGCGCCGGCCATATCCCTTTGGCCGATCAGATAGGGAATTTCGCCGCTGAGACAGCCGGAGAGGGCGATGAGACCCTCGTGGTGCTCCTTGAGAATCTCTTTGTCCATCCGCGGCTTGTAGTAGAAGCCTTCAAGGTACGCTTTACTCACGAGCTTGATGAGGTTTTGATAGCCGGTCCGGTTTCGGGCGAGGAGAATCAGATGGTAGTAATCGTTGTGCGCGAGCCCGCTGTCCTTCTTCGCCAGCCGGCTGCCCAAGGCCATGTACGCCTCGCACCCGATGATCGGCTTGACGCCCGCCTCCTTGGCTTTCCGGTAGAACTCCACCGCGCCGAACATGTTGCCGTGATCGGTCATGGCCACGGCCGGCTGGCCGAACGCTTTGATTTGCCGCACGAGGGGCTCGATCTGATTGGCGCCGTCGAGCAGACTGAACTGCGTGTGGAGATGGAGATGGACGAATTGGGATGGCATGGCAAGAATCGATGCGCGGATTCTAGAAGGGCGGGGAAGGGAAGTCAAACGACGGACGAGAGAGCCGGCAAACGGGTAGAACCACTTCGCGCGCGGAGGCCTTCATCTTACGGCTGTTCTACTCTTGTCAACCAGTAGCCCGGCTTCCGCTTGACATGGGCAACCGCAATGATTCGCACATGGTCACGCAATTCCATAAATACCAGTGCGTAAGGGAAGCGAGGCAGCAAGGCACGGCGAATAGTCAAATCGGGGGTAATTCCCTGCAGTCGCGCAAAAGATGAGGGAAGACGTTCAATCAGCGGCAGTACGCGCTCGACTTCCTCCAAGAACTCAGTACCCAGCCCGACGCGCCTTACATCATAGCCAGGCAGCAGCGTCAATCAACTCCGACAACGCCTCGGGAGCAACTCGGATCGAGGTCACTTGCCGGCCAGGCGATCCTGGGCGCGTGCACGGGCTTCTGCCCAGGAGAGAGCCGAAGCGCCGTCAAGGGCGGCGCGCGCCCGACGCTCTACCTCGGCAATCCATTCCTGTTCGCTTCGTCTGTCGGTGGGCAACTCCGGCTCGAGTGTGGCCAAGAGCTCCGTGACAAGCCGCGCCCGCTCAGATTCGGGAAGCCGCAAGGCCTGCTGGAGGACCTGGTCAGCGCTCATTGGCATGCCGCAAGTCTAGCCTTTCCTGGGATCGGCCGCAAGTACGGATAGTTCCACCGAATGATCTGGAAACGATGCGCTACCTTGAACCAGCGCAAGCAGATGTCCGCCGCAAGGCCATTAAGCCTCCCGCATCCGGTGAGGGGGCTTACGTCTCGGGGACGAGAAAGGACTTCCGGTACACTTTCCTTCTAGCGCTCAAATGCCCTACTCGCTGGCTTGGAGAACTTTTGATCTCTATTCCCAGCTCTGGGACGGGAATGTGACGAAAAATCAGACCGCTCGGATGCGCGCCTTCCTCGGAAGACTCCTCCCGCGAAACGCAACGGCCGACGCCGTCGCCATCCAGCTGTGGCGTCACACGTTGATGCATACGTCTAG
>CAZXRB010000149.1:0-5505 GCA_964642845.1 uncultured Nitrospira sp.
AAATCAAGTATGCGGCCGACTGGAAGGCACTGGAGAACCCCGGAGTCGATCCGGGGGGCGGTTTCTCCTCAGGAGCCGCGGCGGGGTACTACACGTTTGCCTCGTGGATATTGCTTCACCAGAACGAAAACCTAAACAACCTTGCTCATGGAGCATTTGAGGATGCCGGGATTTCCGGCGGAAATGTCGAGGCTTGGACGAACGGCATTGCGGCCACTGGTGCGATTTCGATGGAACTCGCTGCGGCAATTTTCGCTGGCCGGGTTGCGATGGGCGAGGGGCTCAACTGTTTCCCACCAGATACGCCCGTGTCGACCGAAACGGGTTTGCGGCCAATTTCCACTATTGAGCCCGGCGAGAGAGTCTGGGCCTTTGATTTCCAGACTGGCGTCTGGCGGCTATGCGAAGTCGAGCAGCGGCATGACAATCCGTATGATGGCCCGATCGTGACCATTGAGATTGACGGGCAAAGAACCGTTCGAGCAACGGCATATCATCCGTTCTGGGTGATCGAAGGGCAGGATTTGGCCGATCGCGAGATTCCGCGTGGTCTGGCGCCCAAGGAAGATCAAGGAGGAGCCTTGTCCGGCCGGTGGGTGAATTCCCATGAGCTGCGCGAGGGAGATACAATATTCCTGCGGAACGCGGGGCCAGCCACGGTACGCCGAGTGAGCCAGCAGAATGAGAAGACGCGGCGGTGCAATTTGACTGTGAGGGAACTGCACACGTTTGCGGTGGGCGAGATGCAGGTGTTGGTGCATAATGTGTCGGGGTCGGAGGGGCTAGATGCTGGGGGGGAAACTCACGCGCATTGAGCAGTTGAAGGACCAAGCGAGCAGAATCAAGGAAATGATGAAAGATCCCAAGTGTCCGCCGGCACTGCGAGAGCAAATGGAAGAGTGGTTAGCGGATTTGGAGAAAGTCCTAAGACTGCTCAATTGAGCCATGAAATCACACTTCGCTGGAGGCAGACATGCCGAAACGACAGAAACTAGACCCTTGGACTCAGCTTGATGCGTTGGTCAAAAGAGGCAAGGCATTGGAAACGGCTGCCCTCAAATACGTTGCCCCTCCAAACGCCCGATCACTTCTCGTTGCACTCATTCAAGAAATCACTGAAGTGGACAATGAAGTGCTTCGGTGTGGTGGGCCTGAATCAGCAGTGGCACATGCCCAGCTGTCATCCATCAAGGATCGTCTTGAAGAAGTCCGACAGCTTCAAGATATTGATGAGAATGCGATGATCGATCCCTTGAAGCACAGCTATGCGACGTTGCTCTTGATCAACAGGGCGGTCAAGGTAGCTTGGTGCAATGTGGTACCCCGTCCTGCGCAAAGTGAGGACTAAATGGGGACGCAGATAGTATTGCCTCATCAGGGAGTAACGATTTGCGGACCCATCGCGGCGGCATATGCGCCGGCCCGGCCTGGGCGCGTTTGGCCGCATGCGGCATGAGCGGACAAATTGGACACTCGAAAGGCACAGTAGCATGAGAAAGATTATTCTCATCGTCATCGGAGCGGAAAACGGAGACGCACGTAGTTGACGCCTCATGACCAAGTCGCGACCTCATTCTCGCCTCCCGGCAACGGGCGCATCCTTCGCCGGGCAGTCGGCCTACCCCACCGGAACGGGCACCATGCAGGATGCCGGAAGCCATCATCAGGCCTTCCAACTCAATCTCAGTTCGGAAGTTGGTTCGGACGGGCAATGGGTAACCACCGGTAGCGTATCGAGCAGCGCCTCGGGCAGTTCGCGGACCTGGCACTCGGGAACGCGGCCTTACAGCCGCTTCAATGCGAGTTCAAAACACAGCCGCCGATCACCAGCTCAACTGCGGGTGTTGAATCGTCGTCGATGGCGGATTTTGATTGTCGCTGGACACGGCTTGGCCAGTTCCGTGCCGTCCATAGGGGATCAGATCATCCTTCTCGATCCAGCGGGCCTGCTCGGAGAGAATCATGGCCGCCCAGTTGCGGTAACCCCAGTGCCGATCCGACAGATGATGGCTCATTCGTTCCACCGCATCAGCCAACTGGGCGGATGATTCAGCGAACAACCGGGCCACGTTGCTGAGTTGCACCGACCCGGTGAAGACGATGCCGGCCGTCAGTTCCCGCATCACTCTCAGGGGGTCATGGTCCACCAGCATTCCAAAAGGTCTGAGAAAATCCCCCGACAGTGCCGATACCTTCTCTTAGGCATCTCCGGCCAACATAACCGCCTCCTTGCAGTTGATAGTCCAACTTCTGCATCGGAGGCCGCTTGCGCTTTTCTAAAGTGGGGGGAAACTCCAGATGGAATGCGGGTTTCCTGGTCGGGTGGGTATGGTGTAAGATAACTGGTCTATGACACAGATGCCGACTCCAGAGAGCGTCGCTCCGAAGCTGGGCGAGGGCATTCCCGAAGGCCTGTGGCTGCGGTGTCCGGAATGCAACGAGATGCTGTTCCGCAAGGTGGTGGACGAAGCGCTGAACGTCTGCCCCAGTTGCCAGCATCACTTTCGCATCTCGGCGCGCACCCGAGTGGCGCAACTGGTCGATCCGGGGAGCTTCGAGGAGATGTTCGCCGACATTCGTCCGGCCGATCCGCTGGGCTTTGTGGACCGCAAGACCTATGTCGACCGTCTGGCGTCGGAACAGAAGAAGAGCGGCGAGCCGGACGCGGTGGTATGCGGGAAGGGGTTCATCAAGGGCCGCCCGATCATGATGGCGGTGATGGATCCGACGTTCATGATGGGGTCGATGGGTTCGGTGGTGGGCGAGAAGATCACGCTGACGATCGAGGAGGCTGTGACGCAGAAGCTGCCGCTGCTGATCGTCAGTTGCTCCGGTGGGGCTCGCATGCAGGAATCGACGCTGTCGCTGATGCAGATGGCCAAGACGTCGGCGGCGCTGGCCCGTTTTGACGATGCGGGGCTGTTGTTCATCAGTCTGCTGGCGGATCCGACGACCGGGGGTGTGACGGCGAGTTTTGCGATGCTGGGAGATTTCATCATCGCCGAGCCCAAGGCGCTGATCGGTTTTGCCGGTCCGCGGACGATCTGGAACACGATCAAGGTTGAGTTGCCCGAGGGTTTCCAGCGCGCCGAGTTTCTGCGTGAGCACGGCTTTGTCGATTTCGTGGTGCATCGCAAGGATCTGCGCAGCGAAATTGCGCGGCTTGTGGACTACTGTGTGAAGTAGGATCGATGGCCTCACACTACTACAAATGGCATCACGGGCGGGTGCATTACCAGCGTAAGGGCATGGGGGACCCGCTGGTGCTGATACACAATATCTATCCCGGCGCCAGTTACGAGGAATGGGAACACAACATCGACCCGCTCTCCCGGCGGTTCACCGTTTTCGCGGTGGACCTGCTCGGCTTCGGGGACAGCGACGCGCCCAACATCAAGTACCGGGCCGCCACCTATGTGGAACTGGTGTTTGACTTTCTTCGCGAGGTGGTGGGTCGGCCGGCGCTGGTGGTGTCGGCCGGGCTGTCGTGCGCGTATGTCAGCGAGGTGGCGGCGTGGCGGGCCAATCTTTTTGACCGGTTGTGTTTTGTCTGTCCGCGTTCGGAGCCGGTGGGCATGGATTCGCCCCGGTGGCTGGCGGCGATCCGCCGGTTTCTGATGAGCAGTCCGACGCTGGGCAGCGGCTATTACGAGACGATGGCCGGCGAGGCCGAGTTGGAAGTGTACCTGAGGCAGTGTTTCTGGAATCCGCGGGCGGTGACGCGGCAGAAGATCCGGCGGCTTGTGGAGAACTCGCGGCGCGGCGGCTCGATCCATCCCTACGCGAGCCTTATCACGGGGTATCTCGATTCGTCGATCCTGCAGTCGCTGCCCAAGGTCGAGACGCCGCTTCTGCTGATCTGGGGCAGGCAGGCCCGGCCAACGCCCGTCGAGCACAGCGTCCGGCTCGTGGCCATTGCCCGCCAGTGTCGGCTTGAGGTGGTCGATAACGCCGGCTCGTGGGTGCACGATGAACAGTCGGCCAAGGTTAACCAACTGATCCTCGACTACGCTGAATCACAGCTTGGACCTATGCCGAAACTCCCGCCCAAGGGCGTACGGCCATGACCGTCCGGTTGTGGGCTGCACAACCGGGGGAGGAATGCGATCGGGGGAAGAACTCGCCGCTGGTCCTGGAGCAGTCAGACTCGGCTGGCCGGAGAGGAGTGGCGAACGGGAACTGATGCGCTGGTCAGTAACTGCCCGGTTCGAGGCGGGTTTTTCCCCGGAAGACCCAGTAGATCGACAGCGTGTATGCCAGCACCAGCGGCATGCCGGTGAGGGCAATGATGAACATGATGCCCAGCGTCTTGTTCGACGAGGCTCCGTTGTAGATGGTGAGGCTGTTGCGAACGGGGTCCACCGTGGAGACGATCATGTGGGGCACGTAGCGTCCGTCCGCGTCCTTGATCAGGAGCCCGATCATGAGCAGGGCCATCAGGCACAGTATGGCCGCGCAGGAGGAAGCGAAAGCCCGCGCATCGCGGCCATGGAAGATCTCCCGGGGTATGTTGGCGATGGCGAGCATGTTCAGCAGGGCCAGCGTGAACAGCCAAGGATGGGCCTTGAAGGGTTCGGCCATGCGCGGGACATAAAGGAGCGTGGCCATGGTGGTTGCGGTGTAGCAGATGATGAAGAAGATCATGGTGTTGCGCACCCAGTGGCGGGCCTGGTGGTGCAGCGGTCCGTCGGTTTTCATGACGACGTAGATCGAACCGTGCATCATGAAAAGGGCGACGGTCGTGATGCCGACCATGAGGGCGTAGGGATTCAGCAGGTCCAGGAGCGAACCGGCGAACTCGTGTTGGGCGTCCAGTGGAATGCCGCGGGCAAGATTGCCGACGGTGACGCCGAGGAGCAGGGCTGCCAGCAGGCTTCCGGCCGCGAAGGCGAGGTCCCAGGCTCGCCGCCAGCGCGGTTCGGGTCGTTTGGAGCGGAACTCGATGGCGACTGCGCGAAAGATCAGAGCGGTCAGCAGGAGCATCAGCGGCAGGTAGAAGCCCGAGAAGAGCGTCGCGTAAACCGGCGGGAAGGCCGCGAAGAGCGCTCCGCCGCCGGTGACGAGCCAGACCTCGTTGCCGTCCCACACCGGGCCGATGCTGTTGAGCATCAGCCGCCGGTGTTCGTCGGTCCTGGTCAACGGGTGCAGGATGCCCACGCCGAGATCGAAGCCGTCGAGCAGGGCGTATCCGAAGAAGAGGATTCCGAGGAGGATGAACCAGGTGATATTCAGATCCATGATATCTCCAGTGAGCGGGGGAAGTTTAGAGGGCCGCGCGATCACCGTGAAGGAGGTGCGGTGGAGCGGCGGCGTCGGTATCCGGACCGTGCCGGATCTTCTGGTCCAGGAGATAGATGAACAACACGAACAAGAGAGCATACATGAATCCGAACATGAGGACGCTGCCGAGTATCTGGCCGGCGCCGACGGTGCGGCTCACCGCGTCGGCGGTGCGCATGAGGTTGTAGACAATCCATGGCTGGCGTCCGACTTCCGCGGAGAACC
>CAZXRB010000149.1:5515-6655 GCA_964642845.1 uncultured Nitrospira sp.
GCCGAGCTGGTTGGCGGCCTGCGGCAGCAACACCGCGACGACGAACACCCGGAGGACAAGGCGGTTTTGCCAGAGCGTGCCGCGCCAGGCAAGCGCCGCTCCGATCAGACTGAGGGCGATGAGCAGCATGCCGATGCCGACCATTGCATGATAGGTCTGGAAGACGATGTTCACAGGTGGGACGTCGGCGCCGAATGCATCGAGGCCCTTGAGCGGCGCGTCGGTTCGACCGTGAATCAGCCAACTGAGCATGCCGGGAATCCGGACGCCGACGACCGATCGGCTGGATTCGTTTACCCAGCCGATCAGGTAGAGGTCCGCGGGAGCTTGTCGGGCATAGTGTCCCTCGAAGGCCGCCATCTTCGCCGGCTGATGCTCCGCGGCGACGAGAGCGCTGTGATGTCCGCTGAGCAACTGGAGCAGGCCCGCGACGACGGCCACGGCAAGGCCGACGCGCATCGAGACTTTGGCGAAGCGTTCATGGCGGCCTTTGAGCAGATAATAAGCGGCGACGGAAATGACCAGCCAGGCTCCGGCCTGCCAGGCGCCCATGATGACATGCCAGAGGCGATCCATGGCCGAGGGATTGAAGACAACCTTCCAGAAATCAGTGATCTCCGCACGAGGTCCGGCGGCGGTCTGGACGATGTGGAAGCCGGCAGGCGTCTGCATCCAGGAGTCGGCGACGACAATCCAGACTGCTGAAAACATGGCGCCCAGAGCCACCATCAATGTGGCGAAGAAGTGGGTCTTGGGTCCAACGCGATCCCAGCCGAAGATAAGCAGGGCCAGGAAACCGCTTTCGAGGAAGAAGGCGAAGACGCCCTCGGCCGCCAGCGCCGAGCCGAAGACATCGCCGACATATCGTGAATAGCTGGCCCAGTTGGTGCCGAACTGGAATTCCATGACGATGCCGCTGGCCACGCCAATGGAGAAGATGAGGGCGAAAATGCGGACCCAGAAACGGGTCGTCTCCAGATAGAAACGATCCCGCGTGCGCAGGTAGGCGGCCTCCATGATGACCATGATAAGACCCAGGCCGATGGACAACGGCGGGAAGATGTAGTGGAAAGCGATGGTCAGTGCGAACTGCAGTCGGGCCAAGAAGACGGGATCCATGTTCACTTCCTCGTTTGTCGC